>DASXME010000242.1:0-19159 GCA_036495825.1 Streptosporangiaceae bacterium
GCGGGTGCGTGCCCAGCTCACCGAGTACGGCCTGGTGGCCGAGGAGTTCGGCGGCCAGACGCTGTTCGTGGACGTCTCCGCCCGCGAGGGCACCGGTATTGACCGGCTGCTCGAGGCGATCGTGCTGACCGCGGACGCCGAACTGGACCTGCGGGCCAACCCCAACCAGGACGGCCAGGGCGTGGCGATCGAGGCGCACCTGGACCGCGGTCGCGGTCCGGTGGCCACCGTGCTCGTGCAGCGCGGCACGCTGCACGTCGGCGACTCGATCGTCTGCGGCGAGGCGTTCGGCCGGGTGCGGGCGCTGCTCGACGAGAACGCCGACCCCACGAAGGAAGCGCCGCCGTCGCGGCCGGTGCAGGTGCTCGGCCTGACCGCCGTGCCGGGCGCCGGGGACAGCTTCATCGTCGTCTCCGACGACCGGATGGCCCGGCAGATCGCCGAGCGCCGCGAGGCGCGAGAGCGCAGCGCGCAGTTCGCCCGCCGCAGCCGCCGGGTCACGCTGGAGGACCTGGAGTCCGCGCTGAAGGAAGGCGAGAAGGAGGAGCTGCTCCTGATCATCAAGGGCGACGTCTCCGGATCGGTCGAGGCACTCGAGGATGCCCTGGTGAAGATCGACGTCGGCGAGGAGGTCGCCCTGCGGGTGATCGGCCGCGGCGTCGGCGCCATCACCCAGGACGACGTGAACCTGGCCATCGCGTCGGACGCCGTGATCATCGGCTTCAACGTCAGGCCCGCGGGCCGGGCCGGCGAGCTGGCCCAGCGCGAGGGCGTGGACATCAGGTACTACTCGGTGATCTACCAGGCCATCGAGGAAGTCGAGCTCGCGCTGCGGGGCATGCTCAAGCCCGAGTTCGAGGAAGTCCAGCTCGGCACGGCCGAGATCAGGGAAGTCTTCCGGGTGCCCAGGATCGGCAGCGTGGCGGGCTCGCTGGTCCGCTCCGGCACGATCAACCGGGGCAGCAAGGCGCGCCTGATCCGCGACGGCGTGGTCGTCTCGGACAACCTCACGGTGGAGTCGCTGCGCCGGTTCAAGGAGGACGTGACCGAGGTCCGCGACGGCTTCGAGTGCGGTATCGGCATCGGCTACAACGACATCAAGCTCGAGGACGTGATCGAGACGTTCGAGATGCGGGAGAAGCCACGCGCCCGCTGAGCCCGTCGTGTATGTCGGCGCGCTGACCCTCGACGTGCTGCTGGGCGATGTCCGCTCGCTGAAGCAGAAGCGCTCGGCGGTCCGGCCGCTAATCGCCGACCTGCGACGCGGCTTTCCCGGCGCGGCGGTGGCCGAGACCGGTCACCTGGACGTCTACCGGCGGACGGAAATCGGAGTGGCGGTCGTGGCCGCGACGGCGGGGCACTGCACGGAGGTGCTGATGGCATGCGAGCGGCTCGTCGCCGCCCGCCCGGAGGTCGAGCTGCTGTCGGCGCGGCAGCGGTTGTTCGGTGAGGAGGACTGAGGGCGATGGACGCCGCCAGGGCACGCAAGCTGGCTGACCGTATTGCGCAGATCGTGGCCGAGATGCTGGAACGGCGGATCAAGGATCCGCGGCTCGGGTTCGTGACCGTGACCGAGGCCAGGCTGACCAACGACCTGCGGGAGGCGACGGTCTTCTACACCGTCTACGGCACCCCGCAGGAGCAGGCGGATTCCGCGGCCGCGCTGGCCAGCGCCACCGGCCTGATCCGGTCGGAGGTGGGCCACCAGACCGGCCTGCGGCACACTCCGTCGCTGGCGTTCGTGCCGGACATGGTTCCGCAGAACGTCCAGCACATCGAGGAGCTGGTGATCCGCGCCCGGGAGGCCGACGCGGCGCTGGCGCTCAGCAGGGAGGGCGCCGAGCCGGCCGGCGACGCGGATCCGTACAAGCCGTCGCCGGACGCAGCGCAGGACGACGACGCGCAGGACGACGACGCTGACGAGTCAGAGCTGTCGGCCGGCGCCAAGCCGGCCGGCGGCGACCCGGGATACCCGCGCTCGTGAAGCCGCCGCCGGCGCCGGGCGGCCTGGTCATCGTGGACAAGCCGGCCGGGCTGACCTCGCACGACGTCGTGGCGCGGATCCGCAAGCTGGCCGGCACCCGCCGGGTCGGCCACGCCGGCACGCTGGACCCGATGGCGACCGGCGTGCTGGTGGTGGGGGTGGAGAAGGCCACCAGGCTGCTCGGCCACCTCGCGCTGACCGAGAAGCAGTACGCGGCCACCATCCGGCTCGGCCAGGTCACCGACACCGACGACGCCGACGGGCAGATTGTCGCCTCGACCCCGGCCGGCCGGGTCAGCGACGACGACCTGGCGGCGGCGGTCGCCGCCCTGCGCGGCGAGATCCGGCAGGTCCCGCCGGCGGTGAGCGCGATCAAGGTCAGCGGCCAGCGGGCCTACAAGCTCACCCGCGAGGGCGCGCCTCCCGAGCTCGAGCCGCGCACCGTGACCGTGACCGAGTTCTGCGTGCACGCCATCCGCCGCGACGGCGACCTGCTCGACGCCGACGTGTCGGTCACCTGCTCCAGCGGCACCTACATCCGCGCGCTGGCCCGCGACATCGGCGCCGCGCTGGGCGTGGGCGGGCACCTCACCCGGCTGCGGCGCACCAGGGTCGGCCCGTACCGCGAGGACCAGGCGCGCACGCTCGACCAGCTCGCCGACGAGCTCACCGTGCTGCCGCTCGCGGCGGCGGCCGCGGCTGCCTTTGCCCGGCTCGACGTGACCGAGGCCCAGGCCACGCTGCTCTCGCACGGCGGCCGGCTGCCCGCTTCCGGCGTGAGCGGTAGCCCGCTTGCGGCGTTCGGGCCTGATGGAACTTTCCTGGCCCTGCTGGCCGAAGAGGGCGGCGTAGCCCGTCCGCTCGCCGTCTTCTGGCCCTGACCGCCCGGCGGGGGCTGCTCCGGGCGGGTCCAGGTGGCCCCAGGTGGCCCCGGTTCGGGCCGCGCCGATCGCGTGGCAGGCTTGGGGGGACGGGGCCCGCTCGGGCGCTGGAGTCCGACGAAGGCGGAGGTGCACGGCATGCAACGCTGGCATGGGCTGGCCGACGTTCCAGACGGCTGGGATGCCTGCGTCGTCACGGCGGGCGTGTTCGACGGCGTGCACCGCGGTCATCAGCGCATCATCGGCCGCGCCCTGGATGCCGGGCAGCGGATGCGGCTGCCGGTCGTGGTGATCACCTTCGACCCGCACCCGGACGAGGTGGTGCGGCCGGGAACCCATCCGCCGTTCCTGTGCACGATGCGGCGGCGGGCCGAGCTGCTGGCCGGCCTCGGCGTCGACGCGGTGTGCGTGCTGCCGTTCAGCCACGAGTTCTCGCTGCTCGGCCCAGACGAGTTCGTCCGGATGGTGCTGGCCGACCGGCTGCACGCGGCCCGGGTGGTGGTCGGCGCGAACTTCAGGTTCGGCCACAAGGCGGCCGGCGACGTGGCGCTGCTCAGCCAGCTGGGCGAGAAGTACGACTTCAGCGCCGACGGCGTGCCGCTGCTGGTGGCCGGCGGCGTGACGATCTCCTCGACGTACATCAGGGGCCGGCTGGCCGAGGGGGACGTGACAGCGGCCGCCGGTGCGCTCGGCCGGCCGCACCGGGTGGAGGGCGTCGTGGTCCGCGGCCGCCAGCGCGGCCGGGCGCTGGGCTTCCCGACCGCGAACGTGGAGAGCCCGCCGCACACCGCGATCCCGGCCGACGGGGTATACGCGGGCTGGCTGTCCAGCCTGGACCTGGACGGGTCGGCGGCCGAGCGCTGGCCCGCCGCGATCTCGATCGGCACCAACCCGACGTTCGAGGCGGGGGAGCGGACGGTCGAGGCGTACGCCCTCGACCGCGACGACCTCGACCTGTACGGGGCGCACGTCGCAGTCGACTTCACCGCGCGGCTGCGGGCCACGCTCAGGTTCGACTCGGTCGACGCCCTCGTCGCCCAGATGCACCTCGACGTAGACCAGGCCCGGTCGCTCACCTCCGGCGACACGCCCGCGGCACCGTAATCCCCGGGCGGCGGTTCGGCATACGAACTTTGCCGGAATGTTGCCGGTTAGACTGCATGGACTCGGGGCGGCTGCACTGCCTACTCTGATTCTGGGGGCAATACCCGCGCCGTGCGACGGGGAATGCGGGAGAGACGGTGCGTCAGCAATGCACAGATACGATATAAGCCGCGACGATTTAATATCGATCAGATCGCTGGTCGAAAGCATCACCAATAAGTACTCGACCACGGAAGATCCCGGTTTTCTCTCGGTGGTGGCGGCCTACGCGCACGAGTTGCCGAGAGACCTGCGCGAGTTCCTGGTCTCCTTCCGGCTGGCGGAAGAGGCGGCGGTCTGCGTGATCGGCGGCTACCCCGTGGACGGGCACCAGATCGGTCCCACGCCGTCACACTGGGCGCGCCCGGTGGAGCATTCGCCGACGCTGGACATGGATATCTTCCTGGTTCTGTGCGGCTGCATTCTCGGCGAGCCGATCGCATGGTCGACGCAGCAGGACGGTCATCTTGTTCATGACGTCCTGCCCATCAGGGAGCACGCCGGAGAGCAGCTGGACTCCGGCAGCCGCCGGCTGCTGTCGTGGCGCACGGCCGAGGCGTTCCACCCGCTACGGCCCGACTACGTCGGCCTGGCCTGCCTGCGCAACCCCGGCGACGTGGAGACGACCTACGCCAGCCTGGACGGGATCGCGCTGCCCAGCGACGTCATGGACATCCTGCGCCTGCCGATCTTCCCGATCAGGCCGGATCTCGGGCACCTTCCGTATCACCGGTGGCCAGCCGGATCGCAGCAGAGATCCGCCGAGCTGACCGAGCGCTGCTACGAGTGGATGACGGAGATCGATGCGCACCCGCCGCGGGTGGCCGTGCTGTCGGGGGCCGATGACCGGCCGTACCTGCGCATCGATCCCTACTACATGGATCTCACCCGGGTTGGCGAAGCCGCGAAGAATGCCTTCCGCCAGCTTTCTCGCGGCATTGACGCCAGCATCAGGGGATATGCCCTGCAGGCCGGTGAGATACTTATTCTCGATAATTACCGGGCGGTGCACGGCAGGCGGGCGTTTCAGGCTCGCTTCGACGGGACGGACCGGTGGCTGCGGCGGCTGAGCGTGACCCGCGACCTGCGAAAGTCCCGGGCCAGGCGGGTCAGCGCGGACAGCCGGGTGATCTACTAGCGCGGCCCCCGCGGGGTGGCGCGCGTGGTACCGTGAGTTGCTACCGGTGGGTGGTTAGCCGTGTTTGCTGCGCCCTCATGCAGCAGATGATGAGGTCCCCGGGTTTTCCCAGCACCTCTCTGCCTGAGCTGCGGCTATACCGGACCGGGAGCGCAGGAGACGATTCAGACGAAGGAGCCACGTGCCGCTTGACACATCCGTGAAGACGGAGATCATCGGTCAGCACGCAACCAGTGAGGGTGACACCGGTTCGCCGGAAGTCCAAGTCGCGCTGCTGACCCGACGGATTAGCGACCTGACCGAGCACCTCAAGGTGCACAAGCACGACCATCACAGCCGTCGCGGGCTGCTGTTGCTCGTCGGCCGGCGCAGGCGACTGCTCAAGTACCTGCAGAAGACCGATATCACCCGTTACCGTGCGCTTATCGAGCGCCTGGGCCTGCGCAGGTAACTGCGCCCGTCCAGTCGGCTAGGGGCGCCACGCGCGCCCGATGACGGAGCCGGCCGCGGCATAGCGGTAGCTTGAGCAAAGCAGTTCAAGCTCGGGGGCCAGTCGGTTTGCGGTGAGCATCCTCCGGATATGTCCGGCCGTGCCCGTCATGACAACTGAATACAACCAAGGATGAATGTCCCGCGGCCAGGCCCGGCGCGTCGCAAGGCACTATGGGCCGGTCCTCGGTAGTGGTCCCCGGATCCGCACGTCAGGCCATGCGCGCAAGCGCTGCCGCCAGCGGACACGCCGAGGGCTTCGATCGAAGACCGGCCGGCGCTACGAGCCACGCAGCCGCATCGCGGTAGTGGCACGCCCCGGAGCGGGCAGCCAGGCGCGAGCGCCAGGGCGCGGGAACTCGGGTGCGGTAGCAACCGCACGAACCCGCAAGGAGGTCTCACCCGTGGAGGGTGTGTATAGCGCCGAGGCCGTCATAGACAACGGCCAGTTCGGCATTCACAAGATCAGATTTGAAACCGGGCGGCTAGCCCGCCAGGCGGCAGGGTCCGCCGTCGTCTTCCTCGACGACGAGACGATGGTGCTGTCGGCGACGACGGCATCCAAGAAGCCCAAGGACAACCTCGACTTCTTCCCGCTCACGGTGGACGTGGAGGAGCGGATGTACGCGGCAGGCCGGATTCCCGGCTCGTTTTTCCGCCGGGAGGGCCGTCCGTCTGA
This sequence comes from Streptosporangiaceae bacterium, assembly GCA_036495825.1. Classification (GTDB taxonomy): domain Bacteria; phylum Actinomycetota; class Actinomycetes; order Streptosporangiales; family Streptosporangiaceae; genus PALSA-505. The sequence goes on from DASXME010000242.1 coordinate 6,315, forward strand.
GGATGCGATCCTGACCTGCCGGCTGATCGACCGGCCGCTGCGGCCGTCGTTCGTCAAGGGCCTGCGCAACGAGATCCAGATCGTCGAGACGATCATGGCCCTGCATCCCGAGCACCTGTACGACGTGGTGGCCATCAACGCCGCCTCGCTGTCCACTCAGCTGGCCGGGCTGCCGTTCTCCGGGCCGATCGGCGGCGTCAGGGTGGCGCTGATCAAGGGCCAGTGGGTGGGCTTCCCCACCCACCCGCAGCTCGACGAGGCGACCTTCGACATGGTCGTGGCCGGCCGGGTGCTGGACGACGGCGACGTGGCGATCATGATGGTCGAGGCGGAGTCCACGCCGAAGACCCTGCGCCTGCTCGCCGACGCCGACAGCGGCGTCGTCGCGCCGACCGAGGAGACGGTGGCCCAGGGACTGGAGGCGGCCAAGCCGTTCATCAAGGCGCTCTGCGAGGCGCAGCTGGCGATAGCCGCCGAGGCGGCCAAGGAGACGGCCGAGTACCCGATCTTCGTCGACTACCAGCAGGACGTCTACGACGCGCTGGCCGACGCCGTATCCGACGAGCTGGCCGCGGCGCTCACGATCGCGGGCAAGCAGCAGCGCGAGGCCGAGACCGACCGGATCAAGGCGCTGGCCGTCGAGAAGCTGTCCAGCCAGTTCGAGGACAGGGAGAAGGAGATCAGCGCCGCCTACCGGTCGCTGACCAAGAAGCTGGTGCGGGAGCGGGTGATCCGCGACAAGATCCGGATGGACGGCCGCGGGCTCGCCGACATCCGGCAGCTGTCCGCCGAGGTGCACGTGCTGCCCCGGGTGCACGGCTCCGCCCTGTTCGAGCGCGGCGAGACCCAGATCATGGGCGTGACCACGCTGAACATGCTCCGCATGGAGCAGATGATCGACACTCTCAACCCCGAGCGCACCAAGCGCTACATGCACAACTACAACTTCCCGCCGTACTCGACCGGCGAGACCGGCCGGGTCGGATCGCCCAAGCGCCGCGAGATCGGCCACGGGGCGCTCGCCGAGCGGGCGCTGGTGCCCGTGCTGCCCACCCGCGAGGAGTTCCCGTACGCGATCAGGCAGGTGTCCGAGGCGCTCGGCTCCAACGGGTCCACCTCGATGGGCTCGGTCTGCGCGTCCACCATGTCGCTGCTTGACGCGGGCGTGCCGCTCAAGGACATGGTGGCCGGCATCGCCATGGGCCTGATGAACGAGGGCGGCGAGTACGTCACGCTGACCGACATCCTCGGCGCCGAAGACGCGTTCGGCGACATGGACTTCAAGGTCGCCGGGACCAAGGACGTGATCACCGCCCTGCAGCTCGACACCAAGCTGGACGGCATCCCGGCGTCGGTGCTGGCCGGCGCGCTCACCCAGGCGCGGGCGGCCAGGCTGACCATCCTCGAGGTGATGAGCGAGGCCATCGAGGCGCCGGGCGAGATGAGCCCGAACGCGCCCCGGATCATCACGGTCAAGGTCCCGGTGGACAAGATCGGCGAGGTCATCGGGCCCAAGGGCAAGATGATCAACTCGATCCAGGAGGACACCGGCGCCGAGATCACGATCGAGGACGACGGCACCATCTACATCGGCGCCACCGACGGCCCGTCCGCCGAGGCGGCCAGGGCCGCGGTCAACGCGATCGCCAACCCGCACATCCCCGAGGTCGGCGAGCGCTTCCTCGGCACGGTGGTGAAGACGACCACGTTCGGCGCGTTCATCTCGCTGCTGCCCGGCAAGGACGGCCTGCTGCACATCACCCAGATCCGCAAGCTGCACGGCGGCGCGCGGATCGACAACGTGGACGATGTGATCAAGGTGGGGGAGAAGATCCAGGTCGAGATCCGTGAGGTCGACGACCGGGGCAAGCTCTCCCTGATCCCGGTGGAGGTAGCCGAGCGGGAGGCCGCCGAGGGCCACACCGAGGGCGCTGAGGCGGGCCCGCGCGGCGGCGACCGTGACGGTGGCCGGGGTGACAGGGACGGCAGCCACGGTGACCGTGAGGGCGGCCGCGACGGGCATCACAGGACAAGGACCCGTCACCGGGGGCCACGCGAGTCGTGAGCACCCATCAGCGGGCCGGTCACACCGGCCCTGAGGGTCACCGGCAGGCCGGGGCGGCAACGCCCCGGCTGTCGCCCGGTGACGGCACCGTCGCCAGGACCGTGCTCCCCGGCGGACTCCGGATCATCACCGAGTCGCTGCCCGCGGTGCGGTCGGCGGCGATCGGCATCTGGGTGGGGGTCGGCTCGCGCGATGAGGACATCCCGCACGCCGGCGCCACCCACTACCTGGAGCACCTGCTGTTCAAGGGCACGAACCGGCGAACCGCGCTGGACATCTCGGCGGCCATGGACGCGGTGGGCGGTGAGCTGAACGCGTTTACCGGCAAGGAGTTCACCTGCTACTACGCGCGGGTGCTCGATGCCGACCTGCCGCTGGCGATCGACGTGCTGTGCGACATGGTGGCGGATTCGCTGATCACGCCGCGCGACGTGGACGCCGAGCGCGGCGTGGTGCTCGAAGAGATCGCGATGAACGAGGACGATCCCTCGGACACCGTGCACGAGGCCTTCGCCGCCGAGCTATTCGGCGACAGCCCGCTCGGCCGCCCCATCCTGGGCACGGTGAGCTCGATCAACACGATCAGCCGTGACCAGATCGTGGAGCACTACCAGGACATGTACACCCCGCCCCACCTGGTGGTCGCGGCCGCGGGCAACCTCCGCCACGAGACGGTGGTCGACCTGGTCCAGCAGGCCTTCGCCGGCGTCACGGGCGGGGCGGCGGCGCACAGCGAGCCGGCCGCACCGCGGGTGGGCGGCACCTACCGGGTGCCCGCGGGTACCGGCGCCGACGGCTTGCGGCTGGTGTCTCGCGGTATCGAGCAGGCCAACCTGGTGCTCGGCTGCACCGGCCTGTCCCGGACCGACCCGCGCCGGTTCCCGCTCGGCGTGCTGAACGCCGCGCTCGGCGGGGGCATGTCGTCCCGGCTGTTCCAGGAGGTGCGCGAGAAGCGCGGCCTGGCCTACTCGGTGTACAGCTTCAACTCCCAGCTCGCCGACACCGGCGTCTGGGGGGTGTACGTCGGCTGCCTGCCGGCCAAGGCCGACGAGGTGCTCGCGATCTGCCGCGAAGAGATCGCCAGGGTAATCGACAGCGGCCTGAGCGACCTCGAGCTCGACCGGGGCAAGGGTCAGCTGCGCGGCTCGATCGTGCTCGGACTGGAGGACCCGTCGTCGCGGATGAGCAGGCTGGGCAAGTCCGAGCTCGTGTACCAGCGGCTGGAGCCGGTCGATGAGATCCTCGCCTCGATCGAGGGCGTGACGCACGACGAGGTGCGCGCGGTGGCCGCCGACGTGCTGTCCCGGCCGAAGGTGCTGGCCGTCGTCGGCCCGTTCGATGACGCCAGCGTCTTCGCCTCCGCGCTCGGCTGAGCCCGGCCGGGCCGGGGCACGATGATCAAGGTAGGGGTACTCGGCGCCCAGGGGCGCATGGGGCTGGAGGTCGGCCGCGCGATCGGCGCGGCCGACGACCTGACGCTGGCGGCCGAGCTGGACGTCGGCGACGACCGGCAGCGGCTCGGCGGCTGCGACGTGGTGGTGGACTTCACTCACCCGTCCGCCGTCATGGACAATCTGCGCTGGTGCATCGGCCGTGGCCTGGACTGCGTGGTCGGCACGTCCGGCTTCGACGAGGCGCGGCTCGCCGAGGTCGCGACCTGGCTGGCCGGCGGCCCGGACGGTGCCGGCCAGGATGATGCTGGCCGGAAGGACGGCCGCGTGCTGATCGCCCCGAACTTCTCCGTCGGCGCGGTCCTGATGATGCACTTCGCCGGGCTGGCCGCCCGGTTCTTCGAGTCGGCCGAGGTCGTTGAGCTGCATCACGCGGGCAAGGTCGACGCGCCCTCGGGCACCGCGCTGCGTACCGCCTCGCTGATCAGCGAGGCCCGGGCCTCGGCCGGCCTGGGCGCCCCCCCGGACGCGACCGTGACCCAGGTGCCCGGCGCCCGCGGCGCGGTCGTCGGCGACGTGCACGTGCACGCGGTCCGGCTGGCGGGCCTGGTGGCCCACCAGGAGGTGCTGCTCGGCGGGCACGGCGAGACCCTGACCATCAGGCACGACTCGCTCGACCGGGCGTCGTTCATGCCCGGAGTGCTGCTCGCCGTCCGCCGGATCTCCGCGCTGCCGCCCGGCCTCACGGTCGGCATCGAGTCCCTGCTCGGCCTAGCCTGACGTTCGCTGCGTTTCCGCGGGAACGCCACGCGTTTCCGCGGAAACCCCGGAGCGCCATGATCGGTCCCGTGTCTCGCATTGTGAGACACGGGACCCCACATAGCACGCGTTACGACCATGGAATCGGGACAAACCACCCTCGGTTTTGGTTGTACCGCGTGCAAAGACGAAAAGATCATGGAAACGAGGCTCCGACGGCATGCTGGTGTCCAACATGTGAGACGTCGCCGCGATCCGGTAACCATGCGGGACCGCTGGTGAACTAGCCGGTCAGGGCGACGGGTTCACGACGAGGGCGCTGCCGCCGCCCAGGCGGACCGGTTCGGCGACTGCTTCGAACCGGCCGTGGCCGAGTGCCTGGAGCGCGGTCGCGTCGCCCGGATAGTGGTCCAGCGGGAGTATCGGGCCGGTGGCCAGCGTGAACTGCTCGCCAAATTCCCGCTGCAGTTGCCGCCGCAGAGCGCTGTTGTAGAAGGCGGGCTCGGCGAGCGAGGTGGGCGAGTTCCGCTGGCTCACCCGCGGGGCCGCCAGCGCCGCCGGCAGCGACATGCCGAAGTCCACGTGGTTCAGGATGATCTGCAGGATCGTCGTGATGATGGTCGAGCCGCCGGCCGCGCCGACGGTGAAGACCGGCTGCCCGGCGCGGAGCACCATCGCCGGGCCCATGCTGGACCGCGGCTGCTTCCCGCCGGCCGGCAGGTTGGGGTCATAGGCGCCGGGCGCGGGCGGCGCGAAGTCGAAGTCGGTCATCTCGTTGTTGAGCAGGAAGCCGTACCCCGGAACGGTCTGGCCGCTGCCGCCGAAGAAGTTGATGGTGTTCGTGTAGGCGACGATGTCCCCCCACTTGTCGGCCGTCACGATGTTGTTGGTGTGACGACCCTCGTGCGAGGCGGTCACGGCAGGCGCCGACGACCCACTGCGTGCGTTCGGGCCCGGGCACCTCTCGTACGGAGGGAAAGGATCACCGGGCGCCACCGGGGAGACGAGGGCCTGGCCGTGTACGAGGCAGCGCCTGGACGCGGCGAACGCGGGGCTCAGCAGTCCGTGCAGCGGCACCCCGACGTAGCGCGGGTCGCCGACGTAGGCGTTGCGGTCGGCATAGGCCAGGCGCGACGCCTCCAGGTAGTGGAAGAGCGCCGTCGCCCTCGGCTCGGCCGGGAGGTTCCATCCGCTCAGGATGTTCAGCGCTTCGCCGACGGTGGACCCGCTGCTGGACGGCGGGGCCATGCTGTAGACGTCCAGGCCCCGGTAGGTCACGTGGGTGGGCGGCTGAACCCGGGCCGTGTAGGCGCGCAGGTCGCTCGTCGTCATGATCCCGGGCAGCTGCACGATGTGGCTGCCCGGGGTGGTGACCGGGTGATCGTCGGCGCGGACGACGGCCTGGCCGAGCGGCCCGTTGTAGAGAAATCCGGGGCCGCGGCGGGCCAGCAGCTGGTAGGTCCTGGCCAGGTCCGGGTTGCGCAGCAGGTGGCCGACCGGCAGCGCGTTGCCGGCCGCGGTGAGGAACAGGTCGCGGCTGGCCGGGTAGGCGCGCAGCTCGGGCAGGTCGGACTGCTCGAGCTGCCGGAAGTCCGGGTTGACCCGGAAGCCGTGGCCGGCGACCGCGATCGCGGGCTGGAGATCCGCGGCCAGGCTCTGCCGCCCGTACCGGCCGACTGCCTTCGCCCAGGTGGCCACCATAGACGGGACGCCGGTGGCGAGCGGCTGATCCGAGGCGTAGAAGTAGCCGAGCGGCTTGCCGGTCTTGGGGTTGGTGAACATCGACGGCGTGCAGGCCCGCGGGCAGGTCTCGCGGCCGTCGATGGTGATCACCTGGTGCGTTCGGGCCAGGTAGATCACCATGAAGCCGCCGCCGCCCGGGCCGGCCACGAACGGGATCGTCACCCCCAGCGTGCTCGCCGTGGCGACCGCGGCGTCGATCGCGTTGCCGCCCCGTTTGAGTACCGCGATGCCGGCCTGGCTGGCGTTCAGATCCATGGACGCCACGGCGCCGCCGGTGCCCACGGCGACCGGTTGCTTGGCGGCAGCGGCGACGACGGCGGGCGCGGCCTGGCCCGCGGCCGCGGCCGCTGCGGACAGCGACGGCGCGGCCGCCAGGGTCGCGGCGAACGCTGACAGCGCAGAAACCACGATGAAGCGACGCATGAGCACCTCGCAGCGAGTCGGCGGGGGCAAGCCGGTGCCCGGACGTCTGCTGTACTGCTCGGTACCAAGAGCGTTAAACTCGCCGGCGGCCAAAGGAGGCTCCGTGGACATCACCCAGCTGATCCTCGATGATCATCACGAACAGCGTAGGCGGTTCGCGATACTCGAGCAGGTCGACCCGGCCGACGCCGGCACGCTGGCCGTCGTGTGGGCCCGGCTGGCGACATTCCTGGAGGTGCACGCCGCGGCAGAGGAGGAGATCTTCTACCCTCAGCTGCTCAAGGCGGGCCAGCTCGCGGGACGCGTGGGCAGCGCCGAGGAGGAGACCAGGGACGCCATCGGCGACCACAACGACATCAGGGACACGATCGCCGCGGTCGCCGGCCACGAGGTCGGCAGCGACGGATGGCACGCCGCGGTGGCCGCGGTGAACCTGGCCAACAGCGACCATATGGGCGAAGAGGAACGCGAAGGCCTCACCGACTTCCGGCGGTACGCCGGGCTTGCGCTCCGGCACCAGCTGGCGGTGGCCTTCGTCGCGTTCGAGGCGCGGCATTTCGCCGGCATCCGGCCGGTGGACAAGGACCCGGAAGCCTACGTGCGGGAGGCCGAAGGGGGCAGGCCGCCCGGATCGCTCGGCATCGGCAGCCTCAAGGGGGCACCGGCCTGAGCCGCCCGCCCGGCCCCGCCCTAGGCCCATAGGCCCCGTAGGGTGGAGGCATGGAGATGCGCGTGCTTGGTACCACCGGCGTCCGGGTCAGCCAGCTGTGCCTGGGCGCGATGATGTTCGGGTCCTGGGGCAATCCCGACCACGATGAGTCGATCAAGATCATCGACCGGGCACTGGACGCCGGGATCAACTTCATCGACACCGCGGACGTGTACTCGTCCGGCGAGTCGGAGGAGATCGTCGGCAAGGCGCTGGCCGGCGGCAAGCGGGACCGGGTCGTGCTGGCCACCAAGGCGCACGCCCGGATGGGTGACGACGTCAACGAGCAGGGCAACTCGCGGCGCTGGCTCATCCGCGAATGCGAGAACAGCCTGCGCCGCCTGGGCACCGACCGCATTGACCTGTACCAGATTCACCGGCCGGATCCGACGGCGGACATCGACGAGACGCTGGCCGCGCTGACCGACCTGATCAGGGCGGGGAAGATCTGCTACGCGGGCAGCTCGACGTTCCCGGCCTCGGAGATCGTCGAGGCCCAGTGGACCGCGCAGCGGCGCGGGCGGGAGCGGTTCGTCTGCGAGCAGCCGCCGTACTCGATCCTCGTGCGCGGGGTGGAAGACGAGATCCTGCCGGCCTGCCAGCGCTACGGCATGGGCGTCATCCCGTGGAGCCCGCTGGCCGGAGGCTGGCTGTCCGGGCGGTACCGCAAGGGCAGCGACCTGCCGGCCAGCACCCGGGCGGAGCGGCTGCCGCACCGGTTCGACCTGAGCCTGCCCGGCAACCAGGCGAAGCTGGACGCCGCTGAGAAGCTGGCCGTGCTGGCCGAAGAGGCCGGCCTGACCCTCATCCAGCTCGCGCTGGCCTTCGTGACCGGTCACCCGGCCGTCACCGCGGCCATCATCGGGCCGCGGACCATGGCGCACCTGGAGGACCAGCTCGCCGCCGCCGACGTCGTGCTGACCCCCGACGTGCTCGACAAGATCGACGAGATCGTCCCGCCCGGCATCAACCTCAACCCGCCCGACCGCGGGTACCAGCCGCCGTCCCTCGCCAACCCGGCTCTCCGGCGTCGCTGACCCGGCCCTCCGGCGCCGGTGACGCGGCGTGTAGGCCCGAGACCGGAAGATCGCCGCCCTTCGCGGCAGCGCCGTCGCTACGCTCGCAGAATGGATGAGCCCGAGGACGGCGTGCCGCGCCGGCCCGGCGCCCAGCCAGGGCCTCGCGTGCAGCGGCCGAGCCGGGCACCCGACCTGCTCGCTATCGAGCCGCTCAAGGAATAGACCTGCGCCAACTGCCGGGATACCGGTCCCTACCTCGTCATGGAGGACGCTGGCCCGATCTGCCTGACCTGCGCTGACCTTGGCCACCTGGTGTTCCTTCCGGCCGGCGACGCGGCTCTCAGCCGCCGGGCGAGGAAGGAGAGCGGCCTGGCCGCGGTGGTTGTCAGGTTCAGCAGATCGCGCAAGCGGTACGAACGGCAGGGAATCCTGGTTGAGGAAGCGGCACTCGGCCGCGCAGAAGAGCAATGCCTCGCAGACCAGGAGGTACGGGAACGGCGCAGGGAGCGCGACCGCGTGCGCCGAGCGGAGGAGGATCTGGAGTTCCAGGCCACGATGGCCAGCGAGATCATCCGACTGTTTCCTCGCTGCCCCGCGCGGCGGGCAGCGGCGATCGCACGGCACGCAGCCACCCGGGGCAGCGGGCGCGTCGGCCGATCGGCGGCGGCGCGGGCGCTGGACCCGGAAGCGATCACGCGGGCCGTGATTGCCTCGGTGCGGCACGAGGACACCAGCTACGACGAATTGCTCATGTCAGGCCACGACCGGGCGGCGGCCCGCGAACGGGTCCGCCCAGGCATCGACCAGGTATTGGACCTCTGGCGAGAGGATGTCCGCCCGAAGCGGCGATAAGGTCGCTGGCCGTGGCAAGCTCGTAGTCATGACCGATCAGATCGAGGATCCGGCCTGCGCGGTCGCGCACGGTCACCCGTCCGTCCCGCCCGAGGACAGGACGCTCGTCGCGGTGTTCGCCTCGCCGGTCGCCGAATACCTGCTCCGCTACGGCAGCGACGCCGGATATAGCCCGGTGCTGCTCGAGCCCGACCCGGCCCGCGCGGCCGCCGCCGGATCGTCCGGCCTGCCGGTGGCGGCCAGCTTCGCCGATTGCCCGCCCGGCGCCGACGTCGTCGTCACCGATCACCACCGGCCCGAGCTCGGCGTGATGCTCCGCGACGCGCTGGCCGCGCGGGCCGGCTGGATCGGCCTGATGGGCAGCCCGCGCCATCCCGGCCCGCACATACCGCTGCTCACTGAGCTCGGCGTGGCCGCCGCCGACATCGCCCGCGTGCACCGGCCGATCGGCCTGAACATCGGGTCACGCGCTCCGGCCGAGATCGCGATAGCGACGGTCGCCGGGCTGATCGCCGAGCGTAACGGCTGCCCCGGAGGCTTTTCATTTTCCTCCTGAACGGTTCCAGGGCTAGCTACGGCATCGAGCGCCGGTCTGCTGGATAGTTGGACCATGGCGGAAACATGGGATGCGATCACGAGCCGCAGGAACGTCAGGGAGTACGCGCAGGCGCCGATCGCCGCGGCTGATCTCGACCGGATCCTGGAGGCCGGCCGCCGGGCGCCGTCGTCGCGGAACACCCAGCCGTGGGACTTCATCGCGGTCACCGAGCGGGAGCAGCTGGCCGAACTGGCCGGAGTCTGGCGCGGCGGCGGGCACGTGGCGCACTCGGCGGCCACGATCGCCCTGGTCGCGCCGGTCCCTGACGGCGAGCGGCAGCGCGGCTCGATCTACTACGACCTCGGCCAGGCGACGATGAACATGATGATCGCGGCAGCGGATCTAGGGGTGGGCAGCGGGCATTCCGCGGTCGGCGACCAAGAACTGGCGCGGTCGATTCTCGGGTTTCCTGACGATCGGTTCTGCGCGTATCTAGTGGCGTTCGGGTATCCGGCGGGGCGAGCGCTGGGTCCTATCCGCCAGCCGGATCGTCGTTCGTTCGAGGACGTAGTGCATCGGGGTCGGTGGTAAGAAGCGGGCTCGGTCGGGACGCTCGGACTACCGACTCGGCTGACGCCGAATGTCGGTAGTCCGACCACCCCGCCTTCGCGTGTCTGGTGGGGGCAGAGCACGGCAAGTGCTCGGTGGGCTACGCCGGATCGGGGGTCAAGTAGACCGGGGAACCCGTCTTCAGGGCGTGGAGCGCGGTGGTTACGCGGGACTGGAGCAGTGGGGGGAGGTAGTCGGGGAAGTCGTCGGGGGCCGTGAATCTGTAGTCGTCTAGCTCTTCTACCTGGAGCTTGATGGTGGTGTGGGGCGATAGTTCGCCGCCGTCGAAGACGAAGAAGACGAAGGGGCGGGGGCGTTCGTGGTCGGGCGGGGTCCAGTGCAGGACGAGCAGCGGGCCCGGGGTGATCGCCAGGCCGAGCTCCTCCTCGACCTCGCGGGCGCAGCCGACGTGCGGCGGCTCGCCGTGCTCGAGGATGCCACCGGGAAGGGACCAGTGGTCCCGGTAGTTAGGCTTGACCAGCAGCGCCCGCCCGGCCTCGTCGGTGATCAGCGCGGATGCCGCCGCGTTGAGGGTGGGCAGCCCGGCGTACCAGGTCTGCGAGTCGGTGAACGTGCGCGACGGCATCGGCCCTCCGTGGCTCGCGGGATGGTCCAACGTAGCAGTAGCGTGTTGCGCGCGAGTCGGCTCCCGGGCCGCTGGGTTGCGCATAGAAAGATAGCAATATAGCTTTTGTTCTATGCGTCGATACGTGATCGTGGACGTGTTCACCGACACTCCGCTCCAGGGGAACCCGCTGGCCGTCTTCCTTGACGGCGACGGGCTCTCGGCGGACCGGATGCAGCAGGTAGCCAAGGAGATGAACCTGTCCGAGACCGTGTTCGTCCTGCCGCCCGAGCGGGGCGGCGACGCGCGCATCCGGATCTTCACTCCCACCCAGGAGCTGCCGTTCGCCGGGCACCCGACGCTCGGGTCGGCCTTCACGCTCTGCGGCCAGCGCGGCCTGGACTCGATCGCGCTGGAGACCGAGGCCGGGGTCATCGCCGTGGAGTTCGACGGGCAAGCCGGCGCGGGCGGTGCCGGTCAGCCCGGCCGGCCCGGTCTGCCCGGCCAGATGCAGCAGCCGGTGCCCAGCTGGGAGCCTTACGACCGGGCCGCCGACCTGCTCGCCGCCATCGGGGCGGAATCCTCGCGGCTGCCGGTCGATGCGTACCGCAACGGGCCGCGGTACGCCTACCTGGCGTTCGACGGCGAGGAGGCGGTCAGCCGCCTGCAGCCGGACATCGCCGCCGTGCACCGGCTGCCCGGCATCGGCGGCGTCGTCTGCTTTGGCGGCGCGGCGGACCGCTGGAAGATGCGCTGCTTCCTGCCCGCGCTCGGCATCGCCGAGGACCCGGCCACCGGCTCCGCGGCCGGCCCGCTGGCCGTCCATCTCGCCCGGCACGGCTGGATCGGCTTCGGCCAGCAGATCGAGATCCGCCAGGGCGAGGAGATCGGCCGCCCGTCCGTCCTCTACGCTCGCGCCGAAGGTGACGCGGGGAAGGTGACCGGGGTGCAGGTCGGCGGATCGGCCGTCATAATCGCCCGCGGGGAGTTGCTTGCTTGACAGCCATGCTTGACAGCCATGCTTGACAGCACAGTGCTGGCCGCGCTGGCCAGCCAGAAGCGGCTGCAGGTGCTGCAGTGGCTCAAGGATCCGCGGGCGCACTTCCCGCCGCAGCGGGACGGCGACCTGATCGAGGATGGCGTGTGCGTGGTGTTCATCGCGCGCAAGCTCGGCGTCGCCCAGCCGACCGCGACCACGCATCTGCAGGCGCTGGCGCGGGCCGGCCTGGTCACGTCCAAGCGCATCGGCCAGTGGACGTTCTACAAGCGCGACGAGGCCGCGCTCGCGGACCTCAAGCACAAGATCGCAGAGGAGCTGTGATGGACAGGACCGTGATCACTTCGGAGGCGGCCCCGCCCTCGTCGAGTTCACCGTCACCGCCCGCCGTCCGATACCCGGCTGACGGGCGGCGGTTACTGAGCGACGTTGAAGGGCCGGCTGGCTGCGGCCGGCCTCGGCCTGGCGGGGATCTCCGGCCGGGAGCTGCCCTCCAGCAGGACCCGGGCGACGAGCTCCGGGTTGTCGGTCATGGGCACGTGGCCGCAGCCGGGCAGCCGGACGAACCGGGCCTGCGGCAGGAACCGCCTGGCGACCAGCGCCTGGCGCCGGCGGGTCAGCCGGTCCCGGTCGCCCCAGGCGATGGTGACCGGCACATCGTCGGGGATCTGCCCGGTGAACGTGCTGGCTTCCGCCAGGATCGCGTTGATCGCCGGCCTGGCCGCCGCGAACGCTCGCGCGTCACCCAGCGCCTGCTCCGCGCTCATCCGGGAGGGATGGCTCACGATCGTGCTGCACAGGATGGCGCGGCCCGCGGTGCTGTTGGCCAGCCGCGGCGTCACCGGCTCGATCCGCGACCCGAGGGCCAGCATCGTCTTGAAGATGCCCGTGATGTAGGCCAGCTCGCGGTCGCTGCGCCAGAACCCCGCCGGGGACAGCGCCGTGACGCTGGCCGCCCGGCCGAGTATGGCGGCCTCCAGCGCGATCCTGCCGCCGAGCGAGTTCCCAGCCATGTGCGGACGATCGAACCCGAGCTCGTCGAGCAGCCCGTTCGTCTCCTCGGCGAGCCCATCGATCGCCGTCCGGTGGCTGAGGTCGAACGGCGGGGACTCGCCGTGCCCGGGCAGGTCCACGGCAACGACGTCGCGGTACGGCGTCAGCCGGTCGAACACCGC
>DASXME010000243.1:0-6517 GCA_036495825.1 Streptosporangiaceae bacterium
CGGCCGCCAGCCCAGCCCGCCTGCCGCCGGACACCGAGGTCCGCAGGACCAGCATCATGTCCAGCCCCGGCGTGGCGTTCGCGATCGCCGCGATCCCGGCGAACGCGAGAACAGCAGCAAGCATGCCGCGATGCTAACCCCCGCTCGCGACGATCTCCCGCGCAGCGGTGCCGTCGCACGGCGTTGCCCAGCCTGGCTCATCCCGCTGCGGTCCCGCGCCCGGCCCTCGCCTCAGCCCCTGTCCCGCCCGCCCTAGTTGATCAACGTGGATGTGAATTTGCTGTTCCTCTATGACCGTCGCTGTCATTTTGGTGTTCATTGGCGGGCTGTTCCCACCGCGGCGGGTGGGCGCCGGCGGAGGGCCGCGCCGTAGCTCAGGGGCGGGTAAACCGGAGCAATGTAGGGTGAAATTCGGTCGCTGGGGCTCGTTGCGGTCAAAACGGTCCTGCGTGGCGGCTCCTCGTCCGCGGGACGAACTCCGGGAGGCAGAGCTAGATGCGCGACGAGGCGGCCGCCCGGGTTGAGACGGCCGGCCCCCCGTCCCTGCCGGTCCGGCGCTGGCTATCGCGGCCAGGGACTCGCGATCGGCCCGGCGTCGCGCCCCATCGCGACGTCAGGCGAGCCCGGCTGTCCGTCTTCGCGGTGTTCTGGCTGTGCGGGGTGATCTGCTCGCTCTGGAGCGCGTCGCTGCCGGCGCTGAACGCCCGGCTGCACCTGGGCGAGACGCGGCTCGGCGTCGCCCTGCTGATGGTCGGGGCCGGAGCCATGGCGATCATGCCCGTGACCGGGCGGCTGTGCGATCGCTGGACCAGCCGGACCGTCGTCCGGGTGGGCGGGCCGCTGACGGCGCTCACCCTGATCGGCCCGGCGCTGGCTCCCGGCTTTCCGGTGCTGCTGGTGGCGGCGTTCGTGCTCGGGTCGGGCATCGGGTCGCTGGATGTGGCGATGAATACGCACGCGATCGCGGTCGAGCAGCGGTACGGGCGGCCCATCATGTCTGCCTTCCACGGGCTGTGGAGCGTGGGCGGCGTGGCCGGCAGCGCGGTCATCGCCGCAGGGCTGCGGTTCGGGGCGCACGCGCCGGTGCCGATGACGGCGGGGCGTGCGCCGTTTCGCTGCTGCTCTTGCTGCCGGGACCGCTGCTGCTGACCGGCGGCAGGGAGCCCGCCCGCGCATCGCTCCGCGAGGCGGGAGCTACCGCCGCCTCGGCTCGGCGCGGCATCGTGCTGCTGCTCGGGCTGGTCGCCGCGGCCGGGTTCCTCTGCGAGGGGGCCGCCTACAGCTGGGCGCCGCTGCACGCGATCAGGGAACTGCACGCGGACCCGGCGACCGCGGCCCTGGCCTACACCGTCTTCGCCGCCTCGCTGACCGCCGGCCGTCTAGTCGGCGACCGCGTTCGCCGGCGGCTCGGCCCGGTCCGGACCATCGCCCTGGCCGGGGCGATCGCAGTCTGCGGGTACCTGATCGTGCTGCTAGCGCCATCGCTGCCGGTCGGCGGCCTGCCGTGTGACTACGCCGGGTGGGGCGTAACCGGGGTGGGACTCGCCACGGTGGTGCCCGGCATCTTCAGCGCGGTCGGCGAGCTTGACCAGGCCGTCGGCCGGGCCATGTCGCTGGTGGCGACCTGCGCTTATGCCGGGGAGCTGGGCGGCCCCGCGGTCATCGGCCCGGTGGCCGGGGCGACGTCGCTGCGGATAGCCCTGCTCGTCCCGACCGTGCTGACCGTGCTGATCACCATCGTCGGCCCGGTCGCGGTGCGACGAGCCACCCGGCCAGCCGGCCCGAAGGAGGCCTTCGTGACCGCACGGCCTGACGCCGGCTGCGCAGCACGGGCGACCGCAGCACGGACCGCAGCGCAGACGACCGCAGCACGGGCCACGGCAAAGCAGGGAACTGTTGAGGAGAGCGCCGTTGAGGAGTGCCGCCATGAGGGTTGACCGCCCGCGCCTGGTCGCGTCCGATCTCGACGGCACGATCCTGCGGCAGGACGGGACGGTCTCCAGCCGGACTGCCGCCGCCCTCGCCCGGGTCGAGCGGGCGGGCGCCAGGCTTCTCTTCCTGACCGGCCGACCGCCGAGGCACACCGCGGAGGTCCTGGTGCCGATCGGCTACCGGGGCACGGTGATCTGCGCCAACGGCGCGCTGGTCTACGACCTGGGCCGCGCGACCGTCGTCGGCCAGCATCTCATTCCGGCGCCAGTGCTGGCCGAGGCGGCCGGTCGGCTGCGCCGCGCGATCCCCGGGATCGGCATCTGTGTCGAGTACGCCGAATCGATGGCCAGGGACGCCGTCTTCCAGCCGTCCGGCTGGGACGGCAGCGAGCCTTCGCCACCGCAGGGAGATGCTCAGCTGCTGGCTCGTGACGCGGCCAAGCTCCTCGGCCGCCACCCGGAGCTGTCTGCCGACGAGCTGCTGGCTCTGGCCGCTCCCGCCATCGGCGATATCGTCACGGTCTGCCACTCCAACGGGCCGCGGCTGATCGAGGCGATGGCGGCCGGCGTCAGCAAGGGGTCCGCGCTGGCCAGCGTCGCGGGCAGGTTCGGCATCGCGGCGCGGGACGTGGTGGCGTTCGGCGACATGGTCAACGATCTGCCCATGCTCGCCTGGGCCGGCACCTCGTACGGCGTGGCCAACGCGCACCCCGACGTGCTCGCCGTGGTTGACCAGGTCATCGCGAGCAACGACGAAGACGGCGTGGCGGCGGCCATCGAAGGTCTCTTCCCCAATCCGCGTCCGCTACCCGCGGCCGGGCAACGGTAGCGGATGTATCTGGCGTCGCCCGGCCGACTCTGAAGATGAGATCCTGACCATGGTGAGCGCGGGGACACCCGTGCTGGCTACTCCGTCGCCGGAGCCCGGGCGCGGTAGCGGGATCGTCGGCGGCCGGTGTCCTGAGCGCGCCTTAGGGTGTTGCTCATCATCTTGGCGACCCTGGGGGGCAGATGGTCCGGTGGCGCGTTCTCGGACCGCTGGAGGTGCTGGCTGCCTCGGGCTGGGCCGTGGTGCCCGCGCCGAAGTGGCGGTCGCTGCTGGCCGTGCTGCTGGCCGCCCCTGGGGACGTGGTCTCGATCGAGCGGCTGATCGATGAGCTGTGGCGGGAGAATCCGCCGGCCGCGGCCCGCAAGCTGGTCAACGGATACGTGCTGCGCGTCCGGCGGCTGATCGGGGATCGCGGCGGGCAGATCCTGGTGACGCAGGTTCCCGGGTACCGGCTGGCGATAGCTCCCGTGGACGTGGATACGGGCCGGTTCGAAGAGCTGCTGGCGGCGGGTCGGCGGGCGCTGACCTGCGCCGACGCAGGCCAGGCCGCGAAGCTGCTGGCGGACGGGCTGGCGCTGTGGCGAGGCGCGGCGCTGGCCGACGTGCCGCCGGGGCCGGTCGCGACGGCGGAGGCGGCCCGGCTGGAGGAGCTGCGGCTGGCCGCGGTGGAGCTGCGGATCGAGGCCGACCTGAGTTGCGGCTTGGCGGCCGGACTGGTCGCGGAGCTGCACGGGCTGACCGCGGCGCACCCACTGCGGGAGCGGCTGTGGTACCTGCTCATGCGGGTGCTGGCGGAGTCCGGCCGCCCGGCCGAGGCGCTGGCCGCGTACGCACGGGCGCGGGAGGTGATGGCCGGGGAACTGGGCGCCGGTCCCGGGCCGGACCTGCGGCGCCTGCACCTGCGCCTCCTGGCCGTGCTCACGGCACCAGCCGCGGGTCCGTCATCTGCGGCACCCGGGGCAGGTCCGTCAGCCGCCGCGCCAGCCGTAGGTCCGTCACCCGTGACACCCGCCGCAGCTCCGGGACCGGCCGCATCCGAGGCCGCGCTCCGCCAGCGGTCACCCGCGCCGCGCCAGCTGCCCGGCGCGGCGCGGCATTTCGCCGGCCGGGCCGACGAGCTGGCGGCGCTCGCGGGACTGCTCGGCCAGCTGGAGGAGCCCGCCGGCACGATAGTGATCTCGGCGATCGGCGGGACCGCAGGGGTCGGCAAGACCGCGCTCGCGGTGCATTGGGCGCACCGGGTCGCCGAGCACTTCCCTGACGGGCAGCTGTACGTGAACCTGCGCGGTTACGATCCCGGGCCGCCGCTGCCGCCGGCCGACGCGCTGGCCGCCTTCCTGCGGTCTCTCGGCGTCTCCGGCCACGACATCCCGGCCGACCCGGAGGAACGGGCCGCCAGGTACCGCAGCCTGATATCCGGGCGGCGGATGCTGATCCTGCTGGACAACGCCCGCGAGGACGACCAGGTGCGGCCGCTGCTGCCCGCCACGCCGACCTGCGTGACGCTGGTGACTAGCCGCGATCCGCTGGCCGGGCTGGTCGCCAGGGACGGCGCCACGCGTATCGACCTAGACCCGCTGCCGCTCGCCGAGGCCGTCGGGCTGTTGCGGACGCTGATCGGCGAGCGGTCGGCCGCCGACCCGGCCGCGACCGAAGTGCTGGCCGGGCAGTGCTGCCGGCTCCCGCTGGCGCTGCGGGTCGCGGCCGAGCTGGCCGTCGCCAGGCCCGCGATCCCGCTGGCCAAGCTGGTGGCCGAGCTGGCAGACCAGCAGCGGCGGCTGGACCTGCTCGACGCTGGCGGGGACGAGCTGACCGCGGTGCGGGCGGTGTTCTCCTGGTCCTGCCGCCACCTCGATCCCGACGCGACTCGCACGTTCCGGATGGCCGGCCTGCACCCCGGCCCCGACCTTGACCCCTACGCCGCCGCCGCGCTCACCGGCGCCACGGTGGATCAGGCCCGCCGCGCGCTGGACGTGCTGGCCCGCGCCTGCCTGGTCCAGCCGACCACGCCGGGCCGATACGGCCTGCACGACCTGCTGCGCGCCTATGCGGCCGAGCTCGCCGCGCAGGACACCGAGGAGGCGCAGCGACAGGCGCTGACCCGCCTGTTCGACTATTACCTCTACACGGCCATGGTCGCGATGGACGCGCTGGTTCCCGCCGGGCAGCAAACTCGGCCCCGGATCCCGCGACCGGCCACGGCCGTGCCGCTGATCGAGCCGGCCGTTCCGGCCGTTCCGCTGGCCTGGCTGGATGCCCAGCGGGCCTGTCTGGTCGCCGCCGTCGTGCACGCCGCGGCGAACGGCTGGCCCGGCCACGCCACCCGGCTGGCGGCTACCCTGCACAGCCACCTCGAGACCAGTGGCCATTACTCCGACGGCCTGACCGTCCATACCTGCGCCGCGGGTGCGGCCCACAACACCGGCGACCGCGCAGCCGAAGCGACCGAGCTCAACAGCGTCGGCATCTTCGAGCTGCGCGAGGGCTATTACCAGCAGGCGGCCGAGAACTTCCGGCGATCTCTGGCCCTGTTCCGCGAGATCGGCGATCGGGCCGGGCAGTCTGTCCCGCTGGGCAGCCTCGGCCTCGTCAGCCTGCGGCGGGGCCACTACCAGCAGGCCGCCGAGTACTACCGCCAGTCCCTGGAGCTAGACCGCGAGGCCGGAGATCCGGGCGGTCAGGCCATCGCGCTCATCAGGTTCGGCTTCCTTGAGTTGCGGCAGGGCCGCTACGAACAGGCCGCCGAGTATTTCCGGCGGGCCCTAGACCTGTGCGGCCAGGTCGTCCACCGGGAAGCCGAGGCCGGGGCGCTGAACGGCCTGGGCCTCATTGAGCTGATGCAGGAGCGCAACCAGCAGGCCGCCGAGCACTTCGGCCAGGCCCTGGCCATGTACCGCCAGATGGGCGACCGGACCGGTGAAACCCGCCAGCTGAGCAACCTCGGCCTGACCGCGATGGCGCTAGCCCAATACGAGGAGGCGGCCGAGCACTTCGATCGGGCCCTGGAGCTGAGCCGCGAGATCGCCGACCGAAGCAATGAGGTCGAGGCGCTTATCGGTCTCGGCCAGGTCTGTCTCGCCACCGGCCAACCCGAACGGTCCCGCGCCCAGCTCACCGCCGCGCTCAGCATGGCCGGCCGGATCGGCGTCTCGTACCTGCAGGCTCGGGCGCACAACAACCTCGGCCGTACCGAACACGCCGTCGGCGACTACGACCGGGCCCGCTACCACTGGCGGGAAGCCCTCGTGCTCTTCGAAGGCCTCGGTGCTCCCGAAGCCGACCGCGCCCGCGCCAGCCTGGCCGAGCTGGACGACGAGGCCAACGCAGAATCGTAGGCCCGCGGTGCGGCGCCCACGTTCTCAGCTCGCAACCCGGGCCAGGGCCTGGGGCTGGCTAGGGCCGTATCTGCATACGGGGATCGAACGCTAGCGTGCCGACGTCCACCGCGCTGGCCGAGCCGTCGACCGGGATCACCGCGCCGTTGACGTAAGACGCCGCTGCCGACAGCAGCCAGGCCACCACGGCCGCGACCTCGCTGGCCTGGGCCGGACGTCGCTGCGGCACGAGCGCGGTGACCAGCTCGTACGCTTCGGGCACCGGCAGCGCTCTGGCGGCGCCCAGCGCGGCCATCTCCTCGTCGGCCATCTCGGTGACCGTCCAGCCGGGGCAGACCACGTTCGCCCGCACGCCCTGGTGGGCGTGATCGACGGCAATCGACTGGGTCAGCATGGTGAGCCCGGCCTTGGTCGCGGCGTAG
>DASXME010000244.1:0-2018 GCA_036495825.1 Streptosporangiaceae bacterium
CGCCGGGGGCGGCCGTGCGCCGCGGCTGGCTGCTGCTCGCGCTGATCGGAGTGCAGGGCGCCATCGGCTACAGCCAGTACTTCAGCGGCCTGCCGGCCGGCCTGGTCTGGGTCCATGTCCTCGGCGCGACCCTGGTCTGGATCGCCGCGCTCCGCCTGTTCTTCGCCCTCCGCCCCGCCGCCCTACGGCTCGACGCTCCGGAGCCCGGCGCGTTGCGGCCCGACGCGCTGCGGCCGGGTCCTCCGGAGCCCGGCACCCTGCGCCCCGACGCCGGACCGCTCCCACGACACCCGCGGGTTCCATGATCATCTTGACTTATCACGCACTCTGACCAGTTCGTGCCCGGATTTGCCCCAGTCTGTGCTCACCGAATGCGTGATGAGTCGCCAGATGATCATGAACCAGTAGCGCTCAGGGGGAAGGAGGGCCTGAGCCGGGCGGGGGCAGCACGGGCGGGGGCATGGGCGCCGCGTACGCGTGGCCGTGCGCCAGGCCCGAAGCTCCGTGCTCGGCCCACGGCGGCACCGGCGGCTCCGCCTGTTGGCGCAAGAATGCGCCGCGGGCCACCTGCATCAGCCCGAGCAGCGCCTGCTGCCGGGAGGCGAAGCTGCGCGGGTCGATCACCTGGCGTTCGGCCCGCTGGTGCAGCAGCGCCAGCTCGGTCGCGGCCAGCTGGTAGTCGGCCATCGCCGCCGCGGCCGGCCTGCCGCCTGTCGTCCGCGCCCACACCCGGGCCTGGCGGCGCGCGGCCAGCGAGCTGAGCATCGGCATGTCCCAGTCGGTAACCAGGCCGGTGGGCGCGTACCCGGGCAGCACCCGCCAGATCAGCCGGACGATCCGGCGGCGGTCGGCCACCAGCAGCACGATGAGCCCGATGAACACGCAGAACAGGATGCCGTAGGCGACGGCGACCCCGGCGAAGCCAAACTTCGTCAGCCCGTTCCAGGTGCCGTGCAGGACCATGGCGCCCAGCCAGCCGAGCGGCAGCGCCCACCAGGCCCGCCGGTGCGATGCGGCGTACGCGGCGCCGAGCCCGGTCATCGAAGTGAAGATCGGGTGCGCGAACGGGGACAGCACGCCGCGCAGCACGAACGTGAACTCGAGCAGGTGCGCGCCGCCGGCCGACGGCCGCACCAGCGCCTCGATGTAGTAGCCGACGTTCTCCATCATGGCGAAGCCGAGCCCGACCATGGTGGCGTAGATGATGCCGTCGATCGGCCCGTCGAGCTCTTCGCGGCGCCACCACAGCATGCCGAACAGGAACAAGCCCTTGAGTGTCTCCTCCACCACGGGCGCGCCCAGCGTGGCCGAGATGTAGTCGCCGTTCGTCGTGCCCAGCGCCGGCTGGGTGATGAACACCATGCCCGCCGTATTGATCAGCGCCGCGAACAGCGCGGCCACCCCCGCGCCCCACACGAACGCGAACACCAGGTGCGACCGCGGCTCGGGCTCGAGCCGGTCCAGCAGGAGCACGAGGGCGACGAACAGCGGCACCGGCAGCAGCGCGAGCGGCAGCGCGATGAAGAACGGCTCGACGCTGTGCGTTCCGCTGTCCAGGGTCTCCAGCACGTCAACGCCGAGGGCGACCAGCGCGCACAGCACCGCGAGCACCGTGCCGACCGTGAGCCCCACCCTGGCCCGGCCCGGCGTCCGGCCCTCGATGACTGCCTTCGGGTCGAACACCGGCGTCACACTGGCCATACGCGGCATGCTACTTGCCGCGGGGCCGGCTCAGCGCAGCGCCGGACTCAGTGGAGCAGCGGGCTCACGGCGACGGCGAGGAAGAGCAGCGCGAGGTAGGCGTTGGACCAGTGGAACAGCCGCATCGGCCGCAGCGCGACTCCGGTGGCGCCGGCCGCGACCCGCGCCGACAGCCGGTACGCCTCGCGCAGGAACAGCGCGCCCAGCACGACCGCCGCGGCCAGGTACGCCAGGCCGGCCCGGCCGAGCGGCCAGACCAGCACCGAGCAGCCGATGGTCAGCCAGGCGTACCAGAGGATCCTGGTCGCCACCTGGCG
>DASXME010000245.1:0-18247 GCA_036495825.1 Streptosporangiaceae bacterium
TGGCGGCCGCCGCGCACGGGATCGTGGTCGCCCCGCGGGTCGCAACAGGCTGCCGCATCGTGATGGGCATCGTCATGGCGTACATGCTGATCATCATGATCTAGCGGTGCCCGCACCGGCGATGGCCCGCATGGTGAGGGACGGTGCCGGGGAGAGTGGTGCCGGGGCCGGGGCCGGGGCCGGTGCCGGCGCTGGCGCTGGCTCGCAGGTGAGGGACGCTGCAGGGGAGATCCTGTCAGACGGGCAGTACAGAATGGATGCCAGCACGGCGACAGGCGAGCCGGGAGGATGCCATGTACGGGTACGCGGAGAACAAGGACCAGTACATCAAGCGGCTGCGCCGGATCGAGGGCCAGGTCCGCGGGCTGCAGCGGATGGTGCAGGACGACAAGTACTGCATCGACATCCTCACGCAGGTTTCGGCCGTGACCAGGGCGCTGCAGTCGGTGGCCGTCGGCCTGCTCGAAGAGCACCTGGGCCACTGCGTCGTGCAGGCGGCCGCGGAGGGCGGCGACAGCGCGGCCGAGAAGGTCCGCGAAGCCTCCGACGCGATCGCGAGGCTCGTGCGCTCCTGAGCCGTGCCCGGATCGCCACCCCCGCGCCTGGCCGCCCGTCATCTGACCGCCTCAAGCACCAGCCTGTCCGCCGCCGAGCCCGCCAGCCCGCCGAGCCCGCCCGGCCCTCCAGGCAGCGAAGCCACCTTGAGCCACCTTGAGCCACCTCGAGCCACCCTCGGAGCCGCGGAGTTGACGGCGGCGGGCTGCGCCGGCTTCTGTGGCTCCTGCGCTGAGCGGGAGCGCGCGGGCCGAGAAGCGGGATGGGAAGTAAGCACATGAGCACCTACCAAGGGGACGAACGGGCCGAGCAGGCGGCGGTCGCGATCGGCGTGGCGCCGCTGTCCCTCGGCGATGTGGTCGCCGTGGCACGCGGCGGCGCCGAAGTCCAGCTCGCGGCCGAGTCGCTGGCCCGGATCCGCGACGGCCGGGAGATCATCGACAAGCTGGCCGGCGATATCGACCCGCACTACGGGATCACGACCGGGTTCGGGTCGCTGGCCACCAGGCACATCCCGCCGCACCTGCGGATGCAGCTGCAGGCCAGCCTGATCCGCAGCCACGCGTCCGGCTCCGGCCCCGAAGTCGAGCGGGAGGTCGTCCGCGCCCTCATGCTGCTGCGGCTGGCCACCCTGGCCAGCGGCCGCACCGGCGTGCGCGAGGCGACCGCGGCCGCCTACGCCGCCCTGCTCAACGCCGGCCTCACGCCCGTCATCCACGAGTACGGCAGCCTCGGCTGCTCGGGGGACCTGGCGCCGCTCGCGCACTGCGCGCTCGCGATCATGGGGGAGGGGCCGGTCCGCGACGCGTCCGGCCGGCTGCTGCCCGCCGCCGATGCTCTCCGCCAGGCCGGCATCACGCCGGTCCTGCTGCGCGAGAAGGAGGGCCTCGCGCTGATCAACGGCACCGACGGCATGCTCGGCATGCTCGTGCTGGCCATCACCGACCTGCGCGCGCTGCTCACAATCGCCGACCTCACCACCGCGATGAGCGTGGAGGGCCTGCTCGGCACCGACGCGGTGTTCGCGGCCGACCTGCAGGCACTGCGCCCGCATCCCGGGCAGGCCGCGTCGGCCGCGAACCTTCGGCGGCTGCTGGACGGCAGCGCCATCATGGCCAGCCACCGCGGGCCGGACTGCACCCGCGTCCAGGACGCTTACTCGCTGCGCTGCGCCCCGCAGGTCTCGGGCGCGGCGCGCGACACGGTCGAGCATGCCGCGCTGGTCGCCTCGCGGGAGCTCAGCGCGACCATCGACAACCCGGTCATCACCCCGGACGGCCGGGTCGAGTCCAACGGCAACTTCCACGGTGCCCCGGTCGGCTACGTGCTGGACTTCCTGGCCATCGCCGCGGCCGACGTGGCGTCGATGTCCGAGCGGCGCACCGACCGCTTCCTCGACGTCGCCCGCAACGCCGGGCTGAACGCGTTCCTGGCGGACGACCCCGGCGTGGATTCTGGCCACATGATCGCCCAGTACACCCAGGCCGCGATCGTGTCGGAGCTGAAGCGGCTGGCCGTCCCGGCCAGCGTGGACTCGATCCCCAGCTCCGCGATGCAGGAGGATCACGTCTCGATGGGCTGGTCGGCCGCCCGCAAGCTGCGCCGCGCCGTCGACGGGCTCACCCGGGTGCTGGCCATCGAGCTGCTGACCGCCGCGCGCGGCATCGAGCTGCGGGCCCCGCTGGCCCCCGCCCCGGCGACCGGGGCCATCGTCGCGGCCCTGCGCGCGAGCACCCCGGGCCCAGGTCCTGACCGCTTCCTCGCGCCCGAAGTCGAGGCCGCCGTGCAGTTCGCCGCGAGCGGCGACGCGGTGCGGGCCGCCGAGTCCGTCACCGGCCCGCTCGCCTGACCGACTGATCCGGGCGGCCGCCCGGCGAATTGCGACTACGTTGCAGCCGCGTATACGTTGCACGTGTGGCAGCGAAGGCAGGCACGGCCCGTCCGATCGTCCGTTACGGCCAGGCCGTGCTGCACCGGCCGTGCGCGCCGGTCACCTCGTTCGACGCGGAGCTGGCGGCCCTGGTCGACGACCTGTTCGCCAGCATGTACGCGGCCGACGGCGTCGGCCTGGCGGCCAACCAGATCGGCGTGGGGCTGCGGGTGTTCGTCTACGACTGCCCCGAGCCGGCCGGAACCCGCCAGGCCGGTTACGTGATCAACCCGGTGCTGCGGATTCCCGCCGCGCTGGCGCCGCAGGTCACCGAGGCCGAAGGCTGCCTCTCGGTGCCCGGCCAGTACGCCGACCTCGCCCGCCCGGGCGTGGCCTCGGTCACCGGCCTGGACGTCCGCGGCCGCGAGATCAGTGTCGCCGGGACCGGCGTGCTCGCCCGCTGCCTGCAGCACGAGAGCGACCACCTCGACGGGGTCGTCTACGTTGACCTGCTGCCCCCCGCCGATCGCGCGGCCATCCTGGCGGCGGTCGGCCTGGAAGCGTAACTATCGGTCACGGGCTTCTTACAAGGAAGTCTTACTTGCACATTATTTGCAACTGTGGCTACGCTCACCCGGGGAGGGGATCAGGCATGGCTACACAGAGCGTGACGCGGCGTCTCCGGATGAGCGCGATGATCCGGCAGTCATTCACGACGATGACCCCCACCGAGCGGTACCGGGTGATTGCGATGTACTCCGCGATCCTGGCGCTGCACGCGATCGGGTTCTTCATCTTCATCGTGTTCGTGGTGCCGGCCCACTACAAGGGGCTGGGGATCGGTCTGAGCATCACCGCCTACACGCTCGGCCTGCGGCACGCCTTCGACGCCGATCACATCTCCGCGATCGACAACACCACCCGCAAGGTAATGAGCGACCGGCACGGTACCGGTAAGCCGCGCCCGTTCTCCTTCGGGTTCTACTTCTCGCTCGGCCACTCCACGATCGTCGTCGTGATCGGCGTCGGCATCATCGTGGCCGAGAAGACGGTGTTCGGCGCGGTATCCAACAGCGGCTCCGGCCTGCAGCAGTTCGGCGGCCTGTTCGGCACGATCGTCTCCGCGTCGTTCCTCTTCCTCATCGGCCTGCTCAACATGGTGATCCTGGCCGGCATCATCCGGGTCTTCCGGTCGATGCGGCGGGGCGACTATGACGAGGCGGAACTGGAGCGGCAACTGGAGAACCGCGGCTTCTTCTACCGCTTCTTCGGCCGCTGGATGAGAGCCATCAACAAGGACTGGCAGATGTATCCCGTGGGGGTCGTCTTCGGGATGGGGTTCGACACCGCGACCGAAGTCGCCCTGCTGGCCACCGTCGCGCTAGAAGCCTCCCAGCACGTCCCGTGGTACGCGATCCTCTGCCTGCCGATCCTGTTCACCGCCGGAATGTGCCTGATGGACACCACCGACGGGCTGTTCATGAACCTCGCCTACGGCTGGGCCTTCTTCAACCCGGTCCGCAAGGTGTACTACAACCTCGCCATCACCACCCTGTCCATCGCCATCTGCTTCTTCATCGGCGCGATCGAGACGCTCGGCCTGTTCCCGCAGGAGTTCCACAGCCTGAGCCAGACCCACGGGTTCTGGGGCTACGTCTACAACTTCAACATCAACACGGTCGGCTTCGTGATCGTGGGAATGTTCGTCGTGACCTGGGCGGCGGCCATGCTCATCTGGCGCTACGGGCACATCGAGGAGAAGTGGTCCGCCCGGCTGGCGACCAGCGAGGCAGCCACGGCGCCCGAGTCCGCCTGACCGCCTTGGCTCCGTGCGGCCACGGCGGAAGAACACCAGAGTGACATCGACGGTCATAGAGCAACACCGAATTCACATCGACGTTCTTCGCGGGGCTTGTGATCAGCGGCGGGGGCTTGATCAGCCGCGGGCTTGCGATCAGCGCCTCAGCGCCCCGAGCCGGCCAGCGCGCCTCAGTGGCCGGGGCTGATCAGCGCGTCATCGCCGATCGCGGCGCGCACCCGCAGCCGCGCCTGGTGCAAGCGGCTCTTGAACGCGGCCTCGCCGACGCCGGCGATCTCGGCGGCCTCCCGGGTCGACAAGCCCTCGATGTCGCGCAGCACGATCGCCGTACGGTAATCCGGCGGCAGGTCGGCCAGGGCCAGGCCGAGCGCGGTGCGCAGCTCTGCCTGCTCCAGCCTCGGGGCAGGCTCGTCGCGGCGGGCGGCCGGCACCTGGAGTGCGTCGGCGTCGATCGACACGCCGGCCGGCCTGCGCGCGGACTTCTCCAGCGCGCGGTTGGCCTCGTTGATCGCGATCCGGTAGAGCCAGGTGAAGAAGCGCGAGCGGCCACCGAAGCGGCCGATGCCCCGCCAGGCCCGCAGCATAACATCCTGCGCCACGTCTTCGGCCTCACCGCGATCGCCGAGCAGCCGCAGCAGGACGGCGAACAGCCGGTCGGCGTGCGCGCCAGCCAGTTGCTCGAACGCGTCCATGTCCCCGGTCCTGGCCCGCGCGACCAGCGCCGCCTCGGTGTCCAGGACGTCAGGGGCGCGGCGGCCGAGCGGCGGCCGCATCACGCGCCCGCTGGCGCCGCGGGCGCGCCGTCACCACCCGGGGTCTCGGTGCCGCGAATCCGGTCGAAGATCCCGGCGGGCGCGCGCACAGTCTCGCCGTCCTCGACCGCAGGGATCAGCCGCAGCAGCGCGCGCATCGCGCGGATACCGCGGCCGCAGTCGACGCAATCGGCGGCGTGCCGGTCCAGGCGCCGCCGCGCGCGCGCCGGAAGGTCCCCCTCGGCGTAGTGCGACAGGTGCTGCTGGGACCACTGATGATCATCGGTTCGGCGCAGCAGGCTCATGCCCTCTCCCGCGGGACGTAATGGTGCTCACCGTAGTAGACCCGCCAGGCCCGCGACCCGGTTGCGCCCGCCGCCGCCGGATATCAACCGTTTACGCGATTCTCGGGTCTACCCCCGTATACGACCGCACCATCAGGAAGGACCGGCATGGTCAAGCTCAGAAACCAGAGCCCGGCCGCCCCGCAGGCGCTGCCGCCCCCGTTCGACGGCCACGGCCCCGAAGGATCCGAGCGCGCGACCTTCGCGGCCGGCTGCTTCTGGGGCGTCGAGGCGGCCTTCCGCAAGATCCCCGGAGTGCTGCAGACCTCCGTCGGCTACACCGGCGGGCACACTCCTGACCCGACCTACCGGCAGGTCTGCGGTCACCGCACCGGCCACGCCGAGGCGGTCGAGGTCTGGTTCGACCCGGCCCAGGTAAGCTACGCCCAGCTCCTGGAGACCTTCTGGCGCATCCACAACCCGACCAGCCGCAACCGCCAGGGGTGGGACTTCGGCAGCCAGTACCGCTCCGCGATCTTCGTCCACGGCGCTGACCAGCAGGAACTCGCGACCGCCTCGCGCGACGCCGAGCAGCAGTCCAAGGCCAGGCCAATCGTCACCGTGATCACCCCCGCGTCCGCGTTCTACCCCGCCGAGGACTACCACCAGCGCTACCTCGAGAAGCAGCGCCGCGCCTAAATTCCTCAAAGACATTCATCCCGAACGGTTCCAGCTGGCAACCGCCGCTCGTTACCCGGATCTGCCGCGCCGCGAGCCAGAACGCCCTCGGCGCAAAGGCCGCTGGCCGGGCCAGACCGGCCAGGACGAGACCAGACCGGACCGGCCATTGCGCCAGGCCGGCCGTACAGCGGCGGCCTGCTGCGGCGAGGTAGCGCGGTGCCGCGGTGGCCTGGCGGCAGGAGACCCTCCCGGCCGAAGGGCTTCAGACCGCGCATTGCTGCCCACCGGCGGGCAGCAAACCGCAGATCGACGCCCTTCGGGTTGTGAGTGCGGGGTGGCGGCCCGGTGGCGGGAGACCCTCCCAGCCGAAGGGCTTCAGACCGCACATTGCTGCCCACCGGCGGGCAGCAAACCGCAGATCGATGCCCTTCGGGCTGTGAGTGCGGGGCGGCGGCCCGGTGGCGGGAGACCCACCGGCCGAAGGGCGTCAGACCGCGCATCGCTGCCCACCGGCGGGCAGCAAACCGCAGATCGACGCCCTTCGGGCTAAGGGGACGGGCGGTGGCGCGGGCGAGGCGTTGCTGGCGTTACTGCCGCTAGGCGAACGGCCGTGCTTTGGCCGGCCGGGCCAGACTGGCCCGGCCGACCAAGTGTTGTCATATCCGGGTCAGCGGGCGTCAGCGGGCGGGCTGGTCGTCAGGCTGGGCGCCGGCCGGCGGTGCGGCCTCGAAGGCCAGCGCGCACGAGTTGATGCAGTAACGCTCGCCCGTCGGGGCCGGCCAGTCGTTGAAGACGTGGCCGAGATGACCGCCGCAGTGGCGGCAGACGACCTCGGTCCGGCGCATGAACAGGCTGTTGTCCGGCCGCAGCTCCACGGCGCGGGCGACAGCCGGCTCGTAGAAGCTCGGCCAGCCGGTGCCGGAGTCGAACTTGGCGTCCGAGGCGAATAGCTCGCTGCCGCAGCCTGCGCAGCAGTAGGCGCCGTTCTCCTTGTTGTGCACGTACTCGCCGGTGAAGGGCCGCTCGGTGTGGCCCTGGCGCAGCACGGCGTACTGCTCGCGGGTCAGCTCCCGCTGCCACTGCTCCTCGGGCTTGCTGATCTCAGCCGCCGAGCCGACTGTGACGCGAGACTTGGCCTTGCGCATCCGTCCTGTCCCTTCCTATCGCGGGTTACATCAGGTTGGACCCGCAGGCGGGCAAAACGGTTGCGTGATTACAGCAGCAGCCGACACCCAGCGCGGCGCGGCCCGAGCCGCGTCAGCGGGTGCCCTCCGCGATCAGAGACGAAAGGTCTTAAGCCTCCGGCCGTCCGGCGCGGCGCCGGGAGTGCCGGCCCGCGCGCGTGGCTCCGTCCGTCCCGGCCGCCCCCGCCGTGGCGGCGATCCGCCGGTGCCAGGGCAGGCGGCCCCAGCGCGGAGCGCCCGCGTGGCTCACCGGGCGGGAAACGTCCGCGAGTCTCTCGTGCTTGCTCTCCAGTGCGGTCCATTGCTGACCGTTATCCGACATGGCGCGCCCCTCCCGCGATAACAGCGCCAGAAACCTGCACCCCGTGTGCGTTCTGGACGCTCTCACCATTAAGAGACGCTGCAGACATGTACTGAGACATAAAATAAGGTAACGAATCCGCAACATCTGCTATTAACAGAGGTCAGCAGCTCATCATTGGGCGCAAATGTCACGGCGTGCAGTCATTCGAGTGCGTTTGCCGGGGGTACCCGGGCGCCGTCACGCTAACCCAGCGGGAACGCGATATCGCAGATCGGGTCGTCCGGCCCGATCGTCTGCGGCTCGGCCAGGTATACCTCCCGGCAGGACAGCCTGCTGCCGGGCCGGGCGGCTGCCTCGGGGGAGCAGGCGACCGCGTCGTAGGCGGCGAGTATCGCCGGATAGTCCCACTGGGCCTTGGTGATCGTGGTGAAGGCCTCGTCGTGGGCCGGCTCGGTGCGGATGCCGATCAGGTCGGTGACCTGCACGTCGTCGGGGCAGCCGAGTATCGCCTCGATCGGCCCGTCGCTCTCGTGGTCCACGATGCCGTGGAAGATCAGGATGAACGGGCCGGTCGGCCGCGTGCCGCCCAGGTGAGCGGTAAACGCGGCCTTGACCTCCTGGACGAAGCCGTTCGTCTCCGGCGCGTGCAGCCGGCGCTGCATCGACATCACGCGCTGGGCTGGCACATGGCGGGTCTGGATGGGAAACATGGGGACGTCTTCCTCCCTGAGGATCGCGTGAATGTGGCGGACCAGGAACCGGCGGCTGGTGTGCCTGGCCTCCAGTTCGATCAGGTGCTGGCCGAGGCGGGTGGTGGCGAGGTCGCGGTCCCGGCCGAGGTCGTCGAGCAGCCGCCCGATCTCGGCCAGGCTCAGGTCCGCGCCGCGCAGCATCCCGATCAGCCGGGCGGTGCGGACCTGGCTGACCTGGTAGCGGCGGTGTCCGTTGGACGGATCGACGTCGGCCGGCCGGAGCAGCCCGATCTCGTCGTAGATCCGCAGCGCCTTCGGGGTCAGCCTCGTCTGGCGGGCGAATTCGCCGATGCTGAGCAGCTGGCGGGCGGAGTCCGGTATCACGCCGCCGATCATGCCCCTTGCCCCAAGGGCACGGTCAAGCCCAGCTTCCAGCCCGCCATCTCGGCCCGGCCCGCTGCCTCCGGCCCGCCGCCAAGGCGGTCAACGGCACATCGACGCCCACCTGGGGCGGTGCAGGGCACATCGACCGCCATCGGCCTGGGGGGCGCCGGCGGCGGCTGGCCGCCTCACACGTCGCGCAACCGGAGCAGCAGGCCGCCGGCGAGCAGGGCGGCCGCGGTCCACGCGGCGAGCACGCCAAGGCCGGGCCACGGCCCGATCGGCAGCTTCGGCAGGTTCCTGGTGGCCTGGATGGCCAGCCCGGCGGTCGCCGGGCCGTATTCCTGGAGGCGGTGCTTCCAGGCCGGGGCGAGTACTCCCAGGTCGCTGAGCAGCGGCACGATGTACAGCAGGCTGAGGATGACCGCGATCGACGCGCCAGAATCGCGCAGGGCGGTGCCCAGGCCGAGGCTGAACAGCGCGATCAGGCCCAGGTACAGCACCGAGCCGGCGGCGGCGCGCAGCGTCGGCCCGTTGCCCAGCGACAGCGCGGCGAAGCCGTGCGCCGCGCTGAAGCCGTTGCCCGGCAGGATGAGGCGGCCGGCCAGCACCGACGCCAGCACCGCCACGGTCCCCGCCGTCAGCACCACGCCGGACAGGATGATCGCCTTGGCGGCCATCGCGGTAGCCCGCCGCGGCACCGCGGTCAGCGTGATCCGGATCATGCCGCTGCTGTACTCGCTCGTCATCACCAGCACGGCCAGGACGGCGATGGCGGCCTGGCCGGGCAGGATGCCGGTCAGGCTGAGCTTGGTCGGGTCCGCGCCGCATGAGGCCGGGCACTTCTCCGCGGTGGTCGTCAGGGCGCCCACCCCGGCGGTCAGCACGATCGCGGTGAGCAGCAGCCAGCCGGTGCTCGGCACCGTGCGCAGCTTCGTCCACTCCGCGTGCACGGCCTCCCGCAGCGGCGTGGCCCCCCGCAGCGGCGCGGCCCCCCGCAGGAGCGCGGCCCCCCGCAGGGGCGCGCCTCCGGCGGACAGGGCCCGGGTCATGCGTCCCTCCGGCGCAGCAGGTACGTGGCGAGGGCCAGCCCGGCCGCGGCCCAGACGCAGAGCACGGCGAACCCGTACCACGGCGACAGCGGGAAACAGCCGTTGTACGGCTGGCAGAAGCTCATCACCTGCGAGTAGTGCGGCGTGCCCTGCTGCAGCCCGAATGCGGCGGCCGGAGTAAGCCGCAGCAGCCAGTCCCCTGGGCCCTGGGGCAGGACGACGGCCAGCAGCAGCGGGACGATCAGCACTACCACCCCGGCGGTGATCGCCCCGGCACTGCTGCGCAGCACGGCCCCGGCACACAGGGCGAGGACCGCGGCCACCGCGAGCAGGGCAGCGGTGCCCAGCACGATCTGCAGCCCGTGGCCGCTGGTGAGTGACCAGACCGGGAACACCGACGAGACCCACCCGCCCGCGTGCAGCTTCCGCTCGGCGATCGGGACCGCGATCGCGGCACCGACCAGCCCCGCGACGAACGTGGCCGACCCGATCACGACGGCCTTGGCGGCCAGCACCCGGCCGCGGCGCGGGCTGGCCGAGAACGTCGTGCGGATCAGGCCCCGCCGGTATTCCGCGGTGATGAACATCGCCCCGAGCGCGATCACCGCGATCAGGCCGATCAGCGAACCCTTCAGGACGAGCCCGAGCGGGTCGACATCGGTTATGTACGGCGCGATGTCGCCACCGCTGTCGGACAAGGTGAACCGGCCGGCGGCCTGGCTGAACCGGGCGGCGGGCGCCGAGCCGATTTTGCGGCAGTCCTGCCCGGACGGCCCGCACCGGGAGATATCGCGCTGGCCCCCGGGGCCGGTCGGGAAGCCGATCACCCCGCCGCGCCACGCGCCGCCGGGCTGCCCGCCGGTGAGGCGGACGTGGTCGAAGGCCGCGGTGGCCTGGGTGTCATAGAACGCGTTGTTGTTGTTCGCGAACTGCTGAACCGCCTGAAGGTACTGCGGCGAGGCGGCGAAGAGCCCGGCCTGCGCCGTGGCCGGCAGCCCGGCCAGCCTGGCGGTGCCGATCTCGGCCCAGTGCGTGCCGTCCGCGGAGTCGTATCCGGTGACCGTGTCGCCGGAACGGGTCAGCCGCAGCCAGCGCGGCGACGCCGCGGACACGGGGCCGGCCAGTCCGGCCGCGTCGTGGGTGAAGTCGTACTGCATCCGCACCCCGTGGCCGGGGGTGACCATGACCGCGGCGTAGGCCGATCCGGGCTTGGTGCCCGCCTTGATGATGATCCCGGCCTTGGCCCAGGGCTGCGCGGGAAGGTAGTGAGCCGGGAGCCCCTGTCCCGGCAGCTCGTTATCGGCCAGCGAGGTGACCCGGACGGTGATGCTGCCGTGGCCGGCCAGCGACTGGCGCACGAAGTAGAAGTGATCGGTGACCGCCTGGCCGCCCGGGCCGATGGCGGCGACCGGGTGAGCTCCCGGATTCTGCTGTCCGCCGCCGATGCCGGCCAGGGCCACTACCGCCAGCCCGGTGAGCACCGCGGCGGCGACCATGGCGATCACCCAGCCGCGCACGGTACGGAACTTGGTCCATTCGGCCCGCAGCAGGTGCGGAAAGTCATCGCGGCCGGGCCGCTGGCCGGACTGGTACGGGCTCATCGTGCCGGTGCTCACTGTGCCGCCTCCCTGGATCCTGTCGCCACACCCGACGGGGCGGCGGCCCGGTACTCCACAACGTCCCTGGTCAACTCCATGTAGGCTTCCTCGAGCGTCGCGCGGTGCGCGGACACCTCGGAGAACGGCACCGCGCTGTCGTTGAGCACGGCGACGATGCGCCCGGCGGTCAGCCCGGAGATGATGAGCGTGTCGTGAGAGGTGGCCGCGACGGTAGCGTCGGCCCGCGCCAGCGCGGCCGTCGCGTCCGAAGGGGCGGTGGTGCGCAGCGACACCCGGCCGTCGGACGCGGCCGCGATCAGCTCCGCGACGCTAGTGTCGGCGATGACCTGGCCACGGCCGACCACCACCAGATGGTCGGCACCGTCCTCCAGTTCGGACATCAGGTGGCTGGAGACCAGCACCGCGCGTCCTTCGGCAGCCAGCGACCGCAAAAAGCCGCGCATCCATACGATGCCCTCCGGATCCATCCCGTTAAACGGCTCGTCAAACATGAGCACTGGCGGGTCGCCCAGCAGGGCGGCGGCGATCCCGAGCCGCTGCCGCATGCCCAGCGAGTAGCCGCCCGCCTTGCGCCGGGCGGCCTGGCCCAGCCCGGCCTGCTCGATCACCGCATCGACCCGCTTGGCCGTCAGGCCCTGCGAGTGCGCCAGCCACAGCAGGTGGTTGCGGGCGCTGCGGCTCGGCTGCAGCGCGGCCGCGTCCAGCAGCGAGCCGACCTGGCTCAGCGGGTGCCGCAGGGTCTGGTACCGCCGACCGCCGACCAGCGCGGTGCCCGCGTCGGCCGCGTCCAGCCCGAGAATGACGCGCATCGTGGTGGACTTGCCCGCGCCGTTCGGCCCGACGAACCCGGTGACCTGGCCGGGCGCGACGGTGAACGTCATCCCGTCCAGTGCCACCGTCGGCCCGAACTGCTTGCGCAGCCCGCTTACTTCGATAGTTGCTTCCATGCCGCCCACGGTAGAAAGCGGCGGCGGGCCCTGTCGTCACGCTGGCGAGCCGTCTTCGCCGCCGCTGGCAGGAGGGACGCCGGGCGCGGCGCGTCCCTCGCGCGAGGGACGCGAGGATGCTCGTCTCGGGGGACGCACGCCCGCTGGCCAGCGAGGACAATGACGATATGGACCAAGCGGGTTACCGGCACGGCGGACGGGCGCAGGCGCTGCGCCGGCTCGCCGCGGCCCCGCACGCCCCGGCCGTGACCGCGGCGGTGCTCACGGTGTTCGCCCTGGCCCAGGCGCTGGCCCAGTCCGGTGGCAACGGTATCGGCGGCGGCGGGGAGCGGCACGGCGTCTTCGTGCTGCTCGCGCTGCTCACCGTGCTGCCGCTCGGGCTGCTGCCGGCCTGGCCGCGGCGGGCTGCCGTGACGGCCTGCCTGGCGTGCGTGCTGTCCCTGGCGGCCTTCCAGAAGCTGACCGCGGCCGGCCTGATCGTCCAGCTGGTGCTGCTGTACCGGCTCGGCCAGCGCGGATCGCAGCTGCTCGCCGCGGTTCTGGTGCTGCCCTTCGTCGTGCTGGCCCTTACCGCGCCGGCCGGGCTGGCGGCCAGGATCCCCGCCGTGCTGCTGGCCGCGCTGGGCCCGGCGGCGGCGTGGGCCGGATCGGCCCGCCGGGCGCGCAGCGAGGCCGCCGAGCACAACGCCGCGCGGCAGGTCATCGCGGGCTCGCTGGTCGAGCACACGGTGCGCGGCGAGCGGGCCAGGGTCTCCCGCGAGCTGCACGACGTGGTCGCGCACCACATTTCCATGATCGCGGTGCAGGCAGAAACGGCCCGGCTGACCACCGCCGGGATGCCCGCGGCCGGGGCGCAGCGGCTGTCGGCGATCGGCGACACCGCGCGGGCCGCGCTGACCGAGATGCGGCGGCTGCTCGGCGTGCTGCGCGAGGACACGCTGGCCGGCGCCGAGACCCGGCATCCCCAGCCCGGCCTGCAGGAGCTGGGCGACCTGCTGGACCATGCGCGGGACGTCTCGGGATCTGGCATCCGCCTGATCGTCCGCGGCCCGGTCGCCGCCCTCGACCCCGGCGTCGAGCTCGCCGCCTACCGCATCATCCAGGAAGCGCTCACCAACGTCCGGCGGCACGCGGAGGGCGCCGCCGTCGACGTTGAGCTGCACTACAGCGCCGACACCCTGCGGCTGCGCGTCAGGGACAACGGGCCAGGCCCGCCGCCCGCCGCGGGACCCGGCTCCACCGCGGTGCCGCCCGGCGGGAACGGGCTGCTCGGCATGCGCGAGCGGGCCGCCGCGGTCGGCGGCGAGCTGCGGACCGGCACGGCGAGCAGCGGCGGGTTCGTCGTCGAGGCCACGCTGCCGGCCACGGCCGAGGCGGCCGCGTGAGCAGCCCCTCGCCGATCAGGATCATCGTCGCCGACGACCATCAGGTGGTGCGCACCGGGTTCGCGGCGCTGCTGGACACCCAGCCGGACTTCACCGTCGTCGGCACCGCCTGCGACGGGGCCGAGGCGGTGCGCACCGGCCGCGAGCTGCGCCCGAACGTCGTCCTGATGGACGTGCGGATGCCGATCATGGACGGTATCGAGGCCACCCGGCGGCTCGCCGACCCCGGCGGGCCGCGCATTCTCATCCTGACCACCTTCGACCTGGACGAGTACGTCTACGAGGCGCTGTGCGCCGGGGCCAGCGGCTTCCTGCTCAAGGACGTCACCGCCGAGCGGCTCTTCGACGCGGTGCGGGTCATCGCGGCCGGCCAGGCGCTGCTGGCCCCGTCGGTCACCCGCCGGCTCATCGGCGAGTTCGCCCGCCAGCACCCCCGGGCGGACGCCCGGTCCACGGCGGCGCTCGCCACGCTCACCCCGCGCGAGACCCAGGTGCTGCGGCTTGTCGCCGAGGGCCTGTCCAACCCCGAGATCGCCGCCCGGCTCGTGGTCACCGAGGAAACCATCAAGACGCACGTGAGCCGCCTGCTGGGCAAGCTGGGGCTGCGCGACCGGACGCAGGCGGTCGTCGCCGCCTACGAATCGGGACTCGTCATACCGGGCTCCCGCGAGCCCAGGTAGCGTGCGGGAGCCCGGTATGTACGCACGATCACTTGCAGCTTGAGAAAAACATGTTGTAGTTGGACGAACCGGAAACAAAGTCGCCGGCCGAGGCCATTTTAGCGTTGGTGTAATCGTTCTGTATCTCTACAGATCCCCCGGATCGGTCCATTGCCCACCGATAAACGGATCTTCGGTTATCACCTCGGCGCTCTGAGCGCCAGGATCGGATACCTTACTGCTATGCGCCGTGACAGATTGGTTCGTGTGCTCATTCACCAGCTCGAAGTCATACCATGAGTTGCCGGCGTCCCAAGCGACCGAGGCGAAGAACTGATAGCCGGGGGTGGCGTACAGGCCCACCGGAATGGCATTACCGGGATCACCCGATGACACTTTGGCGATAAAGGCCTGGTGGGCACCGGCATTCGGTGCATTGAAGAGGGTTCCATCCTGGCCAAGATAACCTCCGAAAATACCGCCTAGACCGGCCCACTGGCTCCACGCAGCCGTGTCGCAGCCGGAGGCGGTAAAATGCGGCTCCCACCATTTAGTATCCACGCTCGTATACGTATGGCCTGTGACGTAGCGGCCGCCCCAGCACAAGACGGTGATGCCGCTCTGACACGGTCGCCCTTGTGCGGAACTCACCGCTCGGCCGGCGCCCGGCGAAGCGGCGCTTACTCCTGCCAGTGCCACCAGGTACGGTGGCGGGGTAACCGGATGCTGCATATGCCGCACCACGCTATACCAGCCCGCGCCGAGCTGGCGCCTGGTCGGGAAACCGTACTCCCTGAGCCGCCGATCCGACGCCTTCAGCGGGTCAAAGTGAGACGGGGGCAGCGTGAACGTGAACCCGGTTGTCGGGTAGGAATACGCCATGCCGCCACCGGGCAGGTTTTTCACACTGCCAAGCTGAAAGACCTGATCATCACACGAGCGCAGCACCCTTACCCGAACCGTATACGGGTCGAACATCTTCGAGCACAGCGTGTCAGCTGCACGATGCTTTTCAGTGCCGCGGGTTGCGGTCGCGGAGGCTGACATGGTACCCAGCATGAGCAGCGCTGCACCTGCGCAGACAACGGGAATCAGTTGCCTGGGGCGTCTTAAAACGACTGCCATTCTCATCATCGCGTCCCTTCCGCTAGCAGATCCAACCGCCCCAGGATGCCGCGAGCTGACCCGACGGGCAAACCCTTTTAGCGGTGGCTAAAATGCTGGTTGACGATACCAGTTGCAGAGGCGATGCTGGGTGCCATGGTATGGCGTGTTCATTTCACGGCAGCTGACTTGGCCCGGACCCGGATCACCGCTGGTCTCGGCCCGCTGGCCGAGACGATATGGGCAATGTCATTTCTCCGCAGCACTTGGCAGCCCGCTGGACTATTCAACGGATGGCGGGGGCGCGCCAGCGCTCAGCTCACCACGACGATGAGCCCGCTGGCTGCGATGATCCCGCCGGGGTCGCGCGGGGTAGACCTGTGCACCCTCATCGGCGAAACCAGAACGATCGAGAAGGGTGTCGGGGCACTGCTGACGATGCCACGCGAGCATCTGCTGGCAGAAATGGAAGCACTCGACCGCCAGTGCAAGCTGCCGGCCTCCGCCTGGACCGCAGCCGACCCCGGAAGCCACGGCAGAGTGCTGCTGGCTGACGCTGTCGATGCCGCTTACCGGAGCCTGGTCGAGCCGTACTGGCCCCGGATTCACGCCTACCTGCAGGCCGAGCAGGTCGCCCGCGGCCGGATCCTGGTGC
The DNA here is from genome assembly GCA_036495825.1 of Streptosporangiaceae bacterium. Classification (GTDB taxonomy): domain Bacteria; phylum Actinomycetota; class Actinomycetes; order Streptosporangiales; family Streptosporangiaceae; genus PALSA-505. The sequence continues at coordinate 15,944 of DASXME010000245.1, forward strand.
ATGACGGAGTCGAGCAGTTCCTGAGCCGGCTGCAGAGCCGGTGGATCCGCTGGCAGTCGCCCACCCTGACGCTCCGTGCCGCCGGACGCGTCGACATCGATCTGGACGGCCGCGGCCTCATCATGGTCCCGTCATTGTTCGTTGGCGTCTTCCCCAGCTTGCACCTTGACCTGCGCGACGCCACCTCAGCGCCCATGCTGGTGTTCCCGGCGGCCCGCGATCCAGCGGCCGTCAGGCAACTGTGGGCCGGTGACCGGTCAGCGGGGAAAGCGCTTGGGGCACTGGTTGGCCGCACCAGGGCCGTCGCGCTAGACAGTATCGCCGACGGGTGCACGACCACTGAACTGGCCCGGCGGGCCGACATCTCCGTCGGCGCGGCCAGCCAGCACGCGACGGTGCTCCGCGAGGCGGGCCTGATCACCACCCGCCGCAACGGCTGTGCGGTCTTGCACATGCTCACCCCGCTAGGGGCCGAGCTTCTCCAGGCCGGGCGGCCGCCTGACATTGACCCCGGAACACGAGCCGGCGGCGCGGGAGCGCAGCGCTGACGTGCGACGGCTAGGCCCGGGGTGGAACCGTTAGGAAGATCAAAGATTTTTATCCCGAACGGTTCCAGGCCACTCAATCGCGGCTACGCGCGTACGCCCGAAGGATGATCTTTTGGCCGAGGTGTCATCCCCCGGGACGATTCTCGCCGAAGATGGCGCGGCGCGCGGGCCAGGGCTCGTAGGGTCTCGGCCATGGTCTTGGAACAGGCGACGCACCGGACGGGGGAGCGGCCGGGCGGACCGCTCGCCATATCGACGGCGGGGCTCACCAAACGCTTCGGCGACCGTACGGTCGTCGACGACGTGGCGCTGGCCATCCCGCCGGGGGCGGTCTGCGGGTTCGTGGGACCGAACGGCGCAGGCAAGACCACCACGATCCGGATGCTGCTCGGCCTGGTCCGCCCGACGTCAGGCGGCGGCACGATCCTCGGCGGCAGCCTCGCCGAGCCGGCCAGCTACCTGCACAAGGTCGGCGCGCTCATCGAGTCGCCCGCGTTCTACCCGCAGCTGAGCGGGCGCGACAACCTCAGGGCGCTGGCCCGGCTGGGGCGGCTCCCGCTGACCGCGGTCGATCCGGTCCTCGAGCGGTCCGGCCTGCTGGCCAGGGCGGGGGACAAGTACCGCTCGTACTCGCTCGGGATGAAGCAGCGGCTCGGCATCGCGGCGGCCATGCTGGCCGGCCCGGAGCTGCTGATCCTCGACGAGCCGGCCAACGGCCTGGACCCGGGCGGCATCGTCGAGATGCGCGGCCTGATCAGGTCGTTCGCCGACGACGGGATCACGGTCCTGGTCTCCAGCCACCTGATCTCGGAGATCGAGCAGATCTGCGACTACGTGGTCATGATCAGGGCGGGCCGGCTCGTGCACCAGGGAAGGGTCGCGGAGCTGCGGGCCACCCAGCAGCCGGAGTTCCTGATCGCGCCGGAGCACGACGCGGACCGTGACCGGCTGGTCAGGCTGCTCGGCGAGTCCGGCTGCACGGCGACCCCGCGTCCCGCCGAGGCGGCCGTGCTGGTCGAGGCGCCGGGGCTCGGCGCGGCGGACCTGAACCGGATCGCCGCCAGCGGCGGGATCACCTTGCGCCAGCTCGCCGAGCGGACCCGCAGCCTCGAGCGGGCGTTCTTCGCACTGACCGGGACCGCTTCGGCCGACGTGCCGGCCGGCCAGGAGATGGGATCGATCAGATGATGTGGGCGGCGTTTACCAGCGAGTGGACCAAGCTGCGGCGGCCGACGCTGTTCTGGTCGACGTTCCTCGGGCTGGCCGCGGCGGCCTCGCTCTTCGTGATCCTGATGTTCTCCCAGGCCACGAACCACGGCGGGATCGTCACGCTGCACCAGCTCGCCCAGCCGAACGGCCTGGTCATCGGCGTCGCCAGGGCGTCGATGCTGCTCGGCGTGGTGGCGTTCGGCATCGCGGCCTCGCAGGTCGCGAGCGAGTACACCCTCGGCACGCTGCGCCAGCTCCTCGTCCGCCAGCCGCGCCGCGTCGTGCTGCTGGCCGGCAAGATGCTCGGCACGATCACCTTCCTGGTCCTCGCGCTCTGCTTCGCCGGGGTCGTCGCCCTGCTCGTGGCGGTCGTCGCCGCGCACAGCCGCCACGTCCCGACCAGCGCGTGGTTCACCGGGACCGGCCTCGGCGACCTGTTCCGCGAGCTCGGCGACCTCGCGCTCGGCGTGATCGGCTACAGCGTGCTCGGGATGGCGCTGGGCCAGTTCGTCCGGTCGGCGGTGTTCGCGGTCATCGTCGGCATGGC
>DASXME010000246.1:0-8165 GCA_036495825.1 Streptosporangiaceae bacterium
GCCGACTCCGCTGACGTGTTCCAGGGCACCTGGCTGCGGCTGGTCGAGCACTTCGGCGATATCCGCGATGCAGCCCGGCTCGGTGGCTGGCTGGCCACCACGGCCAGGCGCGAGGCGCTGCAGTTACTGCGCCGGACCGGCCGCGACGTGCCCACAGAAGACATGAGCACGATAAGCGAGGCCGCTGACGGCGTGCCGACGGCCGACGAGGAGCTGCTCAGAACCGAGGACCAGCGGACACTGTGGAGCGCCTTCGGCCACCTCCCCGACAACTGCCAGCGCCTGCTCCGCCTGCTGTTCGCCGAGCCGCCAGCGCTGTACGCGGACATAAGCACCGGCCTGGGCATCCCGCTGGGGAGCATCGGGCCGACCCGCTCGCGGTGCCTGGCTAATCTGGAGAGACGGCTATCGCAAACGGCAGCGGACTGACTGAGCGCGCGAGGGAGGCGGGATGAGCGAGGAAGACGTGGCAGCGGCCCTGCGTGAGGTGCTGCAGATCGTTGACCGGGTGCCCGAGGCTGCCCTCGAGGCGGCGAACGCGGCCATCGGCTGGCGCGACCTGGACGCGAGCCTCGCCTTGCTCGCGGCCGAATACGAGCCTGAGCTCACTCACCTGCGGGGCGGCCAAGCCCGGCTCCTGACGTTTCACGACCAGCGGACGATCATCGAACTCGAGGTGTCCGCTGACCGCGGGCAGGCCCGCCTGCTCGGGCAGCTGGATCCGCCGCGGGAAGCCGACGTGACGGCGGAGACGGCGGAGACGACGGGGCAATCGCGCACCGTACGCGCGGATCCCCAGGGCCGGTTCAGCTTCACCGAGTTGCGCGACGGCTGGGTGCGCCTCGTAATCGCCGATGCGGATCAGCCGTCTGGCCGCACGGTGACCGAGTGGTTCCTGGTCTGACCGGAGCCGATGCAGCGAGGCTGCAATCCTCGCTTGACCAGGGAATTTGATGATCAGTTAGCGGACTTTGAAAAAGTTGCGCGGCCCAGGTATTTTCCGCCCCCTTGCCTCCATCAGCTGATTGCCCGATTGAACCGGGACAAATCAACGGAGGCACACTCGATGTACGCAGACTCGCAGCCAGACAACAATCCGCGGCGCCGGCGGGCACCCAGCTGGCTGACCAGCACCTGCGCCGGGCGGGGACCGATCATGTCAGCCGCCGTGGCCATCTCCGCGGCCGCGGCCGTCATGCTGGCGCCGATCACCGCGTCAGCGGCGACGACCTCGCACCCGGCCGCAAAGGCCAGCCAACCTACCGCCGCACCGGCCCCGGCCGTCAAGCAGCACCCGTACGTCCACGCCTGCGCGGCGCCGGCCAAGCGCGATGAGGTGTCCTGCTTCGCCCTGCGGCGGACCGACGTCAAGGGCGTCAGGGAAAACGCCCTCGCCCCCGACGCGACTCCCGCCGGCTACAGCCCGGCCAACCTGGACAGCGCCTACAAGCTCTCGGCCTCCGCAGGCAGCGGCCAGACCGTCGCCATCGTCGACGCGATGAACGACCCCAACGCCGCGAGCGACCTGGCCACCTACCGCAGCCAGTGGGGACTGCCCGCCTGCACCGTCGCCAGCGGCTGCTTCCGGCAGCTCAACCAGAACGGCGCTACCAGCCCGCTGCCGGCGAACGACGCCGGCTGGGCCGGCGAGGAGTCGCTCGACATAGACATGGTCTCGGCCATCTGCCCGCTCTGCAAGATCATCCTGGTCGAGGCGAACTCCGCCACTAACGCGGACCTCTACGCAGCGGAGAACGAGGCGGTCGCACTCGGGGCGAAGTTCGTCTCGAACAGCTGGGGCGGCGGCGAGTACGCGGGCCAGACGACGGACGACGCGACGTTCAACCACCCGGGCGTCGCCATCACCGCGTCGAGCGGCGACGACGGTACCGGCGCCCAGTACCCGGCCACCTCGCAGTACGTGACCGCAGTCGGCGGCACGACGCTGACCACGGCGTCGAACGCCCGCGGATGGGCCGAATCGGCCTGGTCCGGCGCCGGCTCCGGCTGCTCCGCCTTTGACCCCAAGCCCAGCTGGCAGACCGTCGCGACGTCCTGCTCCAGGCGCGCCGAAGCCGACGTGTCCGCGGTCGCCGACCCGAACACCGGCGTGGCCGTCTACCAGACCTTCGGCGCGACCGGCTGGGTCGTCTACGGCGGCACGAGCGTCGCATCACCGGTCATCGCCAGCGTCTACGCCCTGGCCGGCACGCCCGGGGCGGCCGACCACCCGGCCTCCTACCCCTATGCGCACCCCACCGGCCTGTTCGACGTCATCTCCGGCTCGAACGGCACATGTGGCGCTCCTGTCTGCACCGCCGGAACCGGCTGGGACGGCCCGACCGGCCTGGGCACCCCGGACGGCACAGCCGCGTTCACCGCTTCCTCATCGACGGCCCTCACCGTCGCCAACCCCGGCAACCAGTCAACGGTCACCGGGCACGCGGCTAGCCTGACCATGACCGCCAGCGGCGGCACGCCGCCCTACACCTGGTCGGCCACGCTGCCCGCGGGCTTGACGATCAACTCGAGCACCGGCGTGATCTCCGGCACCCCGACCACGGTCGGCAGCACCACGGCGACCGTGACGGTCCACGACTCGGCCAGCCATACGGCCAGTGCCAGCTTCACCTGGACCATCACGGCCAGCACCGGCTGCACGGCGTCCCAGCTGCTCGGTAACCCCGGATTCGAAACCGGCTCGGCCGCACCGTGGACGACCACCGCGGGCGTCATCAACCCGAACGGCGCCGGCGAGACCTCTCACTCCGGCACGTGGTACGCCTGGCTCGACGGCTACGGCACGACGCACACCGACACGGTCTCGCAGACGGTAACCATCCCGAGCGGGTGCCGCGCGTCGCTGAGCTTCTGGCTGCATATCGACACGGCAGAGACCACCACCACCACTCAGTTCGACAAGCTCACGGTGACCGTGGGCAGCACCACCGTGGCCACGTTCTCCAACCTCAACTCAGGAGCGGGATACACCTTGCACACGATCCCGCTGGCGGCCGGCACCACTGGCTCAACGACGCTCAAGTTCACCGGCACCGAAGACGTCTCGCTGCAGACCTCGTTCGTCCTTGACGACCTGGCGATCAACGTCAGCTGACGCGACCGCCCGGTTCCCCCGGGCACGTCTGGCCCGGGCCGCAAGCCCGGGCCAGACGCATGCCAGACGTCATGCTTTACGTTTACGGCATGAACGGACCGCCCGAAGTCATCTACATCATCCGGCACGCGGAGAAGCCGCACGGGCCGCCGCTGTCTGGCGTTGACTTTGCGGGCGGCCAGAATGAGCATTCGCTGCTGCCGCGCGGATGGCAGCGCTCCGGTGCCCTCGCTGCCATATTTCATCCGGACTCCGGTCCGGTGCGCGCTGGCTTGCGGACTCCGACTGTGCTGGTGGCGCCCTCCTGGGGGCATCCAGGCAAGACGGCCGCGCACCGGTCATATCAGACTATTCAGGGTCTGAGCGAGCGTCTGGGGCTGCCGATAGCGTCCCGGTTCGCCCAAGGCCAGGAACAGCAGCTAGCCGACAGCCTGGTGCGCAGCTGCTCCGGAGTCGTGCTCATCTGCTGGGAGCACAGCCACATTCCGGTGATCGCATCCTGGTTGCCGACCGTCAGCGGAACCGCCATCCCGCCGAAATGGCCGGGCGACCGCTATGACGTCATCTGGTCGTTCACCCTGGTACCGGGACCCGGCCCGGCGCGCTACACCTTCGGTCAGATTCCGCAGCAACTGCTAGCCGGAGATGCCGGGACAGTGATCCCGGCCGGCGTCGATGAGCCAGAACACGGCGCCGGCCAGCACGAACACCATAAGGTGTGATCCGGCGGTTTCCGCCCGCGTTCCGCCTGCGGCAAAGGCGGTCAACGGCACATCGACGCCCACCGATGGCGGTCAAGGTGCCATCGACCGCCACCGGCGACGGGCCGGTGCCCAGGTTAGGCCCGCCATCGGCGATGGCGGTCAGGCCTGCTGCAGGACGGCGCGCAGCCGGGCGGCGAATGCGGGCGGGTCCTCGACGAAGCCGGTGTGGCCGCCGGGGAACATCGCGGGCTCGATGCCGAGGGCCGCGGCGAGTGCCCGCGACGTGCGATCGCAAATCTGCCCGGCCGAGGTCTCGCCGATGCCGACCACGATGCGCGCCCCGGCCGCGCGCAGGGCGGCCATGTCGGGCTGCCACTGGGCGGTGCCGCGGTACTCGCGGGTGAACCAGTGGTGCTCGTCCGCGACCTGCTGCGGATCGCGATCTCCGCCGAACATCTGCTCGACGGCGCCGTCGGGCAGCTGAATGCCGGCCATCGCCATGAACTTCGCCCAGGCGCCGGTGAGATCGCCGGCCAGGTGCGTGGCGATGATGTCCTCGGTCTGCGCCCGCTGCTGCTCGCGGTCGTCGAGCAGCTCGAGCAGCGGCGGCTCGTGCGCCACGATCGTGCTGACCTGCCCGGGATGGGCCTGCGCCAGGGCCAGCGCGGTGACCGCGCCGCCGCTGGAGCCCAGCACCGTGGCCGGGCCGGCATCGAGGCAGCCGATCAGCCGGGACAGGTCATCGGCGCGCAACTGCGGGGTCGAGTCCTGCTCCGGGTCCTGCACCCGGCTGCGGTTGACGCCGCGCGGGTCGGTAGTGAGCACGGTGTGATCGGCGGCCAGCAGGTCGGCCAGCGGCGCGAACGGCGCGGCGTCCATCGGCGCGCCGGCCAGCAGCACCAGCGGGCCCGCGCCGCGCACCTCGTAGTGCAGGCGCGCGCCGGGGACCTCCAGGGTCCGGGCGGTGGCGGGAGCGGTCGAGGCGGCGGTCATCGGTTCCTCCTGGCTACTGGGTTGCTGCCTGGTCAATGACTGGGACTCCCGTAACAGGACCGGACTCATCGCCTTACGGCGAGATTCGTTCATTCTCCCGACAGCAGGGCCATCTCCTCGCGGCTGAGCCGCAGCGCGCCGGCCGCCACGTTGGCTTCGAGGTGATCCGGGTTGCCGGTGCCCGGGATGGCCAGCACGTGCGGGCCCAGCTGCAGGGTCCAGGCCAGCCGGATCTGGGCCGGCGACGCGCCGTGCGCCTGCGCGACGGCCTGCACCTGCTCGCTCTCGGCCGTGCCGTCGCCGCCGGCCTCGCGGCTCTCGCCGGCGATCGCGAAGTAGGGCACGAACGCGATGCCCTGCTCGCCGCAGCTGCGCAGCACCTCATCGTGGACCCGCACGTCGACGCTGAACCTATTCTGGACGCAGACGACCGGCACGATGGCCCGCGCCTCGGCCAGGTGCACCGGGCTGACCTGCGAGACGCCGAGGTGGCGGATCAGCCCGGCGTCGCGCAGCTCGGCCAGCGCGCCGACGTGCTCGGCTATCGACTCCTGGCTCATCCGGCGCAGGTTCACCACGTCGAGGTGATCGCGGCCAAGCTGGCGCAGGTTCTCCTCGACCTGGCCGCGCAGTTGCTCCGGCGTGGCCGAGTACCACTCGCCGGACGGATCACGGCCCGGCCCGACCTTGGTCACGATGACCAGGTCGTCGGGATACGGGGCCAGCGCCGTGTTGATGAGCTCGTTGGCCGAGCGCAGCGGGGAGAAGTAAAACGAGGCGGTGTCGATGTGGTTGACGCCGAACTCGACCGCGCGGCGCAGCACCCTGACCGCCTGGCTGCGGTCGCTCGGGGTGCCGTGGCCGAACGCCGTGCGGCCGGTCAGCCGCATCGCGCCGAGCCCGACCCGGTTGACGGTCAGGTCGCCAAGCTGCCAGGTGCCCGCGGCCCCGGCGGTGATCACGTCTGATGACATGCACCGATCGTAGGAGAGCCGGCGCTTGCTGCGGTCAGGGAGCCGTCAGGAGATGGGGTAGAAGCCGCCGTCGGCCACGCCCACGTAGACCGAGCCTGAGACGGCCGGGTCCGAGACGGCCTGGAGTGCAGGACTCTGCATGCGGCCTATCCGCCGGCCGGCTCCGGCACGCCGATCGGGCTGGGATAAGGAAGCTCCGCGGCGCACGCCCGCGCGAGCGGGGTGAGCACGGCCGACAGTTCCGCGGTGAACGCGGGCCCGAGCCGCGCAGGCGGCGCAGCGCGTCGGCGGCGCCCGTCAGCCGCGCCCGCAGCGCCTCTTCCGGCGTGATCAGCTCCCAGACCCCGGGCACCGCGCGCTGCACCATGGCTGGGGCGAAGCTGAAGAACGAGGCGCCGACCACCGCCGGCCCCGCGGTCCCCAGCGGTGCGGCCCGGCCGGCGAAATACCCCCGCCAGAAGCCGCGCAGCCCGGCCGCCTGGAACGCCGAGCGTGCCTCGGCCGAGAAGTAGGTCACCGCGTGAACCGGCTCGAACCTGGTCCACATCTCGCGGGCCGTGCGGGTCGTGTCCTCCATCGTCACTCCTGCCTAATAGTGACCGCCGGCCTGGCGGCCCCGCTTACCGTGCACCGCTATCCATCGGCTGGGGCCGACGAAGCCCGCTAGCCGCGCGGGCACCGCCCGCACCGGATCCAGTGCCAGGCCATGAGCTACGACCTCGTGGTCAGGTCCAGGCGCGTCGTGCTTCCGGACGGGCAGCGGGCCGCATCCGTCACCGTTCGGAATAATAAGGTCGAGACGATTGCCGGCTACGGTGCCCGCCTTGACGCGGCCAGCGACGTCGACCTCGGCGACCTGGCGCTGCTGCCCGGGCTGGTGGACACGCACGTGCACGTGAACGAGCCGGGCCGGACCGAGTGGGAGGGGTTCGCCAGCGCCACCAGGGCCGCGGCGGCCGGCGGGGTCACGACGATCTGCGACATGCCGCTGAACTCGCTGCCGCCCACGCTCACGGTGGCGGCGCTGGCGGCCAAGCGGGCCGCGGCCGCGGGCCAGTGCGCGGTCGACGTCGCGTTCTGGGGCGGGGCGGTCCCCGGCAGCCTGCCGGAGCTGCGCCCGCTGCACGAGGCCGGCGTGACCGGGTTCAAGTGCTTCCTGGCCGACTCCGGCGTGCCCGAGTTCCCGCCGCTGGACCCGGCCGGCCTGCGGGCGGCGATGGCACAGGCCAGCGCGGCCGGCGCGGTGGTGGCCGTGCACGCCGAGGCCCCCGCCGAGCTCGGCGCGACGTCAGGGCGTGACTACTGGTCGTTCCTCGCGTCCCGGCCACCGCGGGCCGAACGCCGCGCGATCGAGACGGTCGTCTCGGCCGCGGCCGCTACCGGGGCGCGGGCGCACATCGTGTACCTGTCGGCCGCCGAATGCGTCGCCCTGATCAGCGGGGCTAAGGCCGCGGGCGTCGCGCTCACCGCGGAAACCTGCCCGCACTACCTGTTCTTCGCCGCCGAGGAGGTGCCCGCGGGCGGCACCGAGTTCAAGTGCTGCCCGCCGATCAGGGACGCGGTCAACCGGGAGGCGCTGTGGCGCGGCCTGGAGACCGGGGTGATCGACTGCGTGGTCTCCGATCACTCGCCCTGCCCGCCGGAGCTCAAGCGGCGGGACACCGGCGACTTCGGCGCCGCCTGGGGCGGCATCGCGTCGCTGCAGCTCGGGCTGCCCGCCGTGTGGACCGCGGCGCGGCGGCGCGGCCGCACGCTGGCCGACGTGGCCGGCTGGATGTCCGCCGCGCCCGCCGCGCTGGCCGGCCTGCCCGGCAAGGGGGCCATCGAGCCCGGCCGCGACGCCGACCTGGTCGCGTTCGACCCGGACGCGACGTTCACCGTCCGCGGCGCGAGCCTGGCGCACCGCAGCCCGGTCACCCCGTACGAAGGCCGCGTGCTGGCCGGCGCGGTGCGCCAGGTCTGGCTCCGCGGCCAGCCGGTCACCGCGGCCGGCCCGCCGTCGGGCCGCCTGCTGCGCCGGGGCGGGGCCGACGATGACTGACCCGGGCGGCCCTGGGCGGGCCGGCCTGCCGGATCTCGCGTCGCACGCGCTCCGCGGATCTGTGGTTTCGGCCAGCGACGAGTTTTTTGCCGAACGGGAGAATCTGATCAAGCCGGAAGCGCCGGTGTTCCGGGCGCGGACTTTCGGCCCCAAGGGGCAGCTCTACGACGGCTGGGAGACCAGGCGGCGGCATGACGCCGACGGGTCGCTGCCCGGCGGCGAGGCGCACGACTGGGTGATCGTCAGGCTCGGGGCGCCGTGCGTGCCGCGTGACATCGTGGTGGACACCGCGTTCTTCACCGGCAACCATCCGCAGTCCTGCTCGGTGGACGCGTGCG
>DASXME010000247.1:0-6074 GCA_036495825.1 Streptosporangiaceae bacterium
GCCGCTTACAAGCCGGGCCGGATGCCATCAACGCCGGACGGCAGGTCCTTCAAGCTGTCGTCCAACGAGTCCCCGTTCGGGCCGCTGCCCTCGGTCCTCGACGTGATCGCCACGGCCGCCGGCGAGGTGAACCGGTACCCGGACAACGGAGCGCAGGCCCTGCGCGCGGCCATCGGCGCCAGCTTCGGAGTGCCGCTGGAGCACGTCGCGGTCGGCTGCGGTTCGGTGGGGGTGACCCAGCAGCTCCTCGCCGCGGCCGCCGAGCCGGGCGCGCAGGTGCTCTACGCGTGGCGCTCGTTTGAGGCGTATCCGATCCTGGCCGACCTGTCCGGCGGCGAATCGGTGCGGGTGCCGCTGCACGCCGAGACGCATGACCTGACCGCGATGGCCGATGCGATCACCGAGCGCACCAGAGTCGTCCTCGTCTGCAACCCCAACAATCCCACCGGCACCACCGTGTCCCGCGCCGAGCTGGAGAAGTTCCTCGATCGCGTGCCGGAGGACTGCCTGGTGGTGCTCGACGAGGCGTACCGGGAGTACGTGCGCGACCCCAGCGTGCCGGACGGCCTGCGGCTCTACGCGGAGCGGCCCAACGTCGCGGTGCTCCGCACGTTCTCCAAGGCTTACGGGCTGGCCGGCCTGCGGGTGGGGTTCCTGGTGGCGGCCGAGCCGGTCGCGGCCGCCGCCCGGATGACGATGCTGCCGTTCAGCGTGAATCACGTAGCCCAGGCCGCGGCGATCGCGTCGCTCGCGGCCGAGCCTGAGCTGTTCGAGCGGGTCAATACGGTGGTCAGCGAGCGCACCCGGGTCAGGGACTCGCTGCTCGGCGACGGCTGGACGGTGCCGCCCTCCGAGGCCAACTTCGTCTGGCTGCCGCTCGGCGAGGACTCCGCGGACTTCGCCGCCCAGTGCGAAGCCGCGGGGGTCAGCATCAGGCCGTTCGGGGCGGAGGGAGCCAGGATCTCGATCGGCGACCAGGAGGAGAACGAGGCCTTCCTGGCCGTCGCGAAGGCCTATCCGCGCCGCCACTGAGCCTGCCGTTGAGCGCCGGGCTACCTGACCGGCTTGCGGTCCAGCTTCTCGGTGATCAGCCGGTAGAACTGGCGCGGGCGTCCCGGCTGCGGCGTCCTGCTCGGCGGCAGCGGCCAGGCAAGCCCTTCATCGACCAGCGTGCGCAGCAGCCGCCGCGCGGTGCGGGAGGTGACGCCGAGCAGCTGGCCGGCCATCTCGGCGTCCACCACGAGCGCGGCCTCCCCGCCGGGCAGCTTGTCGGCCAGCCGGGAGAGCGTCTCGATCCCCTTCGGCCTGCCGCGCTGCGGGGCCGCGGCGGGCTGGCGCGGCGCGGGCACCAGCGCCCTGCCCTCCTTGTCTAGCCCGAACACCGCGGCCCGATGGCCCGACTGCGGCCGGGCGATGGCGGCCCGGGCGTGCGCCTCCGCCTCCTGCGCGGTCCGGCCCATGCCCACGCCCACATCGAGGGCGATGCCGAGCTCGGCGCGGGCCCGCTCGGTGAACGGCGGCACCCTGAAGCCGTCGGTCGGCCCGTGCAGCGACCCGCGGGTCGCCGTGACGTGGAAGCAGTGATCGCCCATCGGGCTGACCGTGGCCTGGATCCGCTGCGCCTCCTGGACCAGGAACCTGTGCACGGTGAGCCGCAGCTCTTCGCGCGACTGCCGCGGCGCCGACCGGCGCTGGGTGTCCCGCAGCGTCGGCACCTCCACCACCACCACGGCCAGCTGCGCCTCCTCCAGCCGGCGCTGGCTGCCCAGCAGCGCGGCGGTCCGCAGCCCGGTGCGGATCGCGCTGCCCGTGGGCCGCACGGTAAAGACCGGCACCTGCGCGGCGGCCAGCCGCTCGGCCACCGAGTACAGGCAGGTGAACGCCAGCGATGTCTCCTTGCGCCGCCAGAGCCGCTCGTGGAACGCGGCAAGCGTCGCGGCGCTGGCCGGCTCCTCGCGCACGTGCACGCCGTCGGCCGGCATCTCCAGCTCGGCGTACGCCTCCTCCACGTCGCCGCGGCTCAGCACGTCCACGCTGACCCGGGACAGGTCATCGTGATGGCCGAGCCCGGCCCGCAGCAGCGCGCCGTACAGCGCGCTGCCGGCCAGCGGCACGTACGTGGCAGGCCCGGCGAGCAGGCCGGCCTTCCTGGCGTATTCGTAGGGGACGGGGCTGGCGAACAGGCAGACGTCAACGACCGGCGCTAGCCGGCCGGCCTTGTCCGCCGCCTCCTGCTCGTCCCGGTAGGCGGCCGCGACCAGCCGCCGGGCGATCCCGCCGCCGGATCCCGCGGTCGCGTTGGCCGCCGAGGCACCGGAAAGCATGACCCGCTCGACCAGCTCATGCGGCCCGATCACGCCGATCGTCAGATCGCCTGAGACCTGCCGCACCACGGCCATCACCGGCCGCCATGCCGGCCGGCGCGCGGCGCGAACTCGCTAGCCGTGCGGCTGCGATAGCGATCTTCTCCCGAGCACACTGGGTCCGGCCCATCTACGCGGAGCGACTGCCCGATTCTACATTCCGAAATGCCGCCGAGAAGAGCGCAGAAGGGGATTTTCCCGTGGTCAGTCCGCGCTTTCCCGGACGATATTGGCGCCCAGGGCGGTCAGCCTGGCGGCGACCGAGGCATGTCCCCGGTCGATCAGGTAAGCCGGGCTGACCACGGTCTCGCCGTCAGCGGCCAGCCCCGCCAGGATGAGCGCGATGCCGGTGCGGAGGTCATGCGCCACGACATCGGTCCCCTTCAGGGTGGCGGGGCCGTGCACGATGACGGCGCCCGCGTCGACCTCGATCTTGGCGCCCATCTTGCTCAGCTCGCCGACCAGCGTGTACCGGCCGTCGTAGATCGTCTCGCGGATGTAGCTGGTGCCGTCGGCCAGGCAGCTCAGCGCCATGATCGGCGATTGCAGGTCGGTCGCGAAGCCAGGGTACGGGCTGGTGATCACGTTGATCGGCCGCAGCTTGTGCTCCTGGCGCACCTGCAGCACGGCGCCGTGCGTGGCGAACTCGACGCCCATCTGCTCCAGCTTCCAGCGGGCCACGCCGAAGTGCTCGAGAGACGCGCCGACCAGGCTCAGTTCGCCGCCGGTGATCGCCGCGGCCATGGCGAACACGCCGGCGTCGATCCGGTCGGGCATGACCGTATGCTCGACCGCGGTGAGCTCGCTGACCCCGTCGACCGTGACGAATCCGGTGCCGCCGCCGCTGATCCTGGCGCCCATCTTGCCCAGGAACGCGATCACGTCTAGCACCTCGGGCTCGAGCGCCGCGTTGTCGATCACGGTGGTGCCCGGCGCCATCGAGGCCGCCATGATCAGGTTCTCGGTGCCGGTATGCGACGGGGTGTCCAGGTACAGGTGGGCGCCGCGAAGCTGCTTGGCCTCGATGTGGATCTCGCCCTCGCCCTCCCGGACGATGGCGCCCAGCCGGGCGAAGCCGCGGTAGTGGAAGTCGAGGTTCCTGCTGCCCAGGTTGCAGCCGCCGACACCTTCGATGACCGCCTCGCCGAGGCGGTGCAGCAGCGCGGGCACGAAGAGCACCGACCCGCGGAACCGGCGGGCGATCTCGGCGGGCAGCACCGGGCTGGTGAGCCGGGACGCGTCCACCACCAGGATCCGCTCGGCCTCGTGGAACTCGACCAGGGCGCCCACCGCCTGGGCCAGCTCGACCGCGCGCCTGACGTCCTCGATGACCGGAACGTTCCGCAGCACGGTCCGCCCTCTGGCGGCGAGCAGCGAAGCCGCGATCATCTTGAGCGCGGCATTCTTAGCGCCCTGGATGAAGACGGTGCCCTCAAGCGGGGCACCTCCCCGCACGCGGTAACGGCTCTCGGAACCCGCGGGCACCGTGGTCATATGCTGCAACTCCTGTCCGGGGTGTTCAGCGGCACGGCCGTCGGCCTGACGCCTGGCGCCCGGATCCGGTCCGGGCGGAGCGGCAGCGTGACGGGTCGCAGCCGCAGGACCCGACCCAGTATTCCACCGCGATGCCGATGCGGCGGCACCTCGGGTTTTCCCGCGCGCGGCGCGGCCGGGGTCAGCTGAGCTGCCGCAGGCGCTCGAAAACCCCGCTCAGTCGTTCGGTATAGCGCTCCGGCCTGGAGACCTCATCGAGCCGCGCCTCGTCGAGGATCCGGCCGCGAGCCTGCGCGCGCTGCCGGAGCGTGACCCGAAACGGGCGGCCGGTGTCCCAGGTGTCCATGGCCGCCTCCTGCACCAGCGCGTAGGCGTCCTCGCGGGTCAGGCCGGCCTGGACGAGCTCGAGCAGCACCGCCGAGGTGTAGATGAGGCCGCCGGTGGCATCCAGGTTGGCGCGCATCCGCGCCACGTCCACGGACAGGCCCTCGACCAGCCCGGTGGTCAGCGCCAGCAGGTAGTCGGTGCCGATCGCGGCATCCGGCAGCGCCACCCGCTCCACGCTCGAATGCGAGATGTCCCGCTCGTGCCAGAGCGCGATTCCCTCCATCACCGGGACGACCTGCGCCCTGATCACCCGGGCCAGCCCGCAGATCCGCTCCGACCTGATCGGGTTCTTCTTGTGCGGCATCGCCGACGAGCCCTTCTGGCCCCGGCCGAACGGCTCGGCCAGCTCGCGCACCTCGGTCCGCTGGCCGTGCCGCACCTCCAGCGCTACCGCCTCGCAGACCGATGCGATGAGCGCGAGCGCGCTGGTCCACTCGGCGATGCCATCGCGGAGCACGACCTGGCTGGCCACCTGCGCGGGCCGCAGCCCCAGCACCGCCATGACCTGGGTCTCGATGTCAGGATCGATGTTGGAGTAGGTCCCCACCGGGCCGGACAGCTTGCCCACCGCGACCGCCTCCCTGGCGCGCAGCAGCCGGTCCCGGCCGCGGGCCATGGCGAAGGCGAAGTCGGCGACCCGGTGGCCCCAGACGTCGGGCTCGGCGTGGATGCCGTGCGTCCGCCCGGGCCGCAGTGTGCCGGCGTGCGCAAGCGCGTGGTCGCGGAGCACGGCCACCAGGGCCGTGGCCCGGGCTAGCAGCAGGTCGGTCGCCTCGGTGAGCTGCAGGGCCAGCGCCGTGTCGAGCAGGTCCGACGAGGTCATGCCGAAGTGCACGTAGGCGGCTGCCTCGCGCGGCGAGGTGTTGTCCGCCCAGGCGGTGAGGAACGCGATCACGTCGTGGTCGGTGACTGCCTCGGCCGCGGCGACGGCCTCGGGCGAGGGCGGGGCCGCCCGCCTGACCGGCTCGACGCAGTCCTCCGGCACCGTCCCGGCCTTGGCCTGCGCCTCCAGGACCAGCGTCTCCACCTGGCTCCACAGCTCGTACTTATGGGCCTCGCTCCAGACCCGGCCCATCTCGGGCAGCGTGTATCTGCCGATCATGTGGTCAATTCTCTCGTACCGGCTGTCGCTACGCCCCGGCGGCGGCCCGCTGGGCGATATCCCGGCGGTACCAGCCGCCGCGCATCCGGATCTTGCCCGCCGCCTGGTAGGCCGCGCTCCTGGCGGCGGTGAGGTCGGGCCCGGTCCCCACCACGTTGAGCACGCGACCGCCGTTGGACAGCACCCGGCCCTCCCGCCCCGCGACCGTGCCGGCGTGTAGCACATAGGCCGCGCCGGAGCGTTCGGCAAAATCAAGACCTTCGATCTCGTCGCCGGTGACCGGCTGCTCCGGGTAGCCCTCGGCGGCGATGACCACGGCCACCGCCGCGCCGGGACGCCAGTGCAATGGCGGGAGGCAGGCCAGGCCGCCGGTCGCCGACGCGTGCAGCAGCCCGGCGAGCGGGGTGGCGAGCCGGTCGAGCACGACCTGAGCCTCAGGGTCGCCGAAGCGGGCGTTGAACTCCACCACCCTGATGCCGCCCGCGGTCAGGCTGAGGCCGGCGTAGAGCACCCCGCGGTAGGGAGTGCCCCGGCGGCGCAGCTCGTCCACGGCGGGCTGGATCACCGTGTCCATGACCTGCCCGGTCAGGTCAGGCGGCGCCCAGGGCAACGGGACGTAGGCGCCCATGCCGCCGGTGTTGGGCCCCCGGTCGTCGTCCCTGGCCCGCTTGAAGTCCTGCGCGGGCAGCAGCGGGACCGCGGCCGTGCCGTCGCAGAGGGCGAACAGC
>DASXME010000248.1:0-4026 GCA_036495825.1 Streptosporangiaceae bacterium
CGCCTCCTTCGACGCCCTCCTCGAATCGGCAAGGCCCACAGTCCTCAGCCTCCCGGTCACGTTCTGGCACGCCTGGGCAGACCGCCTGGTCCGCGAAGACGGCCAGGTGCCCCCGCAGGTGAGGATGCTGCTGCTCAACGCCGAGGAGCCCTCGGTACACAGGTACCGCCAGTGGTGCGCGGCAGGTGGCGCGCATGTCCGGTTCGTCAATACGTATGGCCCGACCGAGGCCACCGTCACCGCCAGCCTGTACGAGCCAGGCCCAGGAGCGACCGCCCATGAGGAGTGGGACAGGTTCCCGATCGGCACCCCCTTGGACGGCATCACCGCGCAGGTACTCGACCCAGCCGGCCGCCCGGTGCCCGACGGCGCCGTCGGTGAGCTGTGCCTGGGCGGCGCGGGAGTCACCCGGGGCTACGGTGGCCAGCCCGGGCTGACCGCCGCCGCCTACTGGCCGGACGCGTTCGCGGCCAAGCCAGGGGCCCGGGTGTACCGGACCGGCGACCTGGTCAGGCGGCTTCCCGACGGCACCCTGATGATGCTCGGCCGGGGCGACCGCCAGGTGAAGATCCGTGGCCACCGGGTGGAGCTTGGCGAGGTCGAGGCCGCGCTGCTCGGCCACCCCATGGTGGCGCAGGCCGCCGTCCTGGCGGCGGGAACCGGTGAATTCCGCCAGCTCGTCGCCTACCTGGCCACGACCGGCCCGGAGCTGACCGAGGAGAAGCTGCGCGGATACCTGGCCGGGCGGCTGCCGCAGTACATGGTGCCCGCCAGGCTGCCGATCCTGCCGGCGCTCCCGCTCACCCCCAACCGCAAGGTGGACCGCCGCGCGCTGGCCGCTCGGCTTGACGGCGACCTCGCCGCCTACCCCGCCGATGGCGGCCAGGCTGCCGCTGCGCCGCCGGGCACCCCGGCGCAGCGGACGCTGCACGGGATCTGGTGCACCGTGCTCGGCCGGGCTGGCGTGGGCGTGCACGACAACTTCTTCGGGATCGGCGGCGACTCCATTCGAGGCCTGCAGATCGTGACCCAGGCCAGGGAGGCTGGCCTGGATCTGACCGTCCGGGACCTGTTCGACCGGCAGACGATCGCCGGGCTGGCCGGGCTGGCCGGCGCCAGGCCACCCGCCGGGGCCGGGCCACCCGGCAATGGGGCCGGGGCCACCTCCGTTCCCGTGCCCGCCGGTGCGGCGGCCAGGGTGACCGGGCTCTCCGACAGCCAGCTGCGCGGCGCGCTGGCCAGGCTCAGGAAGGGCTGACCGATGGCCATCGCCGACGCTTACGGCCTGACCCCGGCTCAGGCGGGCATCCTGTTCCACGTCGCGGCCGATCCTGACGGCGATGCCTACCTCAACCACCTGGAGTTCGAGGTGGCTGGCCCGCTGGACGTGGACGCCTTCGCCGCCGCGTTCGGCTGGGTGGTCGAGCGGCACGCCGTGCTGCGCAGCGGCTTCCACTGGGCCGAGGCGGACGAGCCGCTGCAGGTCGTGCACGACCAGGTCGACTGGCGGCCGGTGGTCCACGACCTGCGCGAGCTGACCGGCGAGGCCCAGCGCGGCGCTGCGGCCGACCTGATCGCCGCGCGGCAGGCCGGGCCGATGGACCTGACCGCCGCGCCGCTGATGCGGCTCGACCTGATCCGGCTCTCCGGTCACCGGACGGCCGGCCTGTGGACCTACCACCACCTGGTACTCGACGGCTGGAGCCTGGCGATCGTGTACGGCGACCTGCTGCGCCGCTACCGCGCCGGGATTGGGTACAACCCGCCGCCGCCACGGCCGTTCCGCGAGCATGTGGCCTGGCTGCACGCGGCCGGTGACGGTGCCAGCTACTGGCAGGCCGAGCTGGCCGGTGCCACGTTCACCCAGCTCGCCGTGCCCCGGCCGCCCACTGGAGCCGGGTACAACCGCCGGGCGGTGACCCTGGACACGGAGCAGATCGAGGCGCTGGCCAGGGCGGCCCGGGTCACCCCCGGCGTGGTGCTGCACGCCGCCTGGGCGCTGGTGCTGGCCCGGTACGCCGGGACCGATGACGTGGTGTTCGGCACGGTCGTGTCCGGGCGGCCCGCCACCACACCCGGCGTCGAGCAGATGGTCGGCATGTTCATCAATACCGTGCCGGTGCGGGTACAGATCGACCGGCGCCGCGCCGCCGGTGACTTCCTGCGCGACCAGCTCGCTGCCCAGTCGGCCAGGGACGAGTATGACCACGTCCCGCTGGTGGAGATCCGGCGGCAGGCCGGCCTGCCGCCCGGCGACGAGCTGTTCGGCACCCTGTTCGCGGTGGAGAACTTCCCGGTCGGCGTGGACCCGGTCGCCCTCGACGAGGACGTGACGATCAGGCTTTCCCATGCGGTCGAGCACACCCACTACCCGCTGACGATCACCGCGCTGCCCGGCCCTGCCATGACCGTCGAGGCCGAGTACCGCAGGGACGCCTGCACTGACGAGATCGTCACCGGGATGCTCGGCAGCCTGGCACACGCGGTCGGCGTACTGGCCACCGGGCTTGACCGCCCGATCGGGCAGCTCGCGCTGATGCCCCACGGCCAGGCCGCGGCGGTCGCCGCGCACAGCAACGGCGGCCCGCCCGTACGGCAGGGCGCCGACGTGGTGGACGCCTTCCTCAGCCACGCCAGGACCGCCCCGCAGGCGCCCGCGGTGATCGGCGACGGCACCACGATGAGCTACGCCGAGCTGGACGCCGCGTCCGCCGCGCTGGCCCGCTGGCTGCACAGTCGCGGCACCGGCCTGGGCGACACGGTCGCCTTCCAGCTCGGGCGGACCGCGCACCTGGCCGTGGCCATGCTCGGCATCCTCCGCTGCGGCGCCACCTACCTGCCGATCGACCAGGACACACCGCCGCAGCGCGTCGAGACGGTGCTCGCCGAGTCCAGGGCAGTCCTGCTGCTCGACGAGCCGGCGATCCAGTCCGCCACCACCCTCACATCGACCGGGTGCCGACCGGAGGCCGCCGCGTTGCCTGCCTGCTGGGTGCCGTCCGCCCCGGCTTACATGATCTTCACCTCGGGCTCCACCGGGACGCCCAAGGGCGTGCTGGTATCCCGGGGCGCGCTCGGGGATCACATCCAGACGATCGTCGCCGCCTACCGGATGACCGCCGACGACCGGATGCTGCAGATCGCCAGCCCGGCCTTCGACCTGGCGGCCGAGGAGTTCTTCCCGGCCTGGGCGGTGGGTGGCGCCGTCGTGCTCGCGCCGGACCGGCTGCCCGACACCGTGGCCGACTTCGCCGCCTTCCTGGCCAAGACCGGGGTCACCGTCGTCAACATGGCCGCGGCCTACTGGCACCAGTGGGTGATGGAGCTGACCAGGCTCCCGCTGCCGCCCCGGCTGCGGCTTGCCTCGATCGGCGCCGAGCCGATCTGGCGCACCGAGACCGGGGAATGGCTGGAGCACGCCGGCCCGGTCCAGCTCTTCAACGCCTACGGCGTCACCGAGGCGACGATCACCACGACGCTGTTCGAGGCCGTCGCGCCGCTGCCCGGCACCGAGATGCTGCCGATCGGCCGCCCGCTGGCCGGAATGTCGGTGTACCTGCTTGACGGCACCGGCGCCCCGGTGCCACCTGGGGTCATCGGTGAGCTGTACATCGGCGGCATCGGCGTCGCCATCGGATACGCCGGCCGGCCCGCGGCCACGGCGGAACGGTTCGTCCCCGCCCCGGCCTGGGCCGCCGCTCCGCCTTTTGGGCCGGAAGCACGCCCCACGGCTCCGCCTTCTGAACCGGGACCGCACCCCACGGCCGAGGGCACCCGCTGGTACCGCACCGGTGATCTCGGCTACTGGCTGGCCGATGGGTCGCTGGTGCTGACCGGGCGCGCCGACGACCAGGTGAAGATCCGGGGGCACCGGGTCGAGCCAGCAGAGGTCGAGGCGCTGATCGCGGGCCATCCCGCAGTGACTGCAGTCGCCGTCGCCGCCTACACAGACAACGCTGAGCCCGCGCTGGCCGCCTACCTGGTCACCGAGGCGATCGACCAGGTCAGGGCCGACTGCGAGGCAGC
>DASXME010000249.1:0-25684 GCA_036495825.1 Streptosporangiaceae bacterium
GTCCGGGCGGCCGCGCCCGGAGCGGGGCGCCGGCGACCGGCGGCGATGCCCTGGACAGCCCGATGCAGGGCACCATCGCCAAGATCGCGGTCGAGGAAGGGCAGCACGTCACGACCGGGGATACGGTCGTGGTGCTCGAGGCCATGAAGATGGAGCAGCCGCTAACCGCGCACAAGGACGGGACGGTGACCGGCCTGGCCGTTGAGCTCGGCCAGACGGTCTCGGCCGGCGGCGTCATCTGCGAGATCAAGGACTGACACCCGGCCGGCCGGGGCCCGGTCGCTAGTGCTGCAGCGGGTAGGGCTGGTCCAGCGGCCAGCGGCAGCGATCGTCGCCGCCGCACATCGATTCCATCTCGGCCAGCAGGTCGGCGACGAACCCGGGCAGCTCGCTCGGCTGATGGCTGGGCCACGGACCGGAGTAGTACATCCAGGCCTCCGGTGCGGGCTCACCAGGGACTCCGCTCACCGCGGTCGCTGTCGCGGTGGTGCCGGCGGCCACCAGACGCCACCGGTAATCCGTGCCGAGCCGCTCGAGGTACAGCACGTCCTCAGGCCCGACATTCGCCGCGGCGATCTCGGCCAGCAGCCGCGTTCGGTCCATCCGCAGATCCTCCGGACTTCACTCTACGGCTCCCAGGCCGTCTCGCCGAGACCTAGTGGTGACAAACTGCCCGTGACCGGACAACGACCAGATTGTGAACCGTCGGCGGCTCTGTCACGAAAAGCACCCACGCAAAGCGTACGGACCGCACGAGTCACGCAGAGGTGAAACCCCGCTGGACGCAGCCCTGAGCATTCGCGAACCCTCCGGCCAGCCGACCCGGGCGGTGGTGCTGGTGCTGCCCGGCGGCAAGCCGGACAGCCTGGCGCCGACCTCGCGGGCCGCGCCGCCCGCGCTGCGGATGCGCCCCTTCGCCCGCGGGCTGCACCGCGCCGGGCGCCGGATCGGGCTGGCCGCGTGGACGCTGCACTACCGGTATCAGGGCTGGAACGGCGAGCAGGCCAGCCCGCTGGCCGACATCGGCTGGGCGCTGGGCGAGGTGCAGCGTCGCCATGGTGACGTGCCGGTCGTCCTGCTCGGCCACTCGATGGGCGGCCGGGCCGCGCTGCGGGCGGCCGGCGCTCCCTCGGTGCGAGCCGTGATCGCGTTCGCCCCGTGGCTGCCCGACGGCGAGCCCGTCGGCCAGCTGGCCGGGCGCCGGGTCCTGATCGCGCACGGCACCAGGGACCTGACGACCTCGCCGCGAGCCTCGCGCGGCTACGCCGAACGGGCCCGCGCGGTGACCCAGCCGGTGAGCTGGGTGCCGGTCCGCCCGGACACGCACGCCATGCTGCTGCGGTACCGCACCTGGCAGCGCCTGGCGACCACGTTCACCCTGAGCAGCCTGGGCACACCGGCGGAAACAGGGGTGAAGTGAACCGCTGACCCGTATGGCAGCGAATGTCCGGCCAATGGCACGCAGCAGGCGTGACCGAGATCCCTGGGAGGGAACTAGTGGCCGGAAGAATACGAGATCGCCTGACGGGCACGCGGCGAGCGGGACTTGCGCTCACCGGCGTGCTCGGAGCCGTGATCGCCATCGCATCGGGCACAGCGTTCGCGTCGTCAGCTGGCTCGACGGAGTCGAGCATGCCGGGTATGAGCGGGATGAGCACGTCGGCCCACACGTCGTCCGACGCGGTCGGCAAGACCGACGGCTGGCTCAACGGGCAGACCGTGACGTTCCTGTACAAGCTCAACTACTTCTGCCACACCCCGCCGATGAACGGCGCGGGGTCGAGGTGCGAGGCCGGGACCGACTACACCCAGACCCCGGCGAGCATGTTCGACCCGCTGTACGTGGTGGTTCCCCTCGGCTTCACCCCGCCGAAGTGGACCCTGCAGTGTCCGGTAGTCGGCCACTGCATCGACCACCCCAACACGATCGACCTGTCCGGGGTGCTCGGCAGCGGCACCTCGGATCTGCCGCTGCCCGCGCACAGCCACATCGTCGCGACGGCGGCCGGCCACCAAGCCGAGTGGTGGAACGTGGACGTGGTCGGGGTCAAGACGCTCTGGGCCTGGAACAAGATCGTGAACGCCAAGAGCGACGTAGAGCTCCAGCACCTGCAGCGGCACAACAGCAAGGAAGTCACCGGGAACATCCCCACGAACTTGTTCCTGTACTTCGCCGTCCTGAACAAGAAGTAACCCACCTCATCATGAGCAGCACGTCAATCCTCACGGTCCGCCCGCGCAAGCAGGTCCCGCTGCGTGCCTGGCGGCTGGCGGCCGGGCTGACCGGCGTGGCGGCCGGCGCCGCCATCGTGACCGGCGCCTTCCTGCCCTGGGTGCAGGCCTTCGCCGGGCTGATCCAGATCTCCGGCTTGCGCGGCAGCAACGGGCGGATCCTGGCCGTCGCAGGCGCCCTCATCGCCGCGACCGGGCTGTATCACGCGGTCAGCGGCGGCCCGAAGTCACGCTGGCTGGTCGGCATCGGCGGGTTCGCCGCGCTCGGTTTCTCCGGCTACCTGCTCGTCCGGCTGGCCGCCACGATGAACACCCTCGGCGGCAACTCGATGGTGCTCGCCAGGGGCGGGCCCGGCCTGTGGGTGACCGCGGCCGGCGCGCTGCTCGCGTTCGGCACGCTGTTCCTGCCGGCCTCGTCGGCCGCGCTGCCGTCGGCGGCCGCGCTGCCGTCGGCGGCCCCGCGGTCCAGGCCAGCCGCGCTGGTCCGCGCCGGCGCGATCTGGAGCGGCGTCGCGAGCTGGGCCGCCGACCTGGAGTCGACCGGGGCCAGACGCAGGCTGCAGGTCGCACTCGGACTGGTCTGGCTGGTGGACGCGATCCTGCAGTTCCAGCCGTACATGTTCGGGTCCGCCTTCGTGACCCAGCAGCTCGAGCCGGCCGCCATGGGCAATCCCGCCGTCATCGCCAGCCCGGCCATGTGGGCCAGCCGGCTGATCCTGCACGACGTGGCCGCGTGGAACGCGGCGTTCGCCGTGATCCAGCTGGTCATCGCGGTTGGACTGCTGTGGCGGCCCGCCGTGCGGGCCGCGCTGGCCGCGTCCGTCCTCTGGTCGCTGGCCGTATGGTGGCTCGGCGAGGGCCTGGGCGGCCTGCTGACCGGAACCGCCTCGCCGGTCACGGGGGCACCGGGCGCCGTCATCCTGTACGCCCTGGTCGCCGTCCTCGTCTGGCCCCGCCGGGCCGGCGACGCCACGCTCCGCGTCGAAGCCGACCGCCCCGGCGGCCCGACTCAGGCCGGCACCCTGACCCGCTCCGGCGAAGCCGCACGCTCCGGCGGGCCGGCCCAGGCCGGCTTCGCGGCCGACGCTGGGCTGGGCGGCGGCCGGTGGGCCCGGGCGGCCTGGCTGCTGCTGTGGGGTGGCTTCGCCTACCTGATCCTGCAAGGCCCGGTCAGGGCGCCGCGTGCGCTGCACGACGCGATCGCAGGCGGCGCGGCCGGCCAGCCGGGCTGGCTGGCCGACCTGGACCGCGCGGTCGCGGCCGCGGTCGGATCGCACGGTACGGCGATCTGCATCGCGCTCGCTGCCGCTTTTGTGTTCATCGCGGCCGGGGTCGCCTTCCCCGCGACGATGCGCCCCGCCCTGCTGCTCGCGATCGTCGCCGGCCTGGCCTGCTGGGTGGCGGGCGAGAACTTCGGCAGCGTGCTCACCGGGCAGGCCACCGACGTCAACACCGGCCCGCTGCTCGTCATGCTGGCCGCCGCGTACTGGCCACGGCGGCCGAAGGCAGCACCCGGCCGCCCCACGTACCTTGCCGGCGAAGCCAAGGCGGTCGATGACGCGCTGACCGCCATTGGCGGGGGTCGATGGGCGCATTGACCGCCTTGCCGCCGGGCCGGAAACAGCGTGCCGGGCCGGAAGGGGGCACTCCAGGACCACCATCGGGCGGGCCGGGCAGCGGGTGAGTACGATGCCCCCTATGTCGTCAACTGATCCGCACGCCAGGCTCGCCGAACTCGGCATCCAGCTCCCCGCCGTCAGCCCGCCGCAGGGCTCGTACGTCCCTGCCCTGCGCAGCGGCGACTACGTGTACGTGTCAGGCCAGGTGCCGGTGGCCGACGGCAAGCTCGTCGCCACCGGCAAGGTCGGCGCCGAGGTGACGCCCGAGCGGGCGAAGGAGCTTGCCCGGCAGTGCGCGATCTGCGCGCTGGCCGCCGTCGATTCCGCGGTCGGCCTGGCCAGCGTGGTACGCGTGGTGAAGGTGGTCGGCTTCGTCGCGTCGGCCCCTGGCTTCACCGCGCAGC
This sequence comes from Streptosporangiaceae bacterium, assembly GCA_036495825.1. GTDB lineage: Bacteria > Actinomycetota > Actinomycetes > Streptosporangiales > Streptosporangiaceae > PALSA-505. The sequence goes on from DASXME010000249.1 coordinate 4,256, forward strand.
CGGGCGTGATCAACGGGGCCAGCGACCTCTTCGTGGAGGTGTTCGGCGAGGCGGGGCGGCACGCGCGCAGCGCCGTCGGCGTTGCCGAGCTGCCGCTCGGATCCCCGGTCGAGGTTGAGATGATCGTCCAGGTGACCGGCTGACCGCAGTGACCAGGCTGCCAGGCGATCCCAGCGTGGCCGGCAAGCTGCTGTTCTCGGCTGGGTTCAGGCTGCGGGCCGAGCACCATGACTGGGTGCGGCACGAGCTGACCGACGCCGGCTGGCGCACCAGGGTGATCGCCAGGCACCTGACCGTGATGGTGCCGGTGTGCCTGCTCCTCGCGCTGCTGCCGGGCCCGGTCTGGCTGCGCGTGATGGTGCCCGCGCTCGCCCTGGCCGGCAGCCTGTTCACGGTGACCGCCTACGCGGACGACATCAGGGTGGCCCGGCTGCGCCAGCACAAGCTCCCGGTCCCCGACGACCCCGACCTCGGCCGCCCGACACACTGACCAGCCGGCCCGGCGAGGACGCGGGTCAGTCTGCCTCGGCGGATGAGGGCATGAGCAGCCGGGCGGCCTCGGTGATGCTGCCGGACAGCGACGGGTAGACCGCGAACGTATGCGCGACCTGGTCGACGGTGAGCGGCTGCTCCACCGCGATCGACACCGGCAGGATCAGCTCGCTCGCCCGCGCGGCGACCACCACCCCGCCGAGCACGATCCCGGTGCCCGGCCGCGCGAACAGCTTGATGAAGCCGTCCCGCAGCCCGGCCATCTTGGCCCGGGCGTTGGTGGCCAGCGGCAGCTTGACCACGTGGGCGGCCACGTCGCCGGTGTGCACCGCCGCGTGGGTCACGCCGACGGTGGCGATCTCCGGGCTGGTGAAGATCGTCGCGGCCACGTGGCTGAGCCTGATCGGGTGCACCGCCTCGCCGAGCGCGTGCCACATCGCGATCCGGCCCTGCATGGCCGCGACCGAGGCGAGCATCATCACGCCGGTGCAGTCACCGGCGGCGTACACGCCGGGGACCGACGTACGGGACACCCGGTCCACCTGCACGAAGCCGTGCGGGTCGAGCTCGACGCCGGCCTGCTCCAGCCCCAGTCCCCTGGTGCCGGGGGTCATGCCCACGGTGAGCAGGCAGTGCGACCCGGTTATGGTCCGGCCGTCCTCGAGCGTGACCACGACGCCGTGGCCGGTCCGCTTCACCCCGGCCGCCCGCGACCGGCTCAGCACGGTCATCCCGTTGCGGCGGAACACCTCCTCGATCACCAGGGCCGCGTCGGCGTCCTCGTGCGGCAGCACCCGCTCGCGCGAGGAGACCAGCGTCACCCGCGAGCCGAGCGCCTGGTAGCCCCCGGCGAACTCGGCCCCGGTGACTCCGGAGCCGACCACGATCAGCTCCTCCGGCAGCTCGTCAAGGTCGTAGATCTGCCGCCAGTTCAGGATGCGCTCGCCGTCCGGCACCGCGCCCGCGAGGATCCGCGGCTTGGCGCCGGTGGCGATGAGGACGGCGTCGGCGGTTATCTCCCGGCCGCCCGCGACGACGGTCCGCGGCCCGGCCAGACGGCCGGGGCCGCTGATCACCTCGACTCCCGCGGCGGCCAGCCGCCTGGCCACGTCGGCGGACTGGGCCCGGGCGAGCTCCTTGATCCTGGCGTACAGCCGCGGGGCGTCCACCCTCGCGCTGCCGGCAGCGCCGGCCGCCCCGATGCCGAAGTCGCCGCAGGAGTCCAGTGTGGCCATCACTCCGGCGGTCTCGATCAGGGTCTTGGACGGGACGCAGTCGGTCAGCACGCACGCGCCGCCCAGCCCGTCGGTGTCGGCGACAGTGACCTCGGCGCCAAGCTGCGCGGCGACCAGGGCCGCCTCATATCCGCCTGGTCCGCCGCCGATGATCGCGATACGTGCTCGTGACTGGCTCACGATGCCTCATTCTGGCGCATCCGGCGGGGCGGTGATCCGCCACGGCGGCATGTCGCGCCCCCGGAAGCTGCCCAAGGCCGCATGGCCCCCCACGCTGTTCATCCGTGGCCGCGACTTGAACTCTGATACAACGCGTACTTGCACGGTGTATACACTCAGTGTATGCTCTCGGTTTATGAGCGTTCCGCATACTCTTCTTGGCCTGCTTGAGCGGGAGCCGAGCCATGGCTACGAACTGAAACGTGACTACGACGCGTTCTTTGGCCGGGGCAGGCAACTGCCGTTCGGGCAGGTGTACGCGACGCTTGGCAGGCTGGCCCGGGACGGCAAGGTGGTGGCGGGCGAGGCCGAGCCTGGGGCGGGTCCTGACCGCAAGCGGTATGTGATCACCGAGACCGGGGTCACCGAGGTCGAGACGTGGCTGACCGAGCCCGCTGAGCCTGAGCCGCACCTGCAGACGGTGCTGTTCAGCAAGGTGGTGCTGGCGCTGATGCTGGACCGCCCGGCCAGCAGCTACCTGGATGAGCAGCGGGCCGTGCACTTGCGGCGGATGCGCGAGCTGACCGACCTCAAACGTGGTGGTGACCTGGTGGATGTGTTCCTGGCCGACTATGGGCTGTTTCATCTCGATGCTGACCTGCGGTGGATGGACATGACCGCGGCCCGGCTGGACGCGCTCGCTGCGGCGGTGCGCCGGTGAGCGGGCGGCGCCCCGTGGCCACGGGAGGGGCCGGGTGCCTGATCGAGGCGGTCAATCTGGTCAAGTCGTTCGGCTCGACTCCAGCGCTGCGCGGGGCCAGCGTGGCCGTGAACCGCGGCGAGGTCCTCGCGGTGATGGGGCCGAGCGGGTCGGGCAAGTCGACCCTGCTGCACTGCCTGGCCGGCATCCTGCGGCCCGACACGGGAGAGGTCTGGTTCGGTGACCGGCGGGTGGACACCATGGGTGAGGCTGAGCGTAGCGCGCTGCGCCGGGACTGCTTCGGCTTTGTGTTCCAGTTCGGCCAGCTCGTGCCGGAACTGACCGCCCAGGAAAACGTCGCCTTGCCGCTGCTGCTCGGCGGGGTCCGCCGGGCTGAGGCGCTGAGCAGGGCCCGGCAGTGGTTCGGGCGGCTTGGCCTGGAGGGCCTGGAGCGGCAGCGGTCTGGGGAGATGTCCGGCGGGCAGGCCCAGCGGGTCGCGCTGGCCCGCGGCCTGATCGCCGAACCCGAGGTGCTGTTCGCCGACGAGCCCACCGGGTCGCTGGACTCCCTGGCCAGCGAGCAGGTCATGAACCTGCTCACCAGCGCGGCCCGCGACCAGGGCACCAGCGTCATCCTGGTCACCCACGAGGCCCCGGTCGCCGCCTACGCCGACCGTGACGTCGTCGTCCGCGACGGCAAGGTCGCCTCGCTGGCAGCGGAACGGGCCGCCACGTGATCCGGCTCGGCCTGCGCCTGACCCTGGGCGGCGGCAGGGAATCGGTGGTCCGGCTGGTGATCACCACGGTGGCGGTGGCCATCGGGGCGGGGCTGCTGCTGGTCACCCTGGCCGCGATGAACGCGATAAGCGCGCAGAACACAAGGTCCGCCTGGCTGGGCACCGGCACCGCCGCGGCACCAGGGGGGCCAGGGAACGCTGGTGCCCGCGCCGGTCAGCCTGGATCGGCCGCGGCGTGGTGGCTGAGCAGCGCCGATCAGTTCGATGGCCAGATCATCTACCGGGTCGATGTCGCCGCCACCGGGCCCGGCGCACCGGTGCCGCCCGGCATCTCGCACCTGCCCGGTCCCGGGCAGTTCTACGCCTCGCCGGCGCTCGCCCGGCTGCTGGCGACCACTCCGGCGGCCGAGCTTGGCGACCGTTACCCCGGGCGGCAGGCCGGCACGATCGGCACGCAGGCGCTGCCGTCTCCGGATTCGCTCGTCATCGTCATCGGCCGCCCGGCCGCCCAGCTCGCGCGTGCACCGGCCGCCACGAAGGTCACCAGCATCCAGACGGTCCCCGGCAGCTTCGGCATCGGCCACAGCCCTGCCGATCTCACCTGGATCCTGGGCATCGCCGCGGTGGCGCTGCTGTTCCCCGTCCTGATTCTCATCGCCACCGCGACCCGGCTCGCCGCGACGCGCCGGGAGCAGCGGTTCGCCGCGATGCGGCTGGCCGGCGCGACGCCGGCGCAGATCTCGGTGATCTCGGCGGTCGAGGCGTCATGCGCCGCCGTCGCGGGCGCCGCGATAGGTTTCGGCCTGTTCTTCCTGCTGCGCCCGGCGCTGCTCCATGTCTCGTTCACCGGCCAGCCGTTCACCTCCGCTGACCTGTCGCTCAGCCTCGCCGACATCATGCTCGTGGCGGTCGGCGTTCCGGCCGCCTCGGCCGTGGCGGCCCGGCTGGCCCTGCGGCGCGTGCAGATCTCCCCGCTCGGCGTCAGCCGCCGGGTCACTCCCCCTGCTCCGCGTGCGTGGCGGGTGATCCCGCTGCTGGCCGGGATCGGCGACCTTGCCTACTTCACCGCTGCCGGGCGCCCCGGCAGCAGCAACGGCCAGATTCGGGCGTACCTGCCCGGCTTCTTCCTGATCATGCTGGGGCTGATCATCGCCGGCCCCTGGCTGACCATGGCCGGGTCCCGGCTGCTGGCCCACCGCGCCAGCAGGCCCGGCACGCTCATCGCGGGACGGCGGCTGTCCGACAACCCCCGCGTCGCCTTCCGCGCGATCAGCGGCCTCATCATCGCCCTGTTCGTCACCAGCGTCTCCGTCGCGGTGATCACCGCGAGCCTCGACGCGCAGCGGCCAAGCAGCGGCACCACCGCCAGCGACACCCTGGTCGACCACTTCTACGCGGTAGCGCCGGCCCAGTCGGCCGGGTCTGTGCCGGTCGCGTCTGTTCCCGTGCTCCCCGCCGCCGTGCTGGCCAGGCTGCGCGCTATCCCAGGGGTGCGTGGCATCACAGTGGTCCACACCGACCCGCTCACCACTTTCGGGACTGGCCCTAGCCCGCTTCACCTGACCGGCCTGGCCTCCTGCGCCCAGCTCTCCGGCACCCCGGTACTCGGCCGGTGCAAGACCGGGGCCGGCGCGGCGACGGTCACCGTGAATGTCGCGGTCAAGCTCGGCGGGCCGTCTCAGTCCAGCGTGGTCCGGCCCGCCACGATCTCAGCCAGCCGCCTGCAGCAGCTCCCGGTCCAGGCGGTCGTGGTGGCCACGAACGGTTCAATCACGACGATAGAGCGAGCCCGCACCATCCTGCAGGCCGCATCGCCCTACCTCGCCCCACCCGTCACCATCGGTGCGGGGAATCCAGTGTCCCTGCAGACGATCGCCGACCTGCAGCACATGACCGACGTGGTGATCACCGTCAGCCTGGTCATCGCCGGCTGCAGCCTGGCGGTGAGCGTGGCAGGCGGGCTGACCGAGCGCAAGCGCCCGTTCAGCCTGCTACGGCTCACCGGCGTCCCGCTGAGCGTGCTGCGGCGCGCGGTCGTCCTGGAGAGCGCCGTTCCGCTGGTCATGACCGCGGTCGTCTCGGCCGGGGGCGGTTTCCTGGCCGCGTGGCTGTTCCTCAGATCCGAGCTGAACCTGTCACTGCGCCCTCCGGGAGCCGAGTACTACGCAACGACTGCCGCCGGGCTCGTCGTCTCCCTCGCGGTCATCGCCGCCACCCTCCCGCTGCTGAGCCGGATCACCGGCCCAGAAACCGCCCGCAACGAGTGACAACGAAGCAGATGATCATCGTGTGATCACCCGCTGGAACCTGCCGGATCGGTTCAGGCCAACGCGAGCACCGTGAGCAGCACGGCGGGCAGCAGCAGCGCGGCGACCGACGGCCAGTGCCAGCTGGACACCGGCGGCCCGGCCGGTGCGCCGTCCGCCGGTGCCCCGGAGGTGTACTTCTCCAGCATCGAGACGATGTTCTCCGCGTCCGTCCGGCCGAGCGCGGTCTGGGCCTGCTCGGGCATCCGCGCGTACCCGGTCGGCTGTCCCGGCCTGGTCGGCCTGCCGAGCGGACCGCGCTGGCCGCGCTGGGCGCGGAGCTCTGCCCTGAGCCGGCTGCGGCGCGGCGAGTGCACCGCCCAGCCGTACAGCTTCTTGCTCTTGGGACCGCCGGCCTCCTGCCACGAGCAGTGCACCTCGAGCGAGTCGCCCAGGTCCACCCGGTCCACCGCGGCCCACGGGATCTGGTGGTTGCGCAGCGGGTTCACGATCCGCAGGCTGAGGGCATCGGCCAGCACCCGGGGGCGGAAGGCCGCGACGTAGGTCACGCCGGTGATCAGGACTAGGGAAGCCGCGACCACGGCGGAGAAATGGTCCCGCCCCTGTACGGCGATGTCGATCAGGTTCGCCGCCGCGAACACGGCCCACACCCACCAGATCACCAGCGCCATCGGCGACCGGAACAACTCCGGCTTGGCGACCGCGGGCGCGGGCGCAGCCGCGGCCTGGCCGTTCTGGCTAGCCGGGCTGGCAGCGCTCGCCGCGCTCGCCGCGCTCGCCGCGCTGGCCTGGGCGTTCTCGCCAGCCTGATCGGCCGGGCTGGGTGTTCCCTCGGATGCTGACACGGTGCTGGACTCCGCACGGTCGGGACGACAGCGGACGCCCGCATGGCATTCCGCCGTCCACCACTGTAAGCGTTTCGCGTGGCCAGGCCGGCCACGAGCACGTGTCTGTTCAACAGAACTTGCTTTAAAAGCAGGGGCTTGGTCAGACGTGCGCGGGCAGGCTGTCGATGGCCGCCGTGCCGCCGGCGCTGCGCAGCGCGGTGAACGCGGTCTCGGCGAACAGCCTGACGCCGATCCCGATGGCCCGCTCGTCCGCGTCGAACGTGGCCTGGTGGATGTCGAGGCTCTCCGAGCCCGGAGTGCGGACGCCGAGCCGGGCCAGCGCGCCGGGAATCGACTCCAGGTACCAGGCGAAGTCCTCGCCGCCCAGGCTCTGCGGGGTGCCCGCCACCGACTCGGGGCCGAGCCCCCGCTGGGCGGCGGTGGTGAGCATCGCCGCGCTGTCCGCGTCGTTGATGGTCGGCGGCACGTTCCGCTGGTAGCTGAGCTCGGCGATCACCCCGTAGGCGCCCGCCACCGACTCGATCAGCGCCTTCAGCAGGTCAGGCGCGGCGTGCCAGGCCTCGTCGTCGAGGCAGCGCACGGTGCCCTCGGCGATGCCGCCGTTGGGGATCGCGTTGGCCGCGGTACCCGCGCTCACCCGCCCCCAGACCAGGCTCAGGCTGGAGCGGGGATCCACCCGGCGGGTCAGCGCGGCCGGCAGCTCGGTCACGATCTTGCCGAGCGCATACACCACGTCGGCGGTCAGGTGCGGACGCGCGGTGTGACCGCCGGGGCCGGTGACCTTGACGGAGATCTTGTCGCACGCGGCGGTGATCGGCCCGCTGCGGATCCCGATCTTCCCCACGTCAAGCCGCGGGTCGCAGTGCAGCGCGAAGATCCGCTCCACGTCGGCGATGCCGCCGGCGGCGAGCACGTCGAGCGCGCCGCCGGGAATCTCCTCGGCCGGCTGGAAGATCAGCCGGACCCGGCCGGGCAGCGCCCCGGCCGCCGCCTGCCGCTGCAGGAAGAGACCGGCGCCGAGCAGGATCGCGGTGTGCACGTCGTGCCCGCACGCGTGGCAGACGTTCGGCACTGTGGACCGGTACGGCACCGCCTTCTCGTCGGCGAAGGGCAGCGCGTCGATGTCGGCGCGCAGCGCGACCACCGGGCCCGCGGGCGCGGCGCCGCCCGTACTGCCTACATCGACGGTGAGGCCGGTCCCTTTAGGCAGCAGCATCGGCCGCAGCCCGGCCGCGGCCAGCCGCAGCGCGATCCGCCGCGTGGTCCGGTGCTCGTGATAGCCGATCTCGGGGTGAGCATGCAGGTCACGGCGGAACTCGATCAGCTCGCCCGAGTGCTCGGCGAGGAAGGTGCTGAGTTCCCCCGTCAGATCATCTCCCGGCATGCGCGGCCTCCCCAGGGCACAAGAACCGGTCTTCGGCGAATTCCGTGACCAAGGCATCCACCACCTCAATCAGCCCGCCGCCATCGGCGATAACAGCGCGCTGACGCTCGTATGACGCTCCTTGGTCGAGCACATCGGACACAACGCTCAGCTCCGCGCCGCAGCCGAGCCGGTCAGCGACCGGCTCGAGCTCGCGCACTAGCTCGTAAAGCTCGTCACGCATCGGCGCAGTAGCGCCCGCATCGTCGGTGATCACTGTTGCGTCAAGACCGTACCTGGTCGCGCGCCACTTATTGTCCCGAACGACCCAAGTCGCGGGGCTGGGCAGCTGGTAGCCCCGGTCCAGCTGGAAGCTGAAGAGCTGGACCAGGCATTGCGAGAGCGCCGCTACCATGCCGATCTCACGCAAGGTAGGAACGCCGTCGCACATGCGAACCTCGATCGTGCCGAAATCTGGATGCGGGCGGATGTCCCACCACACCTCCTTGATGCTCCGGATCGTGCCGGCCCGGAGCAGCGTGTCCATGTACTCTTCGAACTCACTCCAGTTGGACAGCCGGTGCGGCGGTCCCGAGGTCGGCAGCCCGCCGAAGATGATCGAGCGGGTGGATGCCAGCCCCGTGTCCTCCCCGTTCCAGTACGGGCTGGACGCGGTCAGCGCGAGGAAATGCGGCAGGTACCTGGCCAGTGCGTTGATGATCGGGATCGCCCTGTTGCCGTCGGCGAGACCGACGTGAACCTGGACGCTGAAGAGCTGGATTCTGCGGGCCAGCCACTGCATCTGCTCGACAAGCTCGGCGTACCGCTGCACCGGTGCCATCTTCGCGTCCCGCCAGTCACTGAAGGGATGCGTTCCTGCGCAGGTCAGCATCATATCGCGTGGCCGGGTTACCTGCTGAAGTTGCGCGATTGTCGCCGCCAGGTCGGCCTTGGCCTCGGCCACCGTGCTGCAGATTCCGGTGGACAGCTCGAGCTGCGACTGCATGAGCTCATAGCGGATCTTGGGCCGCTCGGCGCCCTCGCCCAGGTCGGGAAGCTCCCCGAGCACGTCGCGGGCGTCCTGGCGCAGCATCCTGGTCTGGGCGTCAACGAGCTGCAGCTCCCACTCCACGCCCAGCGTCGCGCCACGCGATGCGTTCCAGTCGATGACCACCGATGACCTCCATCCGCAATCTTTCCAGCTCAGCCAGGTGTATGCGGCGACATCCGAGAGCCTTGGGTCCGGTTGACCGTAATGTCCCGCTAAGCCATATCCGATGGCTGATAGACGCCCCACGCTTCGCGCAGCGCGTCGCAGACCTCGCCCACGGTGGCCCGGGCGCGCAGCGCCTCGCGCAGCGGGTAGAGCACGTTCTGCGTTCCCTCGGCCGCCCGCTTGAGGTCGCTGAGCGCGCTCAGGTGCTCGCTGGCCGACCTGGAGCTGCGCAGCTCGGCCAGGGATTTGGCCTGCTCCTTCTCGATCTCGGTGTTGGTCCGCCAGGCTTCCTGCGGCTCCTCGCTGTCGGACTGGAACCTGTTGACCCCGACCACCACCCGGTCGCCCGCCTCCACCTGGGTGGCGATCTGATAGGCCGAGCGCTCGATCTCGTTCTTCTGGAAGCCGCGCTCGATCGCGGCGACCGCGCCGCCGGCCTGCTCGACCTGATCGATCAGCTGCTGGGCGGCGGCCTCGATGTCGTCGGTCATCGACTCGATCGCGTAGGAGCCGGCGAACGGGTCGGCGGTCGCGGTCAGGTCACTCTCGTAGGCGATCACCTGCTGGGTCCGCAGTGCGAGGGTGGCGGCCTTCTGGCTGGGCAGCCCGATCGCCTCGTCGAAGGAGTTGGTGTGCAGCGACTGGGTGCCGCCCAGCACGGCCGCGAGCGCCTGGATGGTGACCCTGACCATGTTCACCTCGGGCTGCTGCGCGGTGAGCTGCACCCCGGCCGTCTGGGTGTGGAACCGCAGCATCTGCGACTTCGGGTTGACCGCGCCGAACTCGTCGCGCATGATCCGCGACCACAGCCGGCGGGCGGCGCGGAACTTCGCGATCTCCTCGAGCAGCGTGGTCCGCGACACGAAGAAGAACGACAGCCGGGGGGCGAATTCGTCCACGGCGAGCCCGGACCCGAGCGCCGCGCGGACGTACTCCTTGCCGTTGGCCAGCGTGAATGCGATCTCCTGCACCGGCGTCGCGCCGGCTTCGGCCATGTGGTAGCCGGAGATGGAGATCGTGTTCCACCGCGGGATCTCGGCCTGGCAGTACGCGAACGTGTCGGCGGCGAGGCGGAGCGACTGCTGCGGCGGGTAAATGTAGGTGCCGCGGGCGATGTACTCCTTGAGTATGTCGTTCTGGATGGTCCCGTTGAGGCTGGCCGGGCTGATCCCCTGCTCCTCGGCCACCAGCTGGTAGAGCAGCAGCAGGACGGCCGCCGGGGCGTTGATCGTCATCGACACCGACACCTTGTCCAGCGGGATCCCGTCCAGCAGCGTGCGCATGTCGTCGATGGAGTCGATGGCCACGCCGACCCGGCCCACCTCGCCGTGCGCCACCGGGGCATCGGAGTCGTAGCCCATCTGGGTGGGCAGGTCGAAGGCGACCGAGAGCCCGGTGGTGCCGGCCGCGATCAGCTGGTGATAGCGGCGGTTGGAGTCCGCGGCCGTCGCGAAGCCGGCGTACTGCCGCATCGTCCACGGCTTGGTCGTGTACATCGTGGGGTAGACCCCGCGGGTAAACGGGTACTCGCCCGGCTGGCCCAGCTTCTCCGCGGGATTGAAATCCTCAAGCTGCTCGGGGCCGTACACGGTCTGTACCGGCAGCCCTGACTCCGACTCGCGCGTCATGTGCCAAGGCTACGGCCGCGCGCCGCGCGCTACGCAGTGACGTCGGCCACGAGTCCGGCGCAGTACGGTTGGTGGACACGCTCGCACACGCGGAGTGGCTGAGGTGGCACCCGGTGCCACGACCTGGATGAGGAGGCCGGTCATGCGCGGTCGGCGGGGGCCGGGAAAGAGGCTGAGCCGGTTCCGCGGCCTGGCGTCCGGGGCCGTCGCCATCGCGGCCGCGGCGTGCGTCAGCGCCATGGGGCGGCCCGCATCGCCGGCCGGCGGCGACTGGACCCAGGGCGGCCCGCAGCTCGCCAGCCGGGGCACCGTGGTCAGCTACCCGTCCGGCCGGCCGGACAAGGCCGACCAACTGCCGAAGGTGAAGGCCTCGGCGTTCATCGTGGCCAACGCCGGCAGCGGGCAGGTGCTCGCGGCCAGAGACCCGCACGGCTGGTACCGGCCCGCCAGCACGCTCAAGATGCTCACCGCGATCTCGCTCATCCCGCTGCTCAATCCGGACGCGACCACGGTGGCCTCGCACCAGGCCGCCACCGTCGAGCCGAACGACGTCGGCCTGATCGCCGGCCGCAGCTACCCGATCTCCGGCCTGTTCACCGCGCTGCTGACCATCTCGGCTAACGACGCCGCGGTCGCGCTGGCCCAGGCGACCGGATCGCTGCGCACGGGCATGGCGGTGATCAACGCGGAGGCGCACCAGCTGCAGGCCGACGACACGGTGGCCGAGGAGCCGGACGGGCTGGACGCGGCAGGCCAGCACACCTCGGCCTACGACGAGGCGCTGATCGCCAGGCGCGCGCTGGCCATGCCCGCCTTCCTGCGCTACGACCAGACCAGGGCGGCGCGGTTCGAGCGCAAGCCCCGGCGCTGGGTCACGCTGGTCAACCAGAACCTGATGCTGACCGGCTATCGCGGTGACATCGGCGGCAAGCTCGGCTGGACGTCCGCCGCGGGCGCCACCTACGTGGGCATGGCCGAGCGCAACGGCGTGACGCTGATCGTCACGCTGCTGCACTGCCCGGCGCTGACCGAGTTCAGCTCCGCCACCCGCCTGCTGAACTGGGGCTTCGCCGAGAACGGCAAGGTCACGCCGGTCGGCACGCTGGTCAGCCCGCTGCCGCCGCAGGCGGCCGGCAAGCCCGCCGCCAAAACCGCCGCCCACCCCGCAGACCGAACCGTGGCCAGCCGCGGCAGCTCGCTGGCCGACCCGGCCGTCGTCGGCGAGCTCTTCCTGCTGTTCGCCGGGCTCATCGTGGCCGGCTTCGTGACCTGGCGCCGGCATCAGATCCGGCGCGGCCAGCGCAGCCGCCAGGCCCGCGCGCCCGGCGCATCACGACCGCAAACCTGAGCGCGGCGTGCCACCGGCGCCGCGCGGCTGACCGCCAACCGGGCGGGCGGCCGGATCACCCGTGAGGTCGTCTGACCAGGCTGATCGCGCCGGGATGACCGGCCCGGTCAGCCGGTCGTTCCGGCGCGGTCTGAGCCGCCGGGCAGCAGGCCGATCCGGTCCCGGACCAGGTCCATGGTCTGTCCGGCGACCCGGCTGGCGCGGGCCGCGCCGCGGGCCAGCAGCCGGTCGAGCTCGGCCTCGTCGGCGAGCATTTTCTCGGTCCGCTCCCTGATCGGCGCGAGCGCCTCCACCACCAGCTCGGCCAGCTCCTTCTTGAACGTGCCGTAGCCCGCGCCCGCGTGCCCGGTCACTAGATCCGGCACGCTGACCCCGGACAGCGCGGAATGGATCCGCAGCAGGTTGGTGATGCCCGGCTTGGCCGCCTCGTCGGCCCGGATCTCGCCGTCGGCGTCGGTGACCGCCCTGGCGATCTTCTTGCGGATCACACCCGGCTCATCCAGCACGTCCACGATGCCCTGCGGCGAGGACGACGACTTGCTCATCTTCGCCGACGGGTCCTGCAGGTCGTTGATCTTGGCCACGTCGGCCAGGATGTACGGCCCGGGCACGGTGAAGACCTGACCGAACCTGTGGTTGAACCGCTGCGCCAGATCCCTGGTCAGCTCCAGGTGCTGCCGCTGGTCCTCGCCGACCGGCACCTGGTCGGCCTGGTACAGCAGGATGTCCGCGGCCTGCAGGACCGGGTAGGTGAACAGGCCGACGCTGGCCTGCTCCACGCCGCCCTTGGCCGACTTGTCCTTGAACTGGATCATCCGGCTCGCCTCGCCGAACCCGGTGATGCAGCCGAGCACCCAGGCCAGCTCGGTGTGCTCGGCCACGTGGCTCTGCACGAACACCGTGCAGCGGTCAGGGTCGAGGCCGGCCGCGAACAGCTGGGCGGCGGCGATCCTGGTCCGGCGGCGCAGCAGCGCCGGGTCGTGCGGCACCGTGATCGCGTGCAGGTCCACCACGCAGTAGAAGGCGTCGCGGCTGTCCTGCATGGCCACCCACTGCCGCACCGCGCCCAGGTAGTTGCCCAGGTGGAACGAGTCGGCGGTGGGCTGGATGCCGGACAGCACGCGCGGCCGCGACGACCGGGATGACTGGGGCGACTGGGCCGGCCCCGAGGGCCCGGTGGGCTGGGTCATGCGCCGATTCTAGGGGCGGACGGGGTCGTCAGCTGCCGCCCGCGGCTGCCGCCGTGTCCAGCGGGACAATATCCGGGGACCCGGGCCGGATGGCATCAGCAGCCGTGTCGTCGTCTTCGTCCTGCGAAGCACGTTCGGCAAAAATTCTTGCGTTGTAATGCTCGACCTCCCGCGCCGTCTGCCGCCAGTCCCAGCCGAGCTGGCCGGCCATCAGAGCGGCCGCCTCGGCGGCGACCGATACCCCGTGGTCCCAGGTCTCGATGGAGATGTGCGTGCGCCGGGCCAGCGCGTCGTAGAGGTGCCGGGCGCCCTCGTGCGAGGCGCCGTAGACGATCTCGGCCCGCAGGTAGTCATCCGCGCCGGTCAGCGGCTTGCCCAGGCCGGGATCGGCTTCGATCAGGGTGAGCACCTCGCCGATCAGCGTGCCGTACCGCTGCAGCAGGTGCTCGATTCTGGCCACGTGCAGGCCGGACGCGCGGGCCAGCCGGTAGCGGGCGTTCCACAGCGCCTGGTAGCCCTCCGCGCCGACCAGCGGTATCTCGTGCGAGCAGGACCGCGGCACCCGGCCATCCAGCCCGTGCGCGACCGCGTCCACGGCGTCCCTGGCCATCAGCCGGTAGGTGGTGTACTTGCCGCCGGCGATCATCACCAGGCCCGGCACCGGGTGCGCGACCGTGTGCTCGCGGGACAGCTTGGACGTCTCGTCCGACTCACCGGACAGCAGCGGCCGCAGGCCCGCGTACACGCCCTCCACGTCGTCCCTGGTCAGCGGGACCCGCAGCACCCGGTTGACCTGGTCCAGCACGTAGTCGATGTCGGAGCGGCTGGCGGCCGGGTGCGCCTTGTCCAGCGACCAGTCGGTGTCGGTCGTGCCGATGATCCAGTGCCGTCCCCACGGGATCACGAACAGCACGCTGAGCGGCGTCCGGACGATGATCCCGGTGCCGGAGTGGATCCGGTCCTTGGGCACCACCAGGTGAATGCCCTTGGACGCGCGCACGTTGATGATGCCGCGGCCGCCGACCATGGCCTGGATGTCGTCGGTCCACACGCCGGTCGCGTTCACCACCTGCTGGGCCCGGATCTCCAGCTCGGCACCGGTCTCCAGGTCGGTGGCCCGCACGCCGGTGACCCGCTCGCCCTCGCGCAGGAACCCGGTCACCTGGGTCCGCGACGCGATTCGCGCGCCGTAGCTGGCCGCGGTGCGCAGCACGCCGATGACGTACCGGGCGTCGTCCACCTGCGCGTCCCAGTACCTGATCGCCCCGTGCACTGCGGACCGCTTCAGCCCGGGCGCCAGCTCGAGGGCCGCGTGCCTGGTCAGCTGCTTGTGCCCGGGCAGGCCACGGGACTGGCCCATGGAGAAGCCGAGCATGTCGTACAGCCGCACCCCGCTGCCCAGGTAGGCGCGCTCCCAGCCGCGGTGGGTCAGCGGGAACAGGAACGAGACCGGCCGGACCAGGTGCGGGGCGATCCGCTGCAGCAGCAGCGCCCGCTCGGTCAGCGCCTCCCGGACCAGGGAGAAGTTCATCTGCTCCAGGTAGCGCAGCCCGCCGTGGATGAGCTTGCTCGACCGCGAGGAGGTGCCGGAGGCGAAGTCCCTGGCCTCCACCAGCCCCACCGACAGTCCCCTGGTGGCCGCGTCCAGCGCGACGCCGGCCCCGACCACGCCGCCGCCGACCACGAGAACCTGATGTTCCTGTCCGGCCATCGCCGCCAGCGCGGCGGTCCGCTCCCCGTCGCCGAGCGCCGCGGCCCGGCGGTCGGCGCCGAGCGCCGTTACCTCCCCAGGTCCCGGCGCGGCTGCCTCTCGTCCCCCTGACATCACATTCCGAACGGTACCGTGCGCGGCGCTGCGGTGAGCGCCGGCCTTGAGGCTATGCGGACGCGCCGCCGGGCGCGACCACCACCTCGACACGCTGGAATTCCTTGAGGTCGGAGTATCCCGCGGTCGCCATCGAGCGGCGCAGCGCGCCCATCAAATTCATCGAGCCGTCCGCGGCCGTTGACGGGCCGTGCAGGATTTGTTCGAGCGAGCCGATCGTGCCGACCTGGACCCTGGCCCCGCGCGGCAGCTCGGGGTGATGGGCTTCGCTGCCCCAGTGGTATCCGCGGCCGGGCGACTGGGTGGCCCGGGCGAACGGCGAGCCGACCATCACGGCGTCGGCGCCGCAGGCGATGGCCTTGGTGATGTCGCCGCTGCGGGACATGCCGCCGTCGGCCAGCACGTGCACGTACCGGCCGCCGGACTCATCGAGGTAGTCCCGGCGGGCCGCGGCCACGTCGGCGATCACGGTGGCCATCGGCACCGCCACGCCGAGCACCGCCGCGGTCGTGTGGCCCGAGCCGCCGCCGAAGCCCGCCAGCACCCCCGCCGCGCCGGTCCGCATCAGGTGCAGCGCGGCCGTGTAGGTGGCGCAGCCGCCGACGATGACGGGGACGTCAAGCTCGTAGATGAAGCGCTTGAGGTTGAGCGGCTCGGCGTGGCCGGAGACGTGCTCGGCCGACACCGTGGTGCCGCGGATCACGAAGATGTCCGCGCCCGCGTCGATGACCGCCTTGTAGTACTGGACCGTGCGCTGCGGCGACAGCCGGGCCGCCGTGGTGATGCCCGCCGCCCGGATCTCCTCGATCCGGCGGCCGATCAGGTCGTCCTGGATCGGCGCGGTGTAGATCGCCTGCAGCCGCTGCGTGGCGGCCGGCTCGTCCAGCTCGGCGATCTCGGCCAGCAGCGGATCCGGGTCCTCGTACCTGGTCCAGAGTCCCTCCAGGTCGAGCACGGCCAGGCCGCCCAGCTTGCCGATCTCGATCGCGGTCTGCGGCGAGACCACGCTGTCCATCGGGCAGACGACCAGCGGCAGCTCGAACCGGTAGGCGTCGATCTGCCAGGCGATCGAGACATCCTCCGGATCCCGGGTGCGGCGGGACGGCACGAGGCCGATCTCGTCCAGCGAGTAGGCGCGCCTGCCGCTCTTGCCGCGGCCGATCTCTACCTGGGTCATTGCTGCCGCCCGCCTGTCACTGCTGCCGTCCGCCGTAGTTGGGCGCTTCGACGGTCATGTGGATGTCATGCGGGTGGCTCTCGGTCAGGCCGGCCGAGGTGATCTGGATGAAGCTCGCCTCCTGCAGCTCGGCGATGGTCCTGGCCCCGCAGTAGCCCATGGCCGCCCGCAGGCCGCCGGTCCGCTGGGTGGCCACGGCGGCCAGCGGGCCGCGGTAGGGCACCTGGCCCTCGACGCCCTCGGGAACGAGCTTGTCCTCGGACAGCACGTCATCCTGGAAGTACCGGTCCTTGGAGTAGGAGCGGCCGCGCATCGCGCCCAGTGACCCCATCCCCCGGTACATCTTGAACTGCTTGCCGCCGACGTATACCCGCTCGCCCGGGCTCTCCTCGCAGCCGGCCAGCAGGCCGCCGAGCATCACCGTGTCGGCCCCGGCCGCGATCGCCTTGGCGATGTCGCCGGAGTACTGCAGGCCGCCGTCGCCGATCACCGGCAGGCCGGCCTCGCGCGCCGCCCTGGCCGCCTCGTAGATCGCGGTCACCTGCGGGACCCCGACCCCGGCCACCACGCGCGTGGTGCAGATCGAGCCGGGCCCGACGCCGACCTTCACCGCGTCCGCGCCCGCCTCGA
Organism: Streptosporangiaceae bacterium; assembly: GCA_036495825.1. Classification (GTDB taxonomy): domain Bacteria; phylum Actinomycetota; class Actinomycetes; order Streptosporangiales; family Streptosporangiaceae; genus PALSA-505. Next base: position 21,071 of record DASXME010000249.1, read on the forward strand.
TCAGCGCTTGCGCGCCGGCCCTGGTGGCCACGTTCCCGCCGATCACGTCCACGCTGGTGTTGGCCTTGATCTGGGCGACCATGTCCAGCACCGGCTGCGCGTGACCGTGCGCGGTGTCCACCACGAGGAAGTCCACCCCGGCCTCGATCAGCGCCTCGGCCCTGCGCTTGGCGTCCTCGCCTACCCCGATCGACCCGCCGACCACCAGGCGGCCCTTGGCGTCCTTGGTGGCGAGCGGGAACTTCTCGCTTTTGGTGAAGTCCTTCACCGTGATCAGCCCGCGCAGCCTGCCGCTTTGGTCGACGAGCGGAAGCTTTTCCACCTTGTGCTGCTTGAGCAGCGCCAGGGCATCCTCGGGGGCCGCGCCGACAGGGGCGGTGACCAGCGGCATCGGGGTCATGACCTCGGTGACCCGGCGGCCGTGGTCGCTCTCGAAGCGGATGTCCCGGTTGGTGACGATGCCGAGCAGGATGCCGTCGTCACCGGTGACCGGCACGCCGGAGATGCGATATTTGGCGCAGAGCGCTTCCACGTCGGCGATCGTGGCGCCGGGGCGGCAGGTGACCGGATCGGTGATCATGCCGGCCTCGGACCGCTTGACCATGTCCACCTGCTGCGCCTGCTCCTCGACCGACAGGTTGCGGTGCAGCACGCCGGCGCCGCCCTGCCGGGCCATCGCCACGGCCATCCGGGACTCGGTGACGGTATCCATGGCCGAGGAGATCAGCGGGATGCGCAGCGAGAGCCTGCGGGTGAGCCGCGTGGTCAGCTCCGCCTCGCTGGGCATCACCGTGGTGTGCGCGGGCAGCAGCAGCACATCGTCGAAGGTCAGGCCGGGAGGGGCGAACTTGACGTCGTCGGCCATGATGCCTCCCTGGCGGTGAGCGTGGATGCCATCCATCCTAGGGGCGGTCCCAGGGCCGGACGCCGCCTAGGCTTACTTGGTGGCGCATCTGCTCGGGGCTGAGTCCCTGCATCTGGAGTTCCCGGCGAAGGTCGTGTTCGACTCGGTGACCGTCGGGGTCAACGAGGGCGACCGGGTGGGCATCGTGGGCCGCAACGGTGACGGCAAGTCGAGCCTGCTGGCGATGCTTTCCGGGCGGCTGGCGCCGGACGCAGGCCGGGTCATGGCGCGAAGCGGCGTGACGATGGGCGTGCTCGACCAGGGTGACACGCTCGATCCCGCGCTGACCGTCGCGGCCACGATCGTCGGCGACCGGCCAGACTACGAGTGGGCCGGCGATGCGCGCATCCGTGACGTGATCGGCGGCCTGGTCAGGGAAATCGGATGGCAGGCGCCGGTGGGCGAGCTGAGCGGCGGCCAGCGGCGGCGGGTCGCCCTGGCCCGGCTGCTGGTCGGCGCCTGGGACGTGCTGGCCCTGGACGAGCCGACCAACCACCTCGACGTGGAGGGCATCAGCTGGCTGGCCGGGCACCTGCAGGCGCGCTGGCCGGCCAGCGCCGGCGGGCTGCTGGTGGTCACGCACGACCGGTGGTTTCTCGATGCGGTGTGCACGACGACGTGGGAGGTCCACGACCGGCTGGTCGAGCCGTTCGACGGCGGGTACGCCGCCTACGTGCTGCAGCGCGTCGAACGGGACCGGATGGCCGCGGCGAGCGAGGCGAGACGGCAGAACCTGATGCGCAAGGAGCTCGCCTGGCTGCGCCGCGGCCCGCCGGCCCGCACGACGAAGCCGAAGTTCCGGATCGAGGCGGCCACCGCGCTGATCGCGAACGAGCCGCCGCCGCGCAACCAGGTCGAGCTGGCCAGCATGGCGATGGCGCGGCTCGGCAAGGACGTGGTGGACCTGCTCGGCATGTCGGTGTCGTTCGGCGACAAGCAGGTGCTGCACGACGTCGAGTGGCGGATCGGCCCGGGCGAGCGGTCCGGCATCCTCGGGGTCAACGGGGCCGGCAAGTCCACGCTGCTGGCGCTGGTGACCGGGGAGCTGGCGCCGACCGCGGGGCGGGTCAAGCGCGGCAAGACGATCCGGGTCGCCGCCCTCGATCAGCAGCTGGCGGCGCTGGAGGACTTCGGCGGCGACCGGGTCAGCGAGATCATCGGCCGCAGGCGCACGACGTATGTCGCCGGCGGGAAGGAGCTGACGCCCGGGCAGCTGCTCGAACGCCTCGGCTTCACCAGTGCCCAGCTGTCCACGCCGGCCCGCGACCTGTCCGGCGGGCAGCGGCGCCGCCTGCAGCTGCTGCTGATCCTGCTCGATGAGCCCAACGTGCTCATCCTCGACGAGCCGACCAACGACATGGACGTCGACATGCTCGCGGCCTTCGAGGATCTGCTGGACTCCTGGCCGGGCACGCTGCTGGTCGTGTCGCACGACCGCTACTTTCTGGAGCGGGTCACCGACCAGCAGTACGCGATCATCGACGGGCATTTGCGGCACCTGCCCGGCGGTGTGGACCAGTACCTTGCGATCCAGGCAGAGCGGGGTGAGGGGAAGTCGGGCTCGCCGCCGGCTGGCGAGGCCCGGGAGACGGGAGCGGGGCTGGCCGGCGCCGACCTGCGCGCGGCGCACAAAGAGATCGCCGCCATCGACCGGAAGCTGGCCAAGCTCGCCGGCCGGATCGACGCGGCCCACGCCGCGATCGCGCAGCACGACCAGAGCGACTACCTGGGCCTGACCGAGAAGACCAGGGACCTCGACGCACTGCAGGCCGAAGTCACCAAGCTGGAGACCCGTTGGCTAGAAGTCTCCGAGCTCGTCGGCTAGCTGTCGCCGGAACCTCTCGATGGCCTTCGCCGGCGGGCGGTGTCATGTGGGCCCTTTGCGGCCTTGCCGGCCCTTGTACGGCCTGGCCGGGCTTACCGGGTGATGAGGTCCAGGAGGCGGTCGATCCGGGCCATGGTCACGGGCTGGCGGAGGATCTGATCCATCCGCTTGCGGGAGCGCGCCCGGTTCTCCGCGGACTCGGCCTGGTCCAGCGCCCGCCGGCTGTAGAACTGCAGGAGATGACCCTGCACGACGGCGGCCATGCCAAAGTCCGCGGCCCCGGTCAGCCGGGCCGGGCCGCCGGCCGCCCGGTAGGCGGCGTACCCGTCCCTGGCCGCGGCGGGCGCCACGTCCACGGCAAGATCGCAGAGGATGGCGGCCAGCTCGCGCTCCGGCTGAGCCGGGCCGCTGTTCTCCCAGTCCAGGACGATGACACCGCCGCCCGCACCGCGCCGCACGTTCTCGGTGATGACATCGCGGTGGCAGGTCCGCAGCCGGGCCTCATCCGGCGCCGTCACCAGGGCGTCCAGCGCAATCAGGTCCGGCAGCCGGCGGCCGAGTTCCCCCGCCCAGGAGGCGTCCCCGCGACGGGCGTCGTCGAGCAGAACCTGCCAGGCCGGCTCGCCCACCGGCTCGCTGAACCACGCCTCCGCCGGCCTGGCCTCCGCCTGCGGCACCTGATGCAGGCGGGCCGTCACCGCGCCGATCTCGGTGCCGGTCACCACCTGCACTATCCGCCCGTCCCGCGCTGGCCGCGGGAGCGGCAGCGGTATCCCGGCAGCCGAGGCGCCCAGCTGGAACCGCACGTCCATGACCGCGTCGGCCTCCGCGACGGGCAGCAGCAGCTCCTTGACGGCCCACGCCCCGCCGCGCGTCTCCAGCCGCCAGATCCGCCCCTGCTCGCCGCGATCGGCGTACACCGGAGCCCCGATCACGGCCCCCAGCCCGTATGCCGACGCGACCGCCTCCCCGTCGCCGCCGACATACCTTCCACCCCAGCAGTCTCCCGGCACGACTCCCACCGGACCACCAGCTCACCGGCCGACTGCTGGACCACCAGCCCACCGCATCGCGGGGCCGCCGTACCGTCGGACCCCCGGCCATCAAGATCAACTAGCATACCAATGATCAGCGTTGCCCACTTTGCATGCGTTCCGTGACCACAAAGCGGGGCAAAATGGGGCATGAAATAGTCAGAGCGAGTGCAAAGTCAAGATGATCATGTCCACCGCCCGGGGAAGGCAGCCGACGGCACATCGACCACCATGACGGCAGGCGCGCGGAACGGGAAAGGCGAAGCCTGGGGCGAAGCGGCAGCGGCGGTCAGGCGGCGAGGCGGGTCCGCAGCCAGGGCAGCAAGGTGCGGGCGTAATCACGCTGCAGGGCCCGCACGGTAGGCATGCCTGGCTGGGGCGGACGTCGTGCGACATCGGTGAAGTAGCCGGCGAGCCCAGCGATCACGGCGGTCAGCTGAGCACTGCCGGCGGTGGTATGTGCATCGAGCAGAGCGTCGGCGTCGTGACCGCCGTGCAGGCGCACGTTTGCGGCGAGCAGCAGGGTGTCGAGCCAGGCTGGTCCGCGGCTGGCCCACGGCCAGTCGACCACGACAACCGTTCCGTCCGGCCGTATCAGCAGGTTGTCGGCACGTATGTCGTTGTGCACGACGGTGTCGCCGACCAGGGCGGCGAGCCCGCCGTCGGCGAGCTCGCACAGCAGCTCCAGGCGGGCCGCGGCCCAGGGGTCGAGAGTGCCGGGCGGATCAACCTTGATGCGGCGCCAGCCTGCGAAGTCGTTGGCGAAGGACTCCGCCGCGGCAGGCAGATCCGGGACCGGGCAGGGAGTCAGCGCGGCGGCAAGGGCACGCAGCGCGCGGACGACGACGGCG
>DASXME010000250.1:0-18319 GCA_036495825.1 Streptosporangiaceae bacterium
CACCGGCCGGTCCCTGGTCGTGAAGATCAGCGCGTGGCCCTGGGCCAGCAGGCTGGCGGTGCCGCGGGACTGGGCCCGCGGCCGCTGCTCGACGAGCAGGAATTCGCCGCCGGTGTGGTCGGTCCCCGGCTCGTCCAGGCCGATCACCACCTGCAGCGGGAACACCAGGTCGCCGTACAGGTCCCGGTGCAGGGCATTCCAGTCGCCCGCCTGGTAGCGCAGCAGGATCGGCGTGGGCTTGCGCTGGCCGGCCGCGTGGCACATGGCCAGCCACGCGTCGAGCGTGTCCGGCCAGGGCGCGTCCCAGCCGAGCCTGGCCGCCCAGTCCCGTGCGACCGGCAGCAGGCGCGGGTAGAACGCGGCCCGCAGCTCGGCGACGAGGTCGGGCAGCGGGTGGCCGAAGTACCGGTACTGCCCCGACCCGAACCGGTAGCGGGCCATGTCGATCGTGGACCTGAAGCGATCGGCCTGTCCGTACAGGGCCGCGATGTCGCGGCACTCGGCGCGGGTCAGCAGCCGCGGCGTCTGCGCGCACCCGTAGGCGTCCAGCTCGGCGGCCAGCGCCTGCCAGTCGAATTCGGCCAGCCGGGCGGCCGGGGCCGCCAGGGTCGTGCTCATGCGGCGCCCTCCAGGGTGAGCAGGGCCTGCTTGGCCGCCTCGCCGCCGGCGTAGCGGCCGAGGGTGCCGTCGCTCTTGATCACGCGGTGGCAGGGCAGCACCACCGGCAGCGGGTTGGTCGCACAGGCCGTGCCGGCCGCGCGCACCGCCCGCGGGCTGCCCGCGGCGGCCGCCATCGCGGCGTAGCTGGCCGTGCTGCCGTAGGCGATGCCGGGCAGGGCCGCCAGCACGAGGCGGCGGAAGCCGGTGCTCAGCCGCAGATCGAGCGGCAGGTCGAAGCCGGTGCGGCGGCCGGTGAAGTACTCGTCGAGCTCGCGCGCGGCCGTCTCCAGCCGGGCCGGGTCGGCCAGCACCCGGGGGCTGATCCTGGCCGCCAGCTGGCCGAGCACCGCGTCGTGATCCTCGACGGCGTAGGCCACCCGGACCAGGCCCTCGGCGGTGGCGGCGAGCAGCAGCGGGCCGACCGGGGTCTCGACCGTTCGGTAGGTCACGTCGAGTATCCCGGCCTGGGCCGCGGCGGCGACCAGGCGGGCGTGCAGCCTGCGGCTGGTCTCCTCGTCGCCGGCCGGCGCTTCCCCGGTCAGGGCGGCGAGCAGCTCGGCCGCGCCCGGCGTGTCGTTCGCGCTCATCATGACGCCTTTCCTTCTTCATCGTGGTGCAGGTAGCTGCGGCGCAGCGCGGCGATGCCGTCCGCGGCGGCCCGGCGGGCCGCCTCCGGGGTGCCGCCGAGTATCGCGGCGACCTCGGCGTACGGCAGGTCGGCCAGGTAGTGGTAGGCGACGGACTCGCGCTGCTTGAGCGGCAGCTTCGCCAGCGCCGCCCGCAGGTCGCTGGCGGCGTCGCCGGCGCCGGGCAGCCCGTCGCGGGCCGGCCGGTCCGGCAGGTCGCCGGCCGGGACCGCGCGCCGGGCGGCCGCCCGGGCCTGATCGATGGCCTTGCGGTGCGCGATCGTGACCAGCCAGGCTTCGACGTTGCTGCCGGGCGGCAGGCCGGGATAGGCCCGCAGCGCGGCGAGGAAGGTTTCCGACCAGGCGTCTTCGGCGGCGGCCGGGCCCACCACAGCGCGGCAGACCCGCAGCACCGTCGGCCCGTGCCGGGCCACGATCGTCTCGAACGGCTCGTGTCTCACACCTGGTAAACGTGCCAGAGGGACGGGGCGTGAGGTTGCACCTGGCAGAATTGTGTCCGTCATGAGCGCACGCATCCTGGACGGCAAGGCCGTCGCCGCCGATATCCGCGCCGACCTCACCGGGCGGGTCGCCGCCCTGGCCGCCCGCGCCGCCGCCCCCGGCCTCGGCACCGTCCTGGTCGGCGACGACCCGGGCAGCCGCGCCTACGTCAACGGCAAGCACCGGGACTGCGCGCAGGTGGGCATCGTGAGCATCCGCCGCGACCTGCCCGCCGATGCCAGCCAGGACCAGGTGGAGGCGGTGGTCGACGAGCTGAACGGGGACCCCGGCTGTACCGGCTACATCGTCCAGCTGCCGCTGCCTGAAGGCCTGGACGCTCAGCGGGTGCTAGCCCGGATCGACCCGGCCAAGGACGCGGACGGCCTGCACCCGCTGAACCTCGGCCGGCTGGTGCTCGGCGAGCCCGGGCCGCTGCCCTGCACGCCGCACGGGATCACCGAGCTGCTCCGCCGCTTCGGCGTGCCGATCGCCGGCGCGGAGGTCACCGTGATCGGCCGCGGCATCACCGTCGGCCGCTCGCTCGGGCTGCTGCTGACCAGGCGCAGCGAGAACGCCACCGTGACGCTCTGCCACACCGGCACCAAGGATCTGGGCGCGCACACCCGGGCGGCCGACATCGTGGTGGTCGCGGCCGGCCGGCCCGGCCTGCTGACCGCGGACATGGTCAAGCCGGGCGCGGCCGTGCTCGACGTGGGCATCACCCGGACCGACGCCGGCCTGGTCGGCGACGTCGATCCCGGCGTCGCCGGGGTGGCCGGCTGGCTGGCCCCGATGCCCGGCGGCGTCGGCCCGATGACCCGGGCGATGCTGCTGGCCAACGTGGTCGAGGCCGCCGAGGCCGCAGCCCAGAGGTGACGGACCGGCCGGTAGAGTGTCGCCGTTGTCACACCGGCGGCATTCGCCAAGTATTGCTACTCGCCGGTAACATGTCATCAGAACCCGATCAGAGCGCAGGGAGGTGGGCGGCCGGCCATGAACATCGTCGTCTGCGTCAAGCAGGTCCCGGACACCGCGGTGGAACGCACGCTGCGGCCCGGTGACGCCACGCTCGACCGCGAATCCGTGGACGGGCTGATCAACGAGCTCGATGAGTACGCCATCGAGGAGGCTCTCCGCATCGCCGAGGCGCACGGCGGCGAGGTGACCATCCTGACGATGGGACCGCAGAAGGCGGCGGACTCGATCCGCAAGGCGCTGTCGATGGGCTGCGACAAGGCCGTGCACCTGCTGGACGACGGCCTGGCCGGCTCCGACGCGCTGCAGACCTCCTACGCCCTGGCCCAGGTCATCACCAGGACCGGCTTCGACCTGGTCATCCTCGGCTCGGAGTCCACCGACGCCAGGACCGGCCTGCTCGCGGCCATGCTGGCCGAGCGGCTCGGCGTGCCGCAGCTCTCGCTGGCCAGCAAGGTGGAGATTGACGCGCCGGCCATCAGGATCCACCGGCAGGCCGACTACGGCTACGACAAGGTGGAGGCGGCGCTGCCCGCCGTGGTCAGCGTGGTCGAGAAGATCAACGAGCCGCGCTACCCGTCGTTCAAGGGGATCATGGCCGCGAAGAAGAAGCCGGTCGAAACGCTGAGCCTGGCCGATGCGGGCATCGACCCGGCCCAGGTCGGGCTGGCGGCGGCGGCCACCGAGGTGGTCAGCTGGGCGCAGCGCCCGCCCCGGCAGGCAGGCACGATCGTCAAGGACGAGGGAGACGGCGGCGTCAAGGCGGCCGAGTACCTCGCGACGCAGAAGTTCATCTAGGGACAGTTCATCTAAGGACAGGGGAGCACGCGGGCATGGCTGAGGTGCTGGTATTCGCCGAGCACACCGGCGGCGAGGTCAAGAAGGTTACCTGCGAGCTGCTGACGCTGGCCCGCCGCATCGGCGAGCCCGCCGCGGTCTGGACCGGCCCGGACGCCGAGGCGGGCCGCGAGCGGCTGGCGGAGTTCGGCGCGGCCCGGGTGTACGTGGCCGGCGGCGCGGAGTTTGACGAGTACGTGACCGGGCCCAAGGCCGAGCTGCTCGCGGCGCTGGTCGCCGAGAAGTCGCCGGCCGCGGTGCTGGTGGCGGGCACCCCGGAGGGCAAGGAGATCGCGGCCAGGCTGGCCGTGAAGACCGGCTCCGGCGTGCTCACCGACGCCGTGGACCTGACCGGGGAGCTGGTGGCCGAGCAGTCGATCTTTGGCGGCTCCATCGTCGTGCAGTCCAAGGTGCGCGCCGGCACCCCGATCGTCGCGGTGCGGCCCAACGCCGTGACGCCGGCCCCGGACACCCAGGCGGCGCCCGGCGCGGCCGAGCTGGTGCCGGTCGACGTGCCGGTCAGCGACGCGGCCAGGGGCGCCAGGATCACCGAGCGGGTGATGCAGGAGCGCGGCGAGCGGCCGGAGCTGACCGAAGCCTCCATCGTGGTGTCCGGCGGCCGCGGGGTCGGCGGCGCCGAGAGCTTCGCGCTGATCGAGCAGCTGGCCGATTCGCTCGGCGCCGCGGTGGGCGCCTCCCGCGCCGCCACCGACGCCGGCTGGTATCCGCATCAGTTCCAGGTGGGCCAGACCGGCAAGACCGTCGCGCCCCAGCTGTACGTGGCGGTCGGCATCTCGGGCGCGATCCAGCACCGGGCCGGCATGCAGACCTCCAAGACGATCATGGTGATCAACAAGGATCCGGAGGCGCCGATCTTCGAGCTCGCCGACTTCGGCGTGGTCGGCGACCTGTTCAAGGTCGTCCCGCAGCTCGTCGAGCAGATCGGCCAGCACCAGGCGTGATCACCCGGCCGGTCGTGGCCGCCCCGGTGATCATGTGGCGACACATGGCGAATTGTCGCCGGTTGCAGTCGCGGCCCGATCCGCGGGTGTGGCCGCTCCCGGTAGGCTGAACCAGTCATGGGCTACGTCGAGAACGGGGCCAGGCCGCCGGGGCCAGCCGCCGAGCGCGCCGTTTACCTGGACCACGCTGCTACCACGCCGATGCTGCCCGAGGCGCTCGACGTGATGATCGAGGAGCTGGCCAGGGTCGGCAATCCTTCCTCGCTGCATAACGCCGGCCGTCGCGCCCGGCGGGTGGTCGAGGAGTCGCGCGAGGTGATCGCCGAGGCCTACGGCGCGCGGCCCAGTGAAGTGATCTTCACCAGCGGCGGCACCGAGGCGGACAACCTGGCCGTGAAGGGCATGTACTGGGCCCGGCGGGCGGCCGACCCGCGGCGCCGCCGGGTGCTGTCGACCCCCATCGAGCATCACGCGGTGCTGGACAGCGTGCACTGGCTGGCCGACCACGAGGATGCCGAGCCGGTCTGGCTGCAGACCGGCGGCACCGGGCTGATCACCCCGGACGCGCTGCGCGCCGCCATCGGGCCGGAGCCGGAGACGGCGGCCGTGATCAGCGTCATGTGGGCGAACAACGAGGTCGGCACCGTGCAGCCGGTCGCCGAGCTGGCCGCGATCGCTCGCGAGCACCAGATCACGTTCCACAGCGACGCGGTGCAGGCCGCGGCCCACCTGCCGGTCGACTTCGCCGCATCCGGGGCCGACGCGCTGACGATCACCGGCCACAAGCTCGGCGGCCCTGTCGGCGCCGGGGCGCTGCTGCTGGCCCGGCACGCCGAGCCGGTGCCGGTGCTGCACGGCGGCGGCCAGGAGCGCGACATCCGGTCCGGCACGCTCGACGCCCCGGCCATCAGGGCCTTCGCGACGGCGGTGCAGGTGGCGGGCAAGCGGGCCGGGGACGAGGCGCGCAGGCTCGCCGCGCTGTCCGCCGACCTGATCAGGCAGGTGACCGCGGTCGTGCCCGACGTGGTGCTCAACGGCGCGCCCCCCGGACCGGGCCGGCTGCCCGGCAACGTGCATCTCTCCTTCCCCGGCTGTGAGGGCGACGCGCTACTCATGCTGCTCGACGCGAAGGGGATCGCCTGCTCGACCGGGTCGGCCTGCACCGCGGGCGTGGCCCAGCCCAGTCACGTGCTGCTGGCCATGGGCCGCGATGAGGCGCAGGCCCGCGGCTCGCTGCGGTTCTCGCTCGGCCACACCTCGGTCCAGCAGGACGTGGACGCGGTGGGCGCGGTGATCGGCGAGGCCGTGGACCGGGCGCGCCGCGCCGCCCGCTGACTTGCGTCCCTGGTTCAGGCCTCGGCTGCGGCCCGGGCCATCTCGCTGAGCGCGCTCGCGTGCACCGGGGTGATCAGGTCGCTGGCGAACGCCCTGGCGTCGTCCAGCGTCTGGATCGGGATGGCGCTGGACGGGGTGAGGATGAACGACAGCACGATCCTGACCCCGAGCTCGGCGAGGATCTGCACGTGCCGCTCGGCTTCGGCGGGCGGCGTCCGGCCGCCGAAGAGATCCGCGCGGATCAGCGCGGCGACGTACTCCCGCGCCGTGTCCACCACCGGCCCGCCGTTCACCGTCAGCGACGGCAGGATCGACTCCGGCTCGGTCCGCAGCAGCCGCCGCAGCAGCAGGTGGTTGCGCAGGAACTGCAGCGCGAAGGCCACCCGCTCGACCATCTTGCCCTCCGCGCTGAGGCCGTCTTCGCCCACGGTGAGCAGGCAGTCGAGGAAGCTGCGCAGCTCGCGCAGCACGACCGCCTCGATGAGGTTCTCCTTCTTGGGGAACCTGCGGTAGATCGTGATCCGGGACATCCCGCAGCGCCGGGCGATGTCCTCCATTGTGGACCGGCGCAGCCCGAAGTCCTCGAACTGGCCGAGCGCCGCGTCCAGGATGCGCTCGGTCGCCGTGTCGGCGCCCGCGCCGTGGTCACGCGCCAGCGCCATGCGCACCAGATCGATGGCCATATCCCGACCTTACGCCTTGATACAAGTATGCAATAAATGTATCATGCGTATCCATGGGCCCGCCTGACCAGGAACGAACCCACGCGGTGGTGATCGTTGGCACCGGCTTCTCCGGTCTCGGCATGGCGATCGCGCTGAAGCAGGCGGGCCAGGGCAACTTCGTCATCCTGGAGAAGGCGGACGCGGTCGGCGGGACGTGGCGGGAGAACACCTATCCCGGGTGTGCCTGCGACATCAGGTCGCACCTCTACTCCTACTCCTTCGAGCCCAAGGCCGACTGGAGCCGGGAGTTCGCGCCGCAGCCGGAGATTCTCGGCTACATCGAGCACTGCGTGGACAAGTACGGGCTGGCGCCGCACATCAGGTTCGGCACCGAGGTGACCAGCGCGGAGTACGACGAGCGGGACGCCATCTGGATGATCAGGACGGCGGACGGCGGGCTGCTGCGCAGCCACGCGCTGGTGATCGGCCAGGGTCCGCTGCACCAGCCGAGCATCCCCGAGCTGCCCGGGCTCGAGCGCTTCACCGGCCGGGCGTTTCACTCGGCGCAGTGGGACCACGAGCACGACCTGACCGGCCGGCGGGTCGCGGTGATCGGCACCGGCGCCTCGGCGATCCAGTTCGTACCGCAGATCGCGGCGCGCACCGGTCACCTCACCGTCTTCCAGCGGACCGCGCCGTGGGTCATCCCGCGGCCCGACCGGGCCTTCACCGACGCGCAACTGCGCCGGTACGAGCGCATCCCGCTGGCCAGGACGGCACACCGCAACATGATCTACTGGCTGCAGGAGAGCTTTGTGCTCGGCTTCGAGCACCCGCGCCTGATCAAGGGCGCCGAGCGGCTGGGCCGCTGGCACATCGCCCGCCAGGTGCACGACCCGCAGCTGCGGCGCAAGCTCACCCCGGGCTACACGCTCGGCTGCAAGCGCACGCTGGTCTCCAGCGACTATTACCCGACGTTCAACCGGCCCGACGTGGACTTGGAGACGGCCGGCATCGCCGAGGTCCGCGAGCATTCCATCGTCACCTCCGACGGCCGCGAGATCGAGGTGGACACGATCATCTTCGGCACCGGTTTCCACGTGACCGACGCGTGGGCCAAGGCCCAGATCACCGGCCGGGGCGGGCTGAAGATCGCCGACGCCTGGCGGAGCGGGGTCACCGCGCACCTGGGCACCACGGTGGCCGGCTTCCCCAACCTGTTCTTCATCGTCGGCCCCAACACCGGGCTCGGCCACAACTCGATCATCTTCATCATCGAATCCCAGGTCCGCTACGTCATCGGCTGCCTGCGGCTGATCGCCAGCAAGCAGGCCCGCTCGATCGAGGTCAGGCCCGGCGCGCAGGAGCGCTTCAACCGCTGGGTGCAGCGCAAATCCCGCGGCAGCGTGTGGCTCAAGGGCGGCTGCGACAGCTGGTACCTCGACGAGCACGGAGTCAACCGTTCACTCTGGCCGGCCTCGACCGTCAACTTCTGGCTGCGCATGCGCCGGGTCAGGCCCGCCGATTTCATCCTCGAAGGAGCGGCATCATGACCGCACTCATGGACACCCGGACCGCCGTCATCAAGTGTCACGACGGCAACCACACGCTCACCCTGACCGACCGCGAGCTGACCGCCGAACGGCTGATCAAGACGTCGCGCAAGCACTCGTTCGACCCCGACGTGGACGTCGACTGGGATACGCCGCCGGTGCCGGGGCTGTACTACGGCCCGCCCGAGGCCGGGTCGCTGTACGAGACCCCGCTGTGGGACGGCCTCAGCCTCGACCAGCAGATCGAGCTGACCAAGCACGAGGTGGCCAGCCTGGCCTCGTTCGGCATCTGGTCCGAGCTCGCGCTGATGAAGATCCTGCTGCAGCACGCCTACCGCACCCGGTACGACAGCAATCACTTCGCCTACGCGCTGACCGAGACCGCGGACGAATGCCGGCACTCGGTCATGTTCGGCCGGATGGTGCGCACCCTCGGCCTGACCACGCACCGGCCGACGCCGCTGGAATACCACGCGATCAAGGCACTCGGCGCGTTCTACGACCCGATGCTGATGTTCGCCGCCACCCTGGTCATCGAGGAGTTCGCCGACGCGATGCAGCGGGCCGCGTTCCCCGACGAGCGGGTCCAGCCGATGATCCGCCAGATCAGCAGGATTCACGTGATCGAGGAGGCCAGGCACATCAAGTACGCCCGCGAGGAGCTCAAGCGGCAGGTGGCCAAGAGCTCGGCCGCCCGCCGCAAGTTCACCGCCGCCAGGCTGGCCTGGTTCATGTCCGGCGCCATCAACAGGAACCTGGTCCACCCGTCCTCCTACGCCGCGGTCGGCCTGGACCCGCGGGAGGCCGTGCAGGTCGCCGCGCGCAGCCCGCACCGGATCGCCACCAAGCAGTGGGCCGCCCGCAAGTCCATGGCCGCCTTCGAGGAGGTCGGCTTCCTGGACGGCCGCGCCCGCACGATCTGGCAGAAGGCCGGCTTCCTCGCCGCGGACGGCGCCGCCTAGACTTCTCTCGCGGCGTCAGTCCTCGTCGAATGATTTCGCCGCGACCACGCCGGCCTGGCCCGGCCTGGCCATCTGCAGCGGCTGCGTGGCACCGGTGGCCGGGGTAAGCTAGAGCAGCGAGGTTGAGTCGGGGCAGCCGGTGCGGGCCAGCACGAGAAGCTGCTCGTTGATGACGCCCACCGCCGCGCCGTCATTACCGCGGCTTCGGGGGACAGGGATTCCGGTGAGCGATCCCCTGGTCAGCTGGAAGATGCCTGAGCCGCTCGGCCCGGTGGCCTGCGGGCAGCCCGAGCCGGCCGACTCATTGACGTATATCGCGGCGCCGCCGAGCTGCCAGGCACCGGTCTGCACGCTGTAGTCGGACGCGGACGGGACGGGCGGGCCGAACGCCGTCGGGGCTGCGCCGCCGGCCGGGACGAGCCACAGCTGCTGCTGGTTCGGCGCCGGGCACCTGGCGAGCACGGTCTGGCCGTCCCACCAGGTCAGCGGCGTGCAGGACGGGTTCGCCCCGGCGGCGGGCACCGGCAGGTCGCGGATCACTCCGCCGGCGTTGTTCACCAGCTCCAGGTGGCCGTCATAACTCCAGATGTCGGTGGTGCCATCGTCAGAGCTGATCGCGCCGCAGGCCAGTCCGCAGCCGGATGGCGTTGAGCCGACGGCGTGGCTGGCCAGCGTGGCCTCCAGCGCGCCGGCCAGGGTGTACCGCTGCAGCGCCACGGTGCCCCCGGCTTGCCGCACCGCCAGGATGCTCGTGCCGTCCGGCCGGGTGAAGCCTTCAGGGGTCACGCCGGCCGGTGCGGCGAAGGTACTGATAGACCCGGTGGACAGCGTGATCACGCCGTATTTCAGGTACTGCTCCGGGTCCGTGCCGACCTCGCCGAGCAGCGCCCGGCGGCCGTCTGGCGACCAGGCCAGCAGGGCCCACGGGTGGCCGGTGTTGGCCTGCTGGTAGATGTCGTAGCGGCCGCCGTCCGGATCGACCAGGGCGAGGGTGAGCTGGCCGCCGCCCTGCTGCCATTGCCCGCCTGCGTTCGGCCGGCCGGTGGAGTAGTCGGTCAGGGACCAGCCGAGGCCGACCAGGGCCCAGGGGATGGCCGCCCGGGAGCCTGCTTTGCCCGCGGGCAGCATCGTCTCGTACGGTGCAGCGCTGGCGGTGATCTTGTGCACGTGCGGGCTCGGGTGCTTCACGTGGGTCACCGGTGCCGGCGGCTGCCCGCCGCCGCTGCGCACTCCGGCGTAGGCGCCGCCGCCGGCCGCCGCGATCGCGAGGGCCAGCAGCACGGTCCCCGCCGCCTTGCGCCTGCGCCGCTGATTGCCGCGGGCCCTGATGACCTCGGGCGGCTTCGGCCGCGCCGCCTCGGCGATGGCGGCCGACCCCTGCTGCAGGATCCTCTCCAGGTCGTCCTCACGCACGAGACGTCGCCTCCTCAGGGCCGGGGCCCGTCGCCGCTTCGGACAGGTGACCGGACAGGGCCTGACGGCCGCGCAGCAGCCGGGCCTTGACCGCGGACTGGCTGGCGCCGGTTTCCCTGGCGATCTCGCTGACCGACAGGCCGACCAGGTAGTGCAGCACGACCGCCCGGCGCTGGCTCTCGCCGATCTTGCGCAGCGCGGCGACCACGGCGACATAGTCGGCGCTGATCGCGGGTACCGCGGTGCCGGCGCCGTGCCGACGGTGCGCGATGCCCCGGTTCACCGTCTTGCGCCAGGAGCTCACGCTGATCCGGTAGGCGACCGTCCTGACCCAGGCCTCGGGTTCCCCGTAGCCGGACAGCCTGTCCCACCGCTGCCAAGCCCGCGCGTACGCCTCCTGGACGACATCCTCGGCTCCGGCGCGGTCGCCGGTCATCGCGTGCAGCTGGCCGATGACGCGATGCACCGTGCCCGCGTAGAACTCATCGAAGGTCTGCGAGTCGCGCATGCGCATCCTCTTCAGGCTCGGCCGCCGGGACCCCGGCGGCCCGTCGTAAGAAGACACGCCCGAGCTGCCGTACTGGTTACCCGGAGGATTTTCTGCGGAAGAGCGTATCGAGCTCGGCGGCGATTCCGCGCCGGGCCGGTCAGCGCGTACCCTCGACAACGCGATGACTCAGCTTCGCGTGCTGGCCGCCATGTCGGGCGGCGTCGACTCGGCCGTCGCCGCGGCCAGGGCGGTGCAGGCAGGCCACCAGGTGACCGGCGTTCACCTTGCGCTGTCGTCCAACCCGCGCTCCTACCGGACCGGCGCCCGCGGCTGCTGCACGCTCGAGGACGCCCGCGACGCCCGCCGGGCTGCCGACGTGATCGGCATCCCGTTCTACGTCTGGGATCTGGCCGAGCGGTTCGATCGCGACGTGGTGACCGACTTCGTGGCCGAATACGCCGCCGGACGCACCCCCAACCCGTGCCTGCGCTGCAACGAGAAGATCAAGTTCGCGGCGGTGCTCGACCGCGCCGTGGCGCTCGGCTTCGACGCCGTCTGCACCGGCCACCACGCCCGCCTCAGCGCCCAGCCTGCGGGCACCATGTTGCGGCGCAGCGTGGACGCGGCCAAGGATCAGTCGTACGTGCTGGCCGTGCTGACCGGTGACCAGCTCGACCGCGCCATGTTCCCGCTCGGCGACTCGACCAAGGACCAGGTCCGGCAGGAGGCCGCCGGCCGCGGCCTGGCCGTCGCCGACAAGCCGGACAGCCACGACGTCTGTTTCATCGCCGACGGGAACACCAGGCGGTTCCTCACCGACCGGCTCGGCTCGGCGCCCGGCCAGATCGTGGACGTCGGCGGCCAGGTGCTCGGCGAGCACGAGGGCGCCTACGGCTTCACCGTCGGCCAGCGTCGCGGGCTGCGCATCGGCCATCCGGCCGGCGACGGCCAGCCCCGCTACGTGCTGGACATCGAGCCGGTCAGCGGCACGGTCACCGTCGGGCCGCCCGCGCTGCTCGACGTGCACGAGATCACCGCGACCCGCCCGGTGTGGACCGGCTGCCCGCCGCCGGACGCCCCGCTCGACTGCGCAGTCCAGTTGCGCGCGCACGGCGATCCGCACCCGGCCACCGTCCGGCGGGACGGCGACGCCGTCCGGATCCGGCTGCACGAGCCCGCCCGCGGCGTGGCCAAGGGCCAGGCCGCGGTCCTCTACGACGGCGACCTCGTGCTCGCGTCGGCCACCATCCACGCCACCCACCGAGACGGCGAAGCGTCCGCCCCGGCCACCTCGCCCGCCCCACCCGCCGAGACGCGAACAACGTCGATGTGAATTCGGTGTTCAAAGAGCAACACCAGACTGGCAGCGACGTTGATCCACTCGGGAGCCGCAAGGCGGTCAACGGCACATCGACACCCACCGATGGCGGACGACGGCCCATCGACCGCCTTGAGACCGAACGGCAGCCGCCCGGGCGAACGACAGCCGCCCGGGCGAACGACAGCCGCCCGCCCGGGTGGGCGCGGCGCGCCGGGAGAAGCCTCTGACCTAGGGGGTCGCTAGGCTCGGCTGCGTGACCAGCGATACGCAGCAGTTCTGGTGGCCGACGGGCAGCGCGTCGGGGGCGGGCTCGATGCCGGGGACCGATCCGGCGCGCGCCATCCGCACCGTGTTCGACGAGCTGCCGGATCTGCCGCACCTGCCCGAGTTGCCCGGCCGCGGGCCCGGCGCCGACATGATCGGCCGCACTGCGGGCCTGCTGGCTGACCTGCCGGCCGAGACCAGCGCCGGGCGCTGGCGGCTGACCCAGCGGCCAGGCCGCGACCTGCGCCGGGCCCGCGACCTGCTGGCGGCCGACCTCGACGAGCTCGAAGAGGCGGCCGAAGGCTACGAAGGGCCGCTCAAGATCCAGGTGTGCGGGCCGTGGACGCTGGCGGCTTCGGTGGAGCTGCCGTCCAGCCAGGACGTCGCGCTCGCCGATCATGGCGCGGTCGCGGACCTGATCGCCTCGCTGGCCGAGGGGATCACCGGGCACGTGGCGGACGTCCGCAAGCGGGTCCCCGGCGCGCGGCTGCTGCTGCAGCTAGACGAGCCGATGCTGACCGCCGTGCTGGACGGCGCGGTGCCGACGGCCAGCGGGTGGCGGCGGCTGGCCGAGGTCGAGGCCGACGTGGCCACCGAGGGCCTGCGCGCGGTGCTCGATGCCGCCCAGGCCTCCAGCGCCGGGCAGGCGTCCGGGGTCGCGACGGCATCCGGTGCAGGGCAAACGTCAGTCGACCGGCAGGCATACGGCCTCGTGCACTGTTGCGCCGACCGCGTACCGTTCGGGATGATCATGAAATCCGGTGCGCGCGGGATCTGGCTCGACCTCAGCCAGCTACGGCGAGGGGACGAGGACGGGCTGGCGGAGGCGATCGAGGCCGGCGCGGGGATCTTCGCGGGCGTCGCTCAGGCGCTGGATCCGCAGCCGCCTGAGCCCAGGGCGATGGCCGCCCAGGTCACCGGGCTGCTGCACCGGCTCGGGCTGCTCACCGCGCGCAGCGCCGACCAGGTGGTGATCGGGCCGGCCTGCGGGCTGGACGGCGCGTCGCCCGAGCGCGCCGTGGCCGTGCTGGCCGCCTGCCGGGAGGCGGGCAGGATACTGCCGGAGATGATCGAGGAGGGGAGCGCGTGACCGAGCTACCGAGCAGCGAGGTGCCCGCCGACGTCAGGCAGCGGCACGCCCGGCTGAGCGTCGATCTGACCGAGCACCAGCACCGGTACCACGTGCTGGACTCGCCGCTGATCTCCGACGCCGAGTACGACACGCTGATCCGCGAGCTGAACGGGATCGAGGAGCGGTATCCCGAGCTGCGCACGCCGGACTCGCCGACGCAGAAGGTCGGCGGCGCCATCTCCACGCTGTTCACCGCGGTCACTCACCGGGAGCGGCTGCTCAGCCTGGACAACGCGTTCTCCGCCGAAGAGCTGGACGCCTGGGCGGCCAGGGTGGTCAGGCTCAGCGAGTCCGAGAACCCAGGGCCGTACCTATGCGAGCTGAAGATCGACGGCCTGGCCATCGCGCTGCTGTACCGGGACGGCGCGCTGGTCCGGGGCGCGACCAGGGGCGACGGCGTCACCGGCGAGGACGTGACGCCCAACATCCGCACGATCGGCACCGTTCCGACGCGGCTGACGGGCAGCGGCTTCCCCGAGGTGCTGGAGGTGCGCGGCGAGGTGTTCTTTCCCGTCGCCGGGTTTGACGAGCTGAACGTGCGGCTGACCGAGGCGGGCAAGCCGGCCTTCGCCAACCCGCGCAGCGCCGCGGCCGGATCGCTGCGGCAGAAGGACCCCCGGGTCACCGCGAGCAGGACGCTCGACGTGATCGTGCACGGCGTCGGCTCGGCCGACGGCCCCGGCACCCAGTCCGGCTGGTACGAGCGGATGCGGGAGTGGGGGCTGCCGGTCAGCAACCTGTTCCAGGTGACGCCCGAGATGGACGGGGTGCGGCAATACATCGCTCATTACGCCGAACACCGACACGATCCGCCATACGAGATCGACGGCGTAGTCATCAAGCTCGACCGGGTGCCGGTGCAGCGCGAGCTCGGCTCCACCAGCCGGGCGCCGCGCTGGGCGATCGCCTACAAGTACCCGCCGGAGGAGGTCACCACCCGGCTGCTGGACATCCAGGTGAACGTGGGCCGCACCGGGAGGGTGACGCCGTTCGCCGTGATGGAGGCGGTCAAGGTGGCCGGGTCCATGGTGGACCGGGCCACCCTGCACAACGCCGACGAGGTGATCCGCAAGGGCGTGCTGATCGGCGACATGGTCGTGCTGCGCAAGGCGGGCGACGTGATCCCCGAGGTAGTCGGCCCGGTGGCCGACCTGCGCGACGGCAGCGAGCGCGCGTTCGAGTTCCCGACCGCGTGCCCGGTGTGCAGCACCACGCTGGCCCGCGAGGAAGACGAGGTGGACTGGCGCTGCCCGAACACCAGGGCCTGCCCGGCCCAGCTTCGCGAGCGGCTGTTCCACCTGGCCGGCCGGGGCGGGCTGGACATCGAGGTGCTCGGCTACGAGGCGGTGACCGCCCTGCTGGACTCGCGGCTGGTAACCGACGAGGGCGACCTGTTCGGGCTGACCGAGGAGAGCCTGGCGGCCGTCCCGTTCTTCGTGAACAAGGCGGGGGAGCTGACCGTCAACTCCCGCAAGCTGGTGGTCAACCTGGAGGAAGCGAAGTCCCGGCCGCTGTGGCGGATCCTGGTCGCGCTGTCGATCCGGCACGTCGGCCCGACCGCCGCCCGCGCGCTGGCCGCGCACTTCGGCTCGCTGGACGCGATCGCGGCGGCGTCGGCCGAGGAACTGGCCGCCGCCGACGGGGTCGGCCCGACGATCGCCACCGCGGTGATCGACTGGTTCACCGTGGACTGGCACCTGACTATCGTGGCCAAGTGGCGCGAGGCCGGGGTGCGGCTGGCCGAGGACGGCCCGGCCGGGGGAGCGGGCGGCGGCCGGCCGCTGGCCGGACTGTCCCTGGTGATCACCGGGTCGCTGGCCGGCTACAGCCGGGACTCGGCCACCGAGGCGGTGCGGTCGCGCGGCGGCAAGGTGACCGGCTCGGTGTCGAAGAAGACCGACTTCGTGCTCGCCGGCGAGAACGCCGGCTCGAAGTACGACAAGGCGGTCGAGTTCGGCGTGCCGGTGCTCAGCGAGGAAAATTTCGAGATTCTGCTGGGGCAGGGACCCGATGCCGCGCGGGCGGCCATTGCCGGCAGTGAGTAACCACTGAGCCTTCGCGGAAGCGGTAGAAATCGCTCCAATATGGGTCATCTGGGCAGGTAGCTGTGCGTGTGGTCACGCCCGCGCGAGCCGCGCGCCCGGCTCGCCAGGCCCAATCGTTGGTAACGGATGGTATGCAACCGGTTTCGCGAATGCTACTTTCGCCGTACGCTCTTGCATGTGCATCTGCACGAGTCGGTTCGAGGCACGAGGGCATCGATGAAGGATCCGAACGACACGAGGGACATCACCCCGCGGGCAGGTTCGCCGCTGTGGGTGCATCTGACCGTCGTCTCGGTGGCGGGCTTTGCCGTGCTGTGCCTGGCGACGGCCAGCCTTTCGCTGGCCGATGTACACCGCCTGGTCAGGAGCCCGCTGTTGTGGACGATCGCCGTCCTCATCATGGTCGGCGAACTGAGACCTATCATCACGCCGGGCCGGTCGGGCCCCGACGCCGGCGTGGCCTCGGTCACCTTCAGCTTCGCCGCGCTGCTCTACTGGGGGCTGCCGGTCGCCGCGCTGCTGAAGGCGACCTCCATGCTGATCGCGGGCACGGCCAACCGCAAGGCACCGTTCCGTACCGTCTTCAACGCGGCGCAGGACGTGCTGGCGCTGGGCGCGGCCTGGCTGGCGCTCGGCATGATGGGCATCCATACGACGCCGGGCCACCCGTGGGCGGCCACCGGCGCGCAGCTGGCGGGCGTGGGCCTCGCCGCGGTCGCCTACCTGGCCGTGAACTTCGCGCTGGTCACGATCGCGATCAGCCTGCACACCCGGGCCCCGCTGCTGAAGAAGGCCATGGAGCAGCTGCCCTACCAGGCGTTCGTGAACCTGGCGCTGCTGTCGGCGGCCCCGCTCGTGGTCGTGGTGATGGGCCGTTCCGTGCTGCTCGTGCTGCTGTTCCTGCTCCCGCTGATCGCGGTTTACCTGAACGCAGCGGTGTCGGTCCAGCGCGAGCACCAGGCCATGCACGACGAGCTCACCGGGCTGCCCAACCGCACGATGCTGCTGCGCCACGCCCAGGAGGCACTGGACGAGGCGGCCAGATCCGGCCGCGTGCTGGGCTTCCTGCTGCTCGACCTGGACCGGTTCAAGGAAGTCAACGACACCCTCGGGCACATGGCGGGCGACCGGCTGCTGCGCATGGTCGCGCACCGGCTGACCCACTCGGTCCGCCCCGGCGACCTGGTCGCCCGGCTCGGCGGCGACGAGTTCGCCGTGCTGCTGCCGGTCATCAGGAACGCGGCCGTGGCGCGCGAGGTCGCCGCCAGGCTGCGCGCGGCGCTGGCCGAGCCGGTCCGGCTGGACGGGATGACGCTGGACATCGAGGCCAGCGTGGGCATCGCGACCTACCCGGTCGACGCGCCCGACGTCGAACTGCTGCTGCAGCGGGCCGACGTGGCCATGTACCTGGCCAAGGAGCACCGCAACGGCGTCGAGTCCTACGACCCGGCCAGGGACCGCAACTCGCCGGCCCGGCTGACCCTGCTCGGCGACCTGCGCCGGGCGATCGACCGGGGCGAGCTCGAGCTGCACTTCCAGCCGAAGGTGTGGCTGGCCGACGGCCGCCCGGCCGGCGTCGAGGCGATGGTCCGGTGGCGGCATCCTGACCGCGGGATGATCACTCCGGACGAGTTCGCCGAGACGGCGGGCCAGTCGGAGCTGCGGCGCGACCTGACCCGGCACGTGGTCGACTCCGCGCTGGACCAGGCATCCCGGTGGTGGAACGCCGGACTGCAGGTCCAGGTGTCGCTGAACACATCGGCCCGCGACCTGCTGGACAGCGGGCTGACCGCGGTGATCTCGGGCGGGCTCGACCGCCGCGGGCTGCCGCCCGAGGCGCTCATGCTGGAGATCAACGAGCGGGTGCTCACCGCCGAGCCCGACCACGCCGCGGCCACGGTCGACGCGCTGGCCGCGCTCGGCCTGTCTGTGGGGCTGGACGACTTCGGCACCGGGTACTCCTCGCTGGTGCGGCTCAAGCGGCTGCCGGTCTGCGAGATAAAGATCGACTCCTCGTTCGTCCGCCGGCTGCCCGCCAGCCCGGACGACGAGGTGATCGTGCGGTCGCTGGTGGATCTGGTCCGCGCGCTGGGCATCCGGTCGGTGGCCAAGGGCGTCGAGTCGGCGGCTGCGGCCGGCGCGCTGCGGGCCATGGGCTGCGACGCGGCCCAGGGCCTGTACTTCAGCCGGCCGCTCACCTCGGCGTCGGCGACCAGCTGGCTGCGCAAGCACATGGCCGCGGCCGCCGCCCTGCCCGATGACGTGGCCGACGGGCCGCGCCGCCGGCGTCCGAGGACCGCGGCCGGCGCGGCCGGCCCGGCCTGACCCGGCTCGCTGGCTTTATTGAGTCTGGCCAGGGCCGCACGCCACCTAGGATGGCCTGCATGCCTATCACCCGTGACGAGGTTGCTCACCTGGCCAGGCTGTCCAGGCTCGCGCTGGCCGACGACGAGCTCGACCACCTCGCCGCCCAGCTCGACGTGATCATCTCGGCCGTCGCCCGGGTCCAGGAGGTAACGGCCGAGGGGATCCCGCCCACCTCGCATGCGGTCCCGCTGACCAACGTGTTCCGCCCGGA
>DASXME010000251.1:0-5855 GCA_036495825.1 Streptosporangiaceae bacterium
CCCGGATGCAGCCGGCCCGGCAGCAGGCCGGCGCAGCACCGGGCCAGGTCGAACCCCGGCATCACGTAAGGAACGGTGACCACGCGGTCGTCGTACGCCTCCCGCACCCGAGCGGCCCCGTCCGGCGTGTTGGTCAGCGTCAGCACCGCGTCGGCGTGCGAGTGCAGCACGAACGGATGCGGCAGCAGCGCGTGCAGCAACGTCTCGACCGACGGGTCGGGCGCACCGGGCAGCAGGCACGCGCAGCGCAGCTCGTGCATCATCTGCGAGTCCGCCAGCTGGTCGCGCTCCAGCAGTGCGAGCAGCCGGTCCAGCCGCAGCGGCGGGAAGGCTTCGGCGCCGATCCCGGCCAGGTCGTGCCCGCTGCCCTTCACGTGCAGCACATCGGCCGGCCCGCCGGCCGCGCTAGCGACCTTGACCGACGAGTTACCGCCGCCCATCAGCACCAGGCCAGGATCGGCGCCGAGCAGCCGCGACGCGTAGACCAGCTCAGCCAGCGGCCGGCTAGGCGCCGCCACGCCAGACGCCTCCGCGTCGTCCCACCTGTCCTTCATGTCCGGGTCCTCCGGGCGAGCGAGCGGTGGCCGGCGGCTGGCTCAGAGCAACGGCTCAGCCGCGCGGCGTGAACGGCGAGTACATCTTAAAGGCCGCTGGCGATACCGCCGCGATACGCCCGCCTTCGCCACCGAGGCTAGCGTGGCCGGCCCGGACGACGGCCGGCACGAGCACAGGATCGCCATCACCGGCCGCCTCGGCGACTACGTCATCACGCTGAGCATCGGCGGCGGCAAGGATCTGGCCTGGCCAGACATCCGGCCCATCTGGGCCAGCGCCTACCAGCGGCTGACCCGCTACCTCACCTAGCGGACCCGCCCGGCGTTAGCTCGCATGGATGTGCGCGCGATCGTTGCCGGCGCGCCGCGGAATCTGCTGGCAAAGGTGCCGGAGATCCGGCGGGCTGTCGGAGGTATCTGCTGGAATCTCGTATGAGATGAGCAAGCAGGCTTCGGGTTATCACCTCGTCCGCCGCCCGGCCCGGCCGGCCAGCGCGCCGCGGCTGGACGATGCACAGCAGCGGGTGGTCAGCCACGCCGGCGGCCCGTTGCTGGTGCTGGCCGGGCCGGGGACCGGCAAGACCACCACGATCGTGGAGGCGGTGGCCGACCGCGTGCTGCGGCGCGGCCTGGATCCGGGCCGGATGCTCGTGCTCACGTTCAGCCGCAAGGCGGCCGGCGAGCTGCGGGAGCGAATCACCGCCCGGCTGGACCGGACTACCCGGCAGCCGCTCGCGCTCACCTTCCACAGCTACGCTTACGCGCTGGTGCGCCGGGAGTTCGTGCTGGCCGGCGACGAGCCGCCGCGGCTGCTGTCCGGGCCCGAGCACCTGGTCGAGGTCCGCCGGATGCTGCGCGGCGAGGCCGAGGACGGGGCCGCCCGCTGGCCGGAGCGGCTGCGCCCGGCCCTGGTCACCAGAGGCTTCGCCGAGGAGCTGCGGGATCTGCTGCTGCGCGCGGCCGAGCGCGGCCTGGACGGCCGCGCGCTGGCCCGGCTCGGGCGGCGCGCCGGGCGGGACGAATGGATCGCGGCCGGCCGCTTCCTTGACCGGTACGCGGGCCGCTTCGACCTGGCGCCGGTGCCGGCCTACGACTACGCGGAGATCGTCCGGATCGCCGCCCGGCTGCTCGGCCGCGCGGCGACCAGGGGGCGGGAGCGGCAGGCCTACGACTGCGTGCTCGTGGACGAGTACCAGGACACCGACCCGGCGCAGGAGGCGATGCTGCACGCGCTGGCCGGCGACGGCCGCGAGCTCATCGTCGTCGGCGACCCCGACCAGTCCATCTACGCGTTCCGCGGCGCCGACAACCGTGCCATCGGCCGCTTCGCCGACCGGTTCCGCACCTCCGACGGCCAGCCCGCCGACGTGATCGCGCTCGGCGTCTGCCGCCGCAGCGGCCCGGTACTGCTCGAGGCGTCCCGGCGGATCGCGTGGCGGCTGCCCCCGGCGGCGGGCGGCGTGCCGCTCGCGCACCGGCGGCTGGCCGCGCTCCCGGACGCGGTGCCGGGCGAGGCCCGCATCCTGGTCGCGGAGAGCGCGACCCAGGAGGCCGGGGTGGTCGCGGACCTGCTGCGCCGCGCGCACCTGGTGGACGGGGTCGGCTGGTCGTCGATGGCGGTGCTGGTCCGCTCGGCCACCCGCCAGGTGGCCACGCTGCGTCGGGTGCTGAGCGCCGCCGGGGTGCCGGTCGCGGTGGACGGCGACGACCTGCCGCTGCCGACCGAGCCGGGGGTCCGCCCGCTGATCACGCTACTGCGCTGCGCCCTGCTGCCCGGCGACCTCGACGAGGAGACCGCGGTCGAGCTGCTCACCGGGCCGCTCGGCCGGACCGACGCGCTCGGCCTGCGCCGCCTGCGCCGCTCCCTGCGGGCCCTCGCGGAAGCGGCCGAGATGCCCGCCGACCGCGAGCCGCTGGCCAGCGTGCTGCGCGACCCCCGCGACCTCACCCTGGTCGCCCGGCACATCGCCGGGCCGGCCGAGCGGGTGGCTAAGCTGCTGGCCCTGGCCCGCGAGACGGCCGTGGCCGGCAGCGCGGAAGACGTGCTCTGGGCCATCTGGAACGCCTCCGGGCTGGCCGACTCGCTGCGCGCGGCGAGCGCAGCCGGCGGCACCAGGGGCGCCGCCGCCGACCGGGACCTGGACGCGGTCGTGGCGCTGTTCCACGCGGCCGCCACCTTCACCGACCGGCTGCCGCCCGGTGCCCCCCGGCTCTTCCTGGACAGCCTGTCCGGCCAGGAGATCGCCGGCGACACGCTGGCCCAGCGCGCGCCGCGCCAGGACGCGGTCCGCATCCTCACCGCGCACCGGTCCAAGGGCCTGGAATGGGACGTGGTCGTGGTGGCCGGGGTGCAGGAGGGCAGCTGGCCGGACCTTCGGCTGCGCGGCTCGGTGCTCGGCGCGGGCGAGCTGTCCGACCCCGCGTCGGACGACGGCACCAGGGCGGCCGCGGTCACCGCGGGCCTGCTGGCCGAGGAACGCCGGCTGTTCTACGTCGCCGTCAGCCGGGCCCGCCAGCGGCTCATCGTCACCGCGTCCGGTGAGGAGAGCGACGAGCGGCCGTCGCGCTTCCTGGCCGAGCTGGCCAGGAAGGACATCCAGATCGAGCGGGTCGGCGGCCAGGGCCATCGCTGGCTGTCGCTGGCCGCGCTCACCGCCGAGCTGCGCCGGGCGGCCGCCGACACCAGCCGCCCGTTCCCGCTGCGCCAGGCCGCCGCGGCGCAGCTGGCCCAGCTGGCCGAGTCGGGCGTGCGCGGCGCGCACCCGGACCAGTGGTACGCGCTGACCGCGCTGTCCAGCCCGTGCCCGGTCGCGGCCGACGGCGAGGCGCTGCGGCTCTCGCCGTCGGCGGTCGAGTCGTTCACCCGCTGCGGGCTGCGCTGGCTGATCGAGTCGGCGGCCGGCGGCGCCTCCACCAGCGTGCTGCGGCACCTGGGCACGGTCATCCACGCGGCCGCCGTGCTCGCCGCGGCCGGGGCGACCGACGCCGAGATCTCGGGCCGGGTCGACGAGATCTGGCACCACCTGGACTTCGGCAGCGCCTGGTACGGCGCGAAGCAGCGGGCCCAGGCCAGCCGGATGATCCGCAAGTTCCTCGACTGGCAGGAGAGCAACCCGCGCGAGCTGGTCGCCGTGGAGCAGTCCCTGCACCTGCGGATCGGCCGGGTGCAGATCAGCGGCCGGGTGGACCGGCTGGAGCGGGACGCCGACGGCCACGGCGTGGTGGTGGACCTCAAGACCGGGGCCAGTCCGGTCGCCGAGCAGGAGCTGGACCGCAGCCCGCAGCTCGGCGTGTACCAGCTGGCCGTGCTGATGGGCGCGTTCGAGAAGTTCGGGCTCACCGAGCCGGGCGGGGCCGAGCTGGTCCAGGTGGGCAAGGCCGGCCTGACCGGCCGGGCGCGCGTGCAGCGGCAGTCCTCGCTCGGCTCCGACAAGGACCCGGGCTGGGCCGAGCAGCTGGTCGACACGGTCGCGGCGGGCATGGCCGGCCCGGTATTCGAGGCCAAGGTGAATCCCGGCTGCCGCACCTGCCCGGTGGCCGCGTGCTGCCCGGTGCACCCGCACGGCGGCGGGGTGACGCCGTGAGCGCGGACCCGGCGGGCGGTGTCAGGTACAGCCCGGTCCAGCTTGCCCGGCTGCTCGGCCTGCCCGAGCCGACCGCCGAGCAGGCCACGGTGATATCCGCGCCGCTGCGGCCGGTCGCGGTGATCGCGGGGGCCGGCTCGGGCAAGAGCGAGACGATGGCGGCCCGGCTGGTCTGGCTGGTCGCGAACGGCCTGGCCCGGCCCGAGCGCATGCTCGGCCTCACGTTCACCAGGAAGGCCGCCGCCGAGCTCGCCGAGCGGGTGCGGACCAGGCTGGACGGGCTGCGGCGGGTCGGCCTGCCCGACGCGAGCCGGGGCTCGGGCTCTGGCCCGGCCCGGGGGCCGGCGGATTACGACGGGCTGCTGGCCGGCGAGCCGGTGATCAGCACGTATCACGCGTACGCCGGCCGGCTGGTGGCCGACCATGCGCTGCGCGAGGCGCTGGAGCCGTCGATGCGGCTGATCACCCCGGCTGTCGCCTGGCAGATCGCGGCCGGCGTGGTGGCGGCCTACGACGGCCCGATGGACGCCATCGAATGGGTGCCGCGCACCGTGACCGCCGCCACCCTCCAGCTCGCCGGGGACCTGGCCGAGCACCTGCGCGGCCTGCAGTCGGTCAGCGACGTGGGGGAATGGCTGACCCGGCAGGCCGAGGCGCTGCCCGGCGGCATCGAGGGCGCGTCCGCCGCGGTCAGGAAGATCCTCAGCTCGCAGCGGGTCAGGGAGCAGCTGCTGCCGCTCGTCCAGCGGTACGCCGAGGCCAAGCGGGCCCGCGAGGTGATCGACTACGGCGACCAGGTCGCGCTCGCGGCCAGGATCGCACGGCGGCACCCCGAGGTAGGCGCGGGCGAGCGGGGCCGGTATCAGGCCGTGCTGCTCGATGAGTACCAGGACACCAGTCACGCGCAGCTGGTGCTGCTGCGCTCGCTGTTCGGCGGCGGGCACCCGGTGACCGCGGTCGGCGATCCCTGCCAGTCGATCTACGGCTGGCGCGGCGCCAGCGCCGGCAACCTGCGGCGGTTCACCGACGACTTCCCGGCCGCGCAGTCGTGCACGCTGGCCACCAGCTTCCGCAACTCCGGCCGGATCCTGGACGCGGCCGCCGCCATCCAGGACGGCCTGCGCGCCGAGGCGCCGCAGGTGCCCCGCCTGGTCCCGCCCCCCGGCCGGGCGCAGCGCGGCACGGTAACCTGCGCCCTGCTGGAGACCGCCGGGCACGAGGCGGACTGGGTGGCCCAGCAGGTCGCCGCGCTGCTGCGGCTGCCGGCCGGCACGGCACCGGACGGCCAGCCCTGGCCGGACGGGCGCAAGGACGGGGTGCGGCCGCGCGATATCGCGGTGCTGTGCCGCAAGCGCACGCAGTTCCCCGCGCTGCGCAAGGCGCTGGAGGCGCTCGGCATACCGGTCGAGGTCGTCGGGCTCGGCGGCCTGCTGACCGTCCCCGAGGTGCAGGACGTGGTGGCGACGCTGCGGGTGCTGCACGACCCGGCCGCCTCCGACGCGCTGGCCCGGCTGCTCACCGGCCCGCGCTGGCGGATCGGCCCCCGCGACCTGATCATGCTCGGCCGCCGCGCCCGCGACCTGGCCCGCGTCGGCCGCGACCGCCCCCAGCCCGCCGCCGCCCAAGCCTCCGCCGCTGAGACGCCCGCGCCCGAAACGCCCGGGCCGGGGGCTCCGGCGCCTGCGCCGGTGCCGGACGGGGATGCGCTGGCTCAGGC
>DASXME010000252.1:0-1668 GCA_036495825.1 Streptosporangiaceae bacterium
TCTTTACGGTCTCCACTCCGAGGAACAACTCGGCTGCGATCTCCGGGTTGGACCGGCCCTGCGCTATCAGCCGCAGGACTCCGGTTTCGCGGTCGGTGAGGTTCGCCTCGGCGAGCCCGCGGCCTCCCGGCGTGCCGTGGCCGGTGGCGAGCCGACGGATCGCGGCAGGGAACAGCAGTGACTCGCCGCTGTGTACCGTGCGGACCGCGTTGACGAAGTCGTCCGGAGTGGAGCGTTTGAGGAGGAACCCCCGCGCTCCTGCCTGCAGTGCGTCGTAGACGTAGTCGTCATTCTCGAACGTGGTCACCACGATGACTGCGGGGCCTCCGCCATCGAACTGGCCGAGTAGCCGGGTGGCCGCGATCCCGTCGACACGCGGCATACGGACGTCCATCAGCACGACGTCGGGACGTATGCGCCGGGCCTGTGCCACTACGGCCGCGCCGTCCTCGGCCTCGCCGGCCACGGTGAGGTCCGGTTCAGACTCCAGGATCGCCCGCAGGCCGCTGCGGACGAGCGGTTCGTCGTCGGCCAGCAGCACCCGGATCTGGGTCACGGCAGGACATCCCCGACGGGCAGGGCGACGCAGAGCACCCACCGGCCGCCGTCCGCGCTAGCGGTGGCGGTGCCGCCGAGGGCGGCGGCGCGTTCGTCGATGCCGCGCAGCCCCCGGCCGGCGCGTGCCGGCCGTCGGCCGCCGGCCGGGTTGCTGAGCCGGACGCCGAGGGC
Source organism: Streptosporangiaceae bacterium (assembly GCA_036495825.1). Classification (GTDB taxonomy): domain Bacteria; phylum Actinomycetota; class Actinomycetes; order Streptosporangiales; family Streptosporangiaceae; genus PALSA-505. Next base: position 730 of record DASXME010000252.1, read on the forward strand.
GTCACTGTCGAGCGACACGTCGAGCATCGCCGTGCCGTCCGCCGAGTACTTCAGCGCATTGGTCAGGCCTTCCTGCACGATCCGGTAGGCCTCCTGGCTGACCAGTGAGGGCAGCCGGGACAGGTCACCCGACACGGTCGGGTCTATGGTCAGCCCGGCCGACCGGGCTCCGGCGATGAGTTCGCCGAGGGAGCCCAGGCCGGGCGCGGGCGCCGCAGGATGCTTTGCCTCGTCTCGCAGCAAGCCGAGCATCTGGTCGAGTTCCGCGGCCGCTCGGCGCGAGGCCGTCTCGATCGTCACGAGCGCCTTCTCGGCGAAGCCGGGATCGCGCCCGATGAGCTTTCGGGCGGCCGAGGCCTGCACGGTCACCACCGACAGGGCATGCCCGACGCTGTCATGAATCTCGCGGGCGATCCGGTTGCGTTCAGCGGCGCGGGCGGCGTCGGCCTCCAGTCGCTGCAGCCGCTCGGCGTAGGACGGCCCGAGCAGTACCGGCCCGAGCCATGCCAGGAACCGGCCGGCGAGCAGCGTGCCGAGCAACATCGCCGCCGCGGCCGGGACCGTCCACCAGCTGCCTGCAAGTGCGATCAGTCCCAGTACGGCGGCAACGACAACGGCGCCGGTGCCCATGTGCAGGAGGAACCACGCCAGCGTTCGCCGGCGTTGCGGCCAGCCGGCCGCAGGGCCGGGCAGCCCGTCTGGGAACTCGACCACCAGCAGGCTCTGCACCGCCACGCCCTCAACCTGCCGCACCGCCGGCACCACGCCCGCCAGCAGCGGCCCGCCGACGAGCACGACCCCGATCAAAGCCGTCGCCCACGCCGGAGTCCCGGCCTCTGCCGCCAGCGAAAGCAGGGTGAAGCCCGCGATACCGAGAGCCAGCGCCAGCGCCGCGCCGACCAGTACGAACACAGCCCGCAGGTAGCTCTCCGACGCCAG
>DASXME010000253.1:0-8914 GCA_036495825.1 Streptosporangiaceae bacterium
CTGAACCGCGAGCAGCTCTGGGTGGGCAGCCTGCAAGAACACGTTCCGGTCAAGCTCATCCTGGAGGAGTGGCTGGGCGCGCCGACCGCTTGCGGTGACGGCTGGGACGAAGAGGCCAAGGGCAAGCTGTACCTGCGCGGCATGATCTCCGTCAACATGGGCTCGGTCGGATCCGCGGTCGGCGGGCTGCGGCTGGTCGGCGGCGTGGGCGACTACGCGGTGCGGGTGTACGCCCGCAACCGGGAGCAGGTGGTGCGGCTCTACCACGAACTGTTCGACCGGCACGGCGATCCGCTCGGCGATGACTTCCAGCGCGCGAGGAAAGACCTGGAGAATCTGGAGCAGTACCTGATCCAGCTCTGGCGCCAGTCCTGATCCGGACGCGCGTGCCGGGTCAGGCCCGTTCTGGGGTTTAGGACTGGCCGCCGCGGCCGCGGCGCAGCGCGCTGGCCGGTGCCGTGCTGACCGGGGACTTGCCGGCGCCCTGGGCGGACATGGTGGGCGCGGCCGGCGAGGCGCTCGGCCGGGCCGGGTCCGTCACCCCCTGGCCGCGCAGCGGCATGAGCGTGTAGACGAACACCGAGACCACGCCGACGACGGCCAGCATGAGCAGCGAGGCCGTCAGCCGCGACCGGGCCGACCGCGGTGCGAGCGCGAGGCGGGGCAGCCGGAAGGTGGTCAGCCGGGCAGCGAGCACCGGATCGTCATCGGCGAGCCGGTGCTCGATCTCCGCGAGCACACGCTGCTCGTCCATCGACAGCGCCATGGCGCCACCTCCGACTAGCGCGTGGGTGGGATAAGTATCACTATCCCCCAACGCAAGATTTTTAGCCGCATCCCAGGCACTCCAAAATCTACCCTCTTCGCGGTTGCTCACCCTCGCATGCCCGCTCCGTTTCCCGGCGGCCAAGGTATCGAACGCATGTTTGATACCTTCGAACCTTCGTTCTATACTTGCTTACCATGCGCTGGGAGAGCCTGCAACTGAACGCCGGGGAGCCGGATGACCTGGGCAAACCTGGGCCCCGCGCCCAGCCGCTGTTCGAACGGGGCGCCGTGGCCAGGACGTTCGACACGCCCGGCTTCGACGGCATGACCTTCTACGAGGTGCAGGCCCGCTCGATCATCAACCGGGTGCCCGAGGCGTCCAGGATGGCGTTCCGCTGGACCATCAACCCCTACCGCGGCTGCACGCACGCCTGCGCCTACTGCCTGTCGGGGGAGACGCCGATCCTGATGGCCGACGGCAGGACCAGGCCGCTGGCCGAGATCACCGCCGGCCAGGCAATCTACGGCACCGTCAGGGAGCGGCAGGGCCGGCGCTACGTGATCACCGAGGTGCAGGCGCACTGGAAAACGGTCAAGCCTGCCTACCGGGTCACGCTGGCCGATGGCACCGGGCTCACGGTCAGCGGGGATCATCGCTTCCTGGCCGAGCGCGGCTGGCTGCACGTCACCGGCGGCGGGCCGGACGGCCCGCCGCGTGAGCACCTGATCCCGGGCGACAAGCTGATCGGCACCGGGCGCTTCGCCGAGCCGCCCAAGGAGTCGGCCGGCTACCGGCGCGGCTACCTGTGCGGGATGATCCGCGGCGGGCTGGCCGGGGCCGGCCTGGAGGCGCTGGGCCGCGCCCGGGGATACCTGGCCCGAGACGGCGGCGACGCCGACCGGCTGAGCCAGTGGCCGGAGGCGCCGAGCCCGGACTGGCGCACCGGCTTCCTGGCCGGCGCCTTCGACACTGGCGGCAGTCACTGCGGGGATGTGCTGCGGATCGCGAACTCGGGCTGGGAGATGCTCGGCCAGGCGATGTCGTCGCTGGAGTACCTGGGCTTCGACGCCGCGATCGACCGGGGCAGCCAATCCGGCGACCGGTGTCCGGTCAGGCTGCGGGGCGGCCTGGCCGAGCGGCTCAGGTTCTTCCACGCCACCGATCCGGCCACGACCGGGATGCGCAGCATCGAGGGGACCGTGATCGAGCGCGCCGCGGGGATCGCGGTGACCGCGATCGAGCCGCTCGGCCTGGATCTGCCGATGTTCGACATCACCACCGGGACCGGCGATTTCATCGCCGACGGCGTGGTCAGCCACAACTGCTTCGCCCGCAAGACGCACACCTATCTCGACCTGGACGCCGGGCTCGACTTCAACTCCAAGATCGTGGTGAAGGTGAACGCGCCCGAGCTCGCCCGGCGGGAGGTCGCGGCGAAGCGGTGGCGCGGCGAGCACATCGCGATGGGCACCAACGTGGACTGCTACCAGCGGGCCGAGGGCCGCTACCGGCTGATGCCGGGGATCATCACGGCGCTGCGGGACGCGGCGAACCCGTTCTCCATCCTCACCAAGGGCACACTCATCCTGCGCGACCTCGAGCTGCTCATCCAGGCCGCCGAGGTGACCGAGGTCGGGCTGAACGTCTCCGTCGGGTTTGTCGACAAAGAGCTTTGGCGATCTGTCGAGCCCGGTACCCCGGCGCCGCAGCGGCGGCTGGAAGCCTGCGCCACGCTGAACGGCAGCGGCCTGCGCTGCGGCGTGCTGATGGGCCCCGTGGTGCCCTTCCTCTCCGACTCCCCCGCCCAGCTGGCGGCGACCGTGCGGCAGATCGCGGCCGCGGGCGCGACGCACGTCAGCCCGATCGTGCTGCACCTGCGGCCGGGGGCCAGGGAATGGTTCTACCGCTGGCTCGGCGAGCAGCACCCGGACCTGGTGGCCCGCTACCGCGCCCTGTACCGGTCCGGAGCGTACGCGCCGCGCGCCTACCAGCAGCGGATCGCGGAGCAGGTGGCCGAGCTGGCCCGCAGGCACGGGATAGGCCGGCCCGGGCCTGGCCAGGCCCGGGCAGTAGGACGGACGCGACCAGCGGGTCCGCGCGATCAGGCGGTTCAGCTCACGCTGCTGTAACCGGGGTGCCGGTGACCGGCAGGCCGGCCGCCGCCCAGGCCGCGAACCCGCCGTCCAGGTCGGTGGCGTTCACCAGGCCCAGGTCCTGCAGGGACGCGGCGGCCAGGCTGGAGGTGTAGCCCTCCGAGCACATGATGATCACCCGGAGGTCGTAGCTGCCCGCCTGCGGGAGCCTGCTGGCCGAGGCCGGGTCGAACCGCCACTCCAGCACGTTGCGTTCCACCCGCAGCGCGCCCGGCACCTCGCCCTCGGCGGCCCGCTGCGCGGCCGGCCGGATGTCGACGAGCAGCGCCCCCTGCCGTACCTCCGCGTCCGCCTGGCGCGGGTCCACCCGGTGCAGCCGGCTCCTGGCCTGCGCCAGCATTTCGTCGACGCTGATCCTGGCCGCCGTCACCGGCTTGGCCCGGACGGCTCGGCGCCGGTGCAGCGCAGCCCGGCCGTGGTCAGCTCGTAGCGCCGCATCTGCGGCAGCGGCGGCGAGTAAGCGTGCACGCTGACCGCGGGCTCGGGGGCGTTGTTCACGACGTGATGCACGAAGCGCGCGCCGAACGACCTGACCTGGCCGGCCGCGACCGTCTGCACCGCCACGTCGCACCGGCCGCGCACGGTCTGCTCCTGCAGTTCGCCGAGCGCGACGGCGAAGGCCCCGGCGGACCCGCCATGATCATGGAACCCGGTTCCCTGCCCCGGCTGCCAGCTCAACAGCCACACCTCGTACTCGCTCGTGATCTCCAGGCGGTGATACCAGCGCCGCGCCGGATCATAGCGCACGAGGTCACGCCAGCTGCCGGGCTGCGCGGCGGCCCCGGCCACGATCTGGCTGAGCCTGACGCGGCCGAGCCTGGCGCGGATGCCGCTCCCTGGCGTCACGAGGCTGTCGCTGATGACTGTCACTGGCCTCCCCTGTCCTGTCGTTCGCTGCGTGCGTCGCCGGGTGCTCCTGCCGACGTGCCGGCCCCGTACCGGCCCCGTACCGGCCCCTGTACCGGTGCGGGGGCCAGGGCGATGACAGGCCGACCGCACCGCGTTGTCCCTGGTAGAAAGCTTCTCTACTTTTCCGATCGACTTAATATATAACAGATCCCGACGGGGCAGGGCGGCGCACCGCGCGGGTTGCCGCCCGATCGTGATCTAGGTGTGTCCGCCGCGTGTCGCATGTCACCACAGGGCCGGCCGAGACCACCGGGGACCCGACCGTAAAGTGGTATGACGTGCCGCCGACCTGGAAGGGTGACGTGAGAGCCGATCTGGACAGCGCCGATCTGGACAGCAGCGCCGACCCGGACAGCGCCTATCTGGACAGCGCCGATCGAGATAGGGCCGATCGGGATAGGGCCGATCGGGACAGGGCCGATCGAGATAGCGGCACGCAGACCGACAGGCTCGTGATACGCAGCGCGGAGATCCCGGATCCCGGGCACCTTATCGCGCAGCTGCCCGGGCCGGCCGCGCTCGCCTGGGTGCGCCGCGGCGAGGGACTGGTCGGCTGGGGCGAGGCGGCCAGGGTCACGCTGCCGGCCGGCGAGGACCGGTTCACGGTCGCCGAGAAATGGCTGCGCTCCCTGCTTGACACCGCGGACACCGACGATCAGGTGCAGGTGCCAGGGTCCGGCGCCGTGGCGTTCGGCAGCTTCACCTTCGATCCCGCCTCGGACGGGTCCGTGCTCGTGCTGCCCCGGGTCGTGCTCGGCCGCCGGCAGGGCCGGGCCTGGCTCACCACGATCGGGGACGGCGACCCGGCGATCCCGGCCGTGCCGGTGTCCGGGCCCGGCAAGGTGCGCTGGCACGACGGCAGCCTGACCGCGCCGCAGTGGGAGCGGGCGGTCGCGTCCGCGGTGGCGAACATCAGGGCGGGCGGGCTCAGGAAAGTCGTCCTGGCCAGGGATCTGTACGCCACCACCGCGCGGCCGCTCGATGTGCGGGTGCTGCTGCACCGGCTGGCCGCGAGGTACCCGGACTGCTACACGTTCGCCTGCGCGGGACTGGCCGGCGCCACCCCCGAGCTGCTGATCCGGCGGCAAGATGCGGAGATCAGCGCGCTGGTGCTGGCCGGCACCAGCCCGCGCGGCGCCGACCCGGCGGAGGACCGCGCGCTCGGCGCGGCGCTGCTCGCCTCGGCCAAGAACACCGAGGAGCACGCGTACGCGGCGACCGGAGTCCGCGAGGCGCTCGCGCCGCTCTGCGCGGAGCTGACCGCCGACCCGCGCCCGTTCCTGCTGCGGCTCGCGAACGTGCAGCACCTGGCCACGGCGGTCACCGGCAGGCTGGCCGGCCATCCGGCCTGGAACGGGAACGGCGGCGCGCCGAGCGCGCTGGCCATCGCCGCCGCGCTGCATCCCACGGCGGCCGTCTGCGGCACGCCGGCCGAGACCGCGATGGAGCTGATCCGCGAGCTCGAGGGGATGGACCGGGGCCGCTACGCCGGGCCGGTCGGCTGGGTGGACGGCCACGGCAACGGCGAGTGGGGCATTGCGATGCGCTGCGCCGAGCTGGAGGGAGATGAGGGGGCGGGCGCAGGCTCGCGCGCCAGGCTCTTCGCCGGCTGCGGCATCGTCGCGGGATCGGACCCGGCGGCGGAGCTGGCCGAGGCGCAGGCAAAGTTCCGGCCCATGCAAGATGCGCTGGAAGGGCGCGATTTGTAGACCTTTACCCCAATGCGCGGTACGTTTCCCCTGCCCCGGATGGTCACGGCCGGATTGCGGTTGAATAACCGCTTCCGCGCCCGCCCTCCAGGGTCCAGGACTCCATGCTCTGGTGAGATAAGCCACATGGGCCATGACGGCTGTGCCCGCTCCCCCGAGCCGGGCCCGAAGGAGCAAGTGCATGAATCCCGTACCGAAGCGCTTCGCCGCGCTTGCCATTACCGCCCTGGCCGCCGGCACCCTGGCGGCATGCGGCAGCTCCGCCAACGGCGGCAACCCATCGTCGGGCAGCGGCGGCAAGCCCGCCTACGGCGGGACCCTGAACTTCGTGGCCAGCGGTGACGTCGACCACCTCGACCCGCTGTCCTCGTACTACCTGCCCTCCTTCGATCTCGAGCTGGGGTGGACCCGGCAGCTGATCAGCTACCTGCCGTCCAACAACCCCACGCTGGCCACCACGGTCGCCCCGGACATGGCGACCGAGGTGCCGACGCAAACCAACGGCGGGATCTCGGCCAACGGCCTGACCTACACCTTCCACATCAAGCCCGGCATTGACTGGGACACCCGCCCGGCCCGCCCGGTCACCTCGCAGGACTTCCTCCGCGAGTTCAAGGCCATGTGCAACCCGGTGGTCGGCGTGGGCAACCTGCTCTACTACAAGCCGGTCATCGCGGGCATGAACGCGTACTGCAACGAGTACACCGCCGCGTTCGCCAATAACACGACCCCGACGGCCTCGCAGCTGGCCGCGTTCCAGAACAGCCACTCGATCTCCGGCATCGCCACGCCGAGCTCGTCGGAAATCCAGTTCACCCTGACCGAGCCGGCCAACGACTTCCTGAACATCCTGGCCATGCCGTTCGCATCGGCGCGCCCGGTCGAGTACGACAGCTACATTCCGGACAGCGCCCAGATGCGGCAGCACGTCATCTCCGACGGGCCGTACGCGATCACCACGTACGTCCCCAACAAGAAGATCGTGATGTCCAGGGACCCGGCGTGGAAGCAGTCCACCGACACGCTCCGGCACGACTACATCAGCTCGGTCGTGGTGACCGAGGGGACCAACTCACCGCAGACCGCCATGTCCGAGATCCAGGCCGGCAGCTCCGACCTGATGTGGGATCTGCCCGTGCCGACCTCGCAGATCCAGCCGCTGGAGGCCGCCCACAACCCGGGCCTGCACGTCTACGGCGGCACCGGCAGCGAGAACCCGTACCTGGTCTTCAACACGCAGAGCCCGGACAACAATCACGCGATGGGCAAGCTGCTGGTCCGCCAGGCGATCGAGTACGCGATCAACAAGGTCGCGATCGCGAAGATCTTCGGCGGCACCGGGCTGAACCCGGTGCTCAACGGGGCCGTCGCGGCGGGCAACGTCGGCTACTCGCAGTACAACTACTACCCGACGATGAACAGCGAGGGCAACGCGGCGGAGTGCAAGACGCTGCTCGCGCGGGCCGGGTACCCGCACGGCTTCACGATCAAGGACGTCTACCGGCCGGCCGGCGATCACGGCCTGGTCTTCACCTCGGTGCAGGCGGACCTCAAGGCCTGCGGCATCACCGACCAGGGCGTGCCCGAAGAGCAGGGACCCTACTACAGCTTCGTCATGAACGGGCCCAACAGCGCGAAGCCCAACCAGTGGGATGTCACCGAGGCCGGCTGGGCACCGGACTGGCTCGGCAACGACGCCCGGGCGAACATCGTGCCGCTGTTCCAGAAGGACTGCGTCAATCCCACGTCCAACTTCGGCTGCTACAGCGACCCCAAGGTCGACACCCTGATCAGCAAGGCGCTGGTCGCGCCGTACGAGGCGGCCGCCGCCCCGTACTGGATCAAGGCCGGCCAGCAGGTGATGAAGGACGCGGCCATCGTGCCGATGAACACGCAGGACGTGGTGACGTTCGCGGGCACGAGGCTGCACAACCTGATCTACAACCCGATCGCCGAGCAGTACGACATCACCCAGCTGTGGGTTAACTAACCCGGACATTCCCCAAGTCCGGGGCACCGCCATCCGGTAGAACGGGGTAGCCGTCCCGTTCTGCCGGATGGTCATGTTTCGTTACCGCTGCCTAGTTTCGGCTTCCTGCCGTGAGGGAGAGTTGGCGTGAGCCTGCTTGAGGTGCGTGACCTGCGGGTGAGTTTCCCGACGGCGGATGGCGTGGTGCGGGCGGTGCGGGGGGTCTCGTTCAGCGTCGACGCCGGCCAGACGATCGGGATCGTCGGCGAGTCGGGCAGCGGCAAGACGGTCCTCACCCAGACCCTGCTCGGGCTGACCGCGGGCGGGCGGATATCCGGGCAGGCGATCTTCGACGGGACCGACCTGATCGGCCTGAGCAACGAGCAGCTGCGGCGGATACGCGGGGCGCAGATCGCGGTGATCTTCCAGGATCCGCTGACCAGCCTGCACCCGCTGTACCGGGTGGGCTGGCAGATCGAGGAGATGATCCGGGCCCACGACAAGTCGGTGTCGAAGGCGCAGGCCGCCGAGCGGGCGGTCGAGCTGCTGGCCCGGGTGGGCATCCCGCAGCCGCGGCAGCGGGTGCGCGACTACCCGCACCAGTTCTCCGGCGGGATGCGGCAGCGGGCGATGATCGCGATGGCGCTCTCGCTGTCCCCCAAGCTGATCATCGCGGACGAGCCGACGACGGCGCTGGACGCCACCGTGCAGGCGCAGATCCTGGACCTGCTGCTGCGGCTCCAGCAGGACTCGGGCACCGCGCTGATCATGATCACGCATGACCTGGGGGTCGTCGCCGACATCGCCGACGACGTGCTGGTGATGTACGCGGGCCGGGCGGCCGAGGTGGCCGGCAAGCGGGACATCTTCTACCGGCCGCATCATCCGTACACCAAGGGCCTGCTGGAATCGATCCCGAACAGCTCGGCCGGCGCGGGGCGGCTGCGGCCGATCACCGGGCAGCCGCCGAGCCTGATCAACGTGCCGCCCGGCTGCGCGTTCCATCCGCGCTGCGCGTACGTGATGGACAAGTGCCTGACCGACGAGCCCTCGCTGGTCCCGGTCGGCGGTGACGGGTACCACCGGTCCGCCTGCTGGCTGCCGGCGACAGCGGCCGGGCTGTCGGCCCAGGCCGAGGAGATGCGCCGCCGCACGGTGAGCGAAGGCCGGCACGCGGCGGCGGCCCGGGTGGCCGAGGCGATCGCCGCGAAGCCGGAAGCGGAAGGAAGCGTGATCGCGTGAGCACTCCCGCATCGGCCGCGGCCGACGGTGACGTGCTGGTCCGGGTGGACAACCTGGTCAAGTACTTCCCGGTCCGCGGGGCCGGGCTGGTCCCCCGGGCCATCGGCCAGGTGCAGGCCGTGGACGGAGTATCGCTGGAGCTGCGCCGGGGCCAGACCCTCGG
>DASXME010000254.1:0-7882 GCA_036495825.1 Streptosporangiaceae bacterium
GCGACATCCGCCTCGACCGCGAGGCCGGCGCACACCGGCAGCCCGCCGATGTCCTCGGTGATCCACTGCGGCGCCCAGATGCATTCGGCCACTTCAGGCCCGGAGTCAGTGGGCACGAGAACCTTGTCGCCAATCGACGGCGAATACGGCCCGGGATCGAGGTAGTAGAGCCGACCGTACCGCTCGAAGCTCACTGCCATCATCATGCCCACGTCCCCAGGGTACGGCCGTACCGCCCGCAGGCCACTCCCCAGGGGCAGGGAGCCCTAGGGAGACAGCAGGGACAGCGTCATCTCCTCGACGGCGAGCAGCGGGGCCACGTTGACCCCGACCCGCTCCCGGCAGGCCATGATCGCCTCGATCCGGCGGACCGTCGCCTCCGGTGAGCTGGCCGCCGCCAGCCGCCGCAGGTCGGCCTCGCGCCCGGGATTGCCGAGCTCCACCTCGGCCCCGAACTGCACGGCGAGCACGTCCCGGTAAAACCAGGCCAGGTCGATCAGCGCGACCTCCAGCGTGTCCCGCTTCGTCCGGGTGGCCCGCGACTTCTGCCTGTCCTCAAGGTCCCGCATCGCCCCGGCCACGCCGCGGACCGCCTTCGCCACGCCCTTGCCGGTCGAGCCCTCGCCGAACGCCTGCCGCAGCGCCTCCCGCTCCGGCTGGTCGCGGCCTTCGGTCACCGCCTTGGCCTCCTCCTCGGCGGACGCGACCAGCGACGCCGCCGCGGCCAGCGCGGGACCCAGGCCGGTCACCGCGACCGGGATGCGCAGCACCTCGTTGCGGCGCCGGGCCGCCTCGGCGTCGGTGGCCAGCCTGCGGGCCCGCCCGATGTGCCCCTGCGCCGCCCTGGCCGCCGCCAGCGCCCGGTCGGGATCGATCCCGTCCCGCCGGGTCAGCACCTCCGCCACCGCCGCGGACGAGGGAGTGCGCAGCGTCACCAGCCGGCACCGGGACCTGATCGTCGGCGGCAGGTCCTCGGCCGACGGCGCGCACAGCAGCCAGACGGTCCGCGGCGCGGGCTCCTCGATCGCCTTCAGCAGGGCGTTCGCCGCCGCCTCCGTGGCCCGGTCGGCGTCCTCGAACAGCACCACGTGCCAGCGCCCGCCGGTCGGCGAGGTCGCGGCCCGCAGCACGAGTTCCCTGGTCTGCTTGACCCCGTAGGACAGCCCGTCGGGACGGACCAGCATCAGGTCGGCGTGGCTGCCCGCCCGCACCTGGCGGCAGCTCGGGCAGGACCCGCAGCCCTGGTCGGGGCAGAGCAGCGCGGCCGCGAACGCCCTGGCGGCCACCGAACGCCCGGAGCCGGGCGGCCCGGTCAGCAGCCAGGCGTGGGCCAGGCCGCCGCCGGCCCGCCCGCCGGCGCCCCTCAGCACGGCCGCCGCGGCTGCCGCGGCCTGGCGCAGCTCGGCCACCACCGGCTCCTGCCCGGTCAGCTCGTCGAACACGCCGTCGGACACGCCGCTCTCACTGCTGGCTGGCACTGGTCCGCCCGGGCTGGGTGATGGCGGGGAACACGCCCGTCTCGGCCTCCGCCGACTGCGGCACCGGGTCGGGCAGCAGATCGCGGACGGTTTCGGTGATCTGGCGGGTGATCTCGTCGGCCGGCCTGGTCGCGTCGAGCACCAGGTAACGGCCGGGCTCGGCGTGCGCGAGCGCACGGAAGCCGGCCCGCACCCGCTCGTGGAACTCCTCCGGCTCGGCCTCCAGCCGGTCGGCGGAGGCAGTCCGCCGGCCGAGCCCGTCGGTGGGCGGCAGGTCGAGCAGGATGGTGAGGTCGGGGACCAGCCCGCCGGTCGCCCACCGGTTGATCTTGGCGATCTCGCTGACCGGAAGGTCCCGGCCGGCCCCCTGGTAGGCCAGCGAGGAGTCCACGTACCGGTCGGTGACGACGATCGCTCCCCGGTCGACCGCGGGCCTGATAACCAGGTTCACGTGCTCGGCGCGGTCCGCCGCGTACATCAGCGTCTCGGCCCGGGCGCTCAGCCCGGCCGTCGCGGTGTCGAGCAGTACCGCGCGCAGCCGCATGCCCACCTTGGTGGCGCCGGGCTCCAGCGTGGAGACCACGTCGTAGCCCTGGTCCCGCAGCCAGATGGACAGCCGCCGGGACTGCGTCGTCTTGCCCGCGCCCTCGCCGCCCTCGAACGCGAGCAGCAGGCCCCGCCGGACGGCCGGCTCCCCGTCGCCTGCGGGCGGCGCGTCCGGCAGGTCGGACAGCGGCTCGCGGCGGAGCAGCCGGAGCAGGTCCTGGCTGAGTGGGATGCCCTTGCGGTCGTCCATCTTCCGGTAGGAGGTCACCCCGACCGCGGCCGCGGCCAGCGCGCCGAGCAGCAGCACCACGTTCTGCCCGACCGAGTGATAGACGACCGAGCCGATCTTCAGGTTGCCCGAGCCGGTGACACCGGAGATCATGTTGGTCAGGGCGGTGGACAGGAACCCGGAGACCGCGATCACCAGGAACAAGATCACCTGGATCATGGACTGGAAGAACGCGAACGTCCGGCCCCTGGTGTCGTCGTCCACCTCCAGGCCGACGATCGTGATCCCGGTCGCGTAGGCGATGCCGGCCATCGCGCCGAGCAGCAGGACGAACAGGGTGACCAGCGCAAGGTTCGGCACCAGGGCGATCAGCGCGAGCGGCACGGCCGCGACCACGATCGACAGGCCGAACAGCCGCCTGAGGCTGAAGTCCCTCAACCGCGCGCCGGGCAGCATGCCGAGCGCGAGCCCGACGAAGATGGCCGAGAAGACCAGCCCCCAGCCCGCGCTGCCGCCGTGCAGCGTGTCGGTGATGTAGACGTAACCGAGCCCGACGACCACCCCGGCCGCGGCGAACGCGCCGGCCATCCCCAGCGCGAGGGCGCGCAGCACCGGCGTCGCGCGCAGGAACCGCCAGCCCTCCCAGATCGACTTGGCCACCGACGGCACCGAGATCCGCTCGCTCGCGTCGCGCTTGGGGATCTCGCGCAGGAAGAACACGGTGAGCGCGGAGACCGCGTACGAGGCGGCGTTGAAGTAGAGCGCCAGGTTGACCTTGTTGGGCTGCAGGAACGGGGCGGCGCGCCCGAGCGGCCCGCTGACCAGCGCGAGCACGGAGAACAGCCCGGCGGCGATCGGCGCGGTGCCGTAGGTGGTGAGCAGGCTCAGCTGGTTGGCCCGCTCCAGCTTGTCCTTGGGCACCAGGTTGGGCACCGAGGCGGAGGTGGCCGGGTTCCAGAACAGCGACGCGCATCCCGCCAGGAACTTGACGATGTAGATCCAGGTCAGGTTGGGGAAGATCGGGATGCTCAGGAACAGGACGCCGCGGATGATGTCGCCGGTGATCATCGTCATCCGGCGGTCCAGCCGGTCGGCGATCGCCCCGGCCAGCGGGCCGAACAGCAGCGCCGGCAGCAGGGTCGCGATCCAGACGCCGCTGACCGCCGCGCCCTGGGCCGCGGTCGCGCCGACCACGCTGGCGTGCTGCTCGTGTTTTCCGGTCAGCGTGGCGGCGAGCACGGTGAGCGCGACAATGCTCAGCCAGTCACCCAGGCTGGACAGGGACAGCGCGATCCACAGCCGCCGGAACGGCCGGACCGAGAGCACCCCGTCGCGCTGGCGGGGTGGCTGTGATCGCAGACTCACGGCGACAGCGTATCTGCCTGTGCCTGTCAGGCACCCTTAGTAGGCCGGGAACGGGATGTTCGGGTAGAACCGGACGCGACCGGCCCGCCCTTGCCGGCCGCCGGCTTGCGCGCTGCCGCCTTACGGGGAGCCGCCTTGCGCGGTGCCGTCCGGCGCGGGCTGGGCGCCGCGGAGCGCCGGTCGGCGAGCAGCTCGGCCCCCCGCTGCGGGGTGATCGATTCCACCTCGTCCCCCTTGCGCAGCGACGCGTTCGTCTCGCCGTCGGTGACGTACGGGCCCCACCGGCCGTCCTTGATCACCATCGGCTTGCCGGTCGCCGGGTCGTCGCCGAGCTCGCGCAGCGCCGGCGTGGCGGCCGCGGTGCGGCGGCCGCGCGTCTTGGGCTGGGCGAACAGCTTCTCCGCCTCGTCGATCGTGATGCTGAACAGCTGCTCTTCGCTGTCCAGCGAGCGGCTGTCGGTGCCCTTCTTCACGTACGGGCCGTACCGCCCGTTCTGCGCGGTGACCGGTTCGCCGTCCAGCTCGCCGACGACCCTGGGCAGCGTCAGCAGCCGCAGCGCCTCGTCCAGGGTGACGGTCTCCAGTGACATGGATTTAAGCAGGGATGCCGAACGCGGCTTCGCCGAGGCGCCGGCCTTCTGGCCATTGCCGGCCGCCTCGGGCGGCAGCTCGGTCACGTAGGGACCGAACCGGCCGGCCTTGGCCACGATCTCGTGGCCGGTCTCGGGATCGGTGCCGAGCGCGCGGTCACCACTCGGCTGCGCGAACAGCTCGGCGGCGCGCTCGGCGGTCAGCTCGTCGGGAGCGGTGCCCTCGGGAATGTTCACCCGCTGCTCGCCGCGCTCCAGGTACGGGCCGTACCTGCCGACCCTGATCACGATGTCGCTGTCGGCCAGCGGGAACGAGCTGACGTCCCGCGCGTCGATGTCGGTCAGGTCGCTGACCAGCTCCTTGAGTCCCTCTTCGCCGTCCGAGCCGAAGTAGAACCGGCGCAGCCACGGCACCCGGGCCGCCTCGCCGCGGGCGATCTCGTCGAGCGCGTCCTCCATCCGGGCGGTGAACTCGTAGTCGACGAGCTGGCCGAAGTGCCGCTCGAGCAGCGTGATCACGGCGAAGGCGAGGAACGAGGGGACGAGCGCGGTGCCCTTGCGGAACACGTAGCCGCGATCCTGGATCGTGCCGAGGATCGAGGCGTAGGTGGACGGGCGGCCGATTTCCCGCTCTTCCAGCTCGCGGACCAGCGTGGCCTCGGTGTACCTGGCGGGCGGCCGGGTCTCGTGGCCGCTCGCGGCCAGCCGCAGCGCGTCCAGTGCGTCGCCCTCGGTCAGCGGCGGCAGCCTGCGCTCCCGGTCGTCGCGCTCGCCCTCGGGGTCGTCGGCGTCCTCCACGTAGGCCTTGAGGAACCCGTAGAAGGTGATGATCTTGCCGGACGCGCCGAACTCCGCGCGCTCGGCCGCCGATGACGCGCCCGCCACCCTGACCGACACCGATTCCCCGGCGGCGTCCTTCATCTGGCAGGCGACGGTGCGCTTCCAGACCAGCTCGTACAGCCGCTGCTCGTCACCGGACAGCCCGCCGCGGCGGACCTCGGCGGGAGTGCGGAAGCTATCCCCGGCCGGCCTGATCGCTTCGTGCGCCTCCTGGGCGTTCTTCACCTTGCTGGCGAACGTGCGCGGCTTGTCCGGCACGTACTCGTCGCCGTACAGCTCGCGGGCCTGCCGGCGGGCCGCGGTCACGGCGGTCTGGGACAGCGTGACCGAGTCGGTCCGCATATAGGTGATGTAGCCGTTCTCGTACAGCCGCTGCGCGACGGACATCGTGTACTTCGCGGAGAAGCCGAGCTTGCGCGATGCTTCCTGCTGCAGCGTGGTGGTGCGGAACGGCGCGTACGGGGACCTGCGGTAGGGCTTGCGCTCGACCGAGCTGACCGCGAAGTCGCTGCCGGTCAGCCGGCCGGCCAGCGCCGCCGCCTGCTCCTCGTCCAGGTGCAGCAGGTCGGCCTTGCCGCCCTTCGCGCCCTTGAGCTCGCCGCCGGGGGTGAAGTCGCGGCCCTGCGCGACCCGGCGCCCGTCGACCGAGACCAGGGTGGCGGTGAACGAAGCCGGGTCGGCGCCCGGCTCGCCGTTCGCGGTGTCCTTCGCGCTCACCGTGGCGAACTCGGCCTCTAGATCCCAGTACCTGGCGGCGCGGAACGCGATCCGCTCGCGCTCCCTGTCCACCACGAGCCGCACCGCGACCGACTGCACGCGGCCGGCCGACAGCCGCGGCATGACCTTCTTCCACAGCACCGGCGAGACCTCGTAGCCGTACAGCCGGTCCAGCACGCGCCGGGTCTGGTAGGCGTCGACCTTGCCGTTGTCGATCTCGCCAGGATTGGCCACGGCCGCCGCGATCGCCTGCGGGGTGATCTCGTGGAAGACCATCCGGTGGGTGGGGACCTTCGGCCTGAGCTCCTCGACCAGGTGCCAGGCGATGGCCTCGCCCTCGCGGTCCTCGTCTGTCGCGAGGAAGAGCTCGTCGGCGCCCTTGAGCAGTTGCTTGAGCTTGGCGACCTGCTGCCTCTTGTCGGCGTGCACGACGTAGAGCGGAGCGAAGTCCGCGTCCACGTTGACGCCGAGCCTGGCCCACGGCTCGGACCGGTACTTGGCCGGGATCTCTGCCGCCTTGTCGGGCATGTCCCTGATGTGGCCGATACTGGACTCGACCACATACCCCTGGCCGAGATACCCCGCGATCGTGCGCGCCTTGGCGGGCGACTCGACGATCACGAGCCGGGTACCACTGCCCTGTGGCCGGGCGTTCGAGCCCGAAGTCCTTGCTGGCACGCTGTTCAACCTCGCATCTGGTGGCGTACTCTGCGCCGCGTCTGGCGACGCTACCACCCCGGCGCTAGTCCGATGTCCTCCGTCATGTCCGGTAACTTGCCATCCGGGCACCGATGTTCCCACTCGCTGTATACCTGTTGCGGCAGAAGGCTTGAATCGCTTTCCCTGTCGCGCACAATGTAAGCGATGGTTGAGTACTCCTACCTTCAGGTCTACCTGCCGCGCGGCACTACACGCGACGCCGCACGGCGGATCCTGACCGATCACGCCGAGTACGGCGAGTGGGAACTGGACCGCCTCCGGCTGTTCGCCGACGGCAGCAGGAAAGCGACGCTGCGGCGGACCATCATCCGCCAGCCCCGCACCCGCTGACCCGTCTCGTCCTGGCCCTGCCCGCCCTGCCCGCCCGGCTCGGCTCGGCTCGGCTCGGCTCGGCAAGCGAACCATGTCCAGGCAATGCTTTGCCCGCCCCGGGCCGCGCCCCCGGGACGGGCAAAGCGTCTATGGAGCCTCGCTCGCTAGCTCGCGAGCGTCCGGGCGGTCCGCCTGGTGATGACGGACAGGCCGCGGACCAGACGGCGCCGCGCCGCGAAGAGCACGCTGCCCGCACCGGCGATGGTGACGCCGCCGGCCAGGGCCAGCAGGCCCACGAAGTTCGCGCCCGTGGTGGGCAGCGCGGACGCGACCGCGCCGGACGGCGGGAGCGGGTTAGAGCCCGTCGTCGTGCCGGTACCGCCGTGGTGGTGATGGTGGTGGTGACCCGGCTTGTGGTGGCCGGGCGGCGGGGGCGGGCAGTGGTGCCTGCACGGAGGCGGCGGGCAGTGGTGCCTGCACGGGGGCGGCGGCGGGGTGGGAGGGTTCCCGGTGGACGACCCGCCCTTGCAGCTGGAGTTGGCCTGGCCGAGCCCGGCCACGCTGTTCCCGCAGACGTTGATCGGCACCGAGATCGGGACCGTCACCTGGTTGCCGCCGCCGACCGAGCCGCCGCCGGAGGTGGTCGAGCCGCCGCCGGAGCCGCCCGAACCGGTCGAGGCACCGCCCTTGCAGCGGGAGTTGGCGTGGCCGAGCCCGGCCGCGCTGTTCCCGCAGACGTTGATCGGCACGCTGATCGGGATCGTGATCTGGTTGCCGCCGCCGACCGAGTAGTTGCCCGACGTGGTCGAGCCGCCGCTGGAGCCGCCGGAGCCGGTCGAGGCACCGCCCTCGCACATGCCGAACGCCTGGCCGAGCACGGCGATGGCGTTGCCGCACACGTTGATCGGAATCGAGATGGGGACGTTGATCTGGTTGCCGCCCAGGATGCTGTTGTTGCCGCTCGTCGTCCCGGCCAGGGCCACGCCCGCGCCGGATGCGGTGAAGGCGACGGTCAGGGCCGCAGCCTTGACAGATCCCTTAAGCCACACGGATTTGTTCATGTTCCGTCCTGATTTCCTTGATGG
>DASXME010000255.1:0-8460 GCA_036495825.1 Streptosporangiaceae bacterium
GTCCGCGCTGGCTAGGGCTGGAGGTCCGTCGTGAGCGAGTTCGTCCGGGTCGAGATCGAGGACGCGGTGGCCACCATCCGGCTGGACCGTCCGCCGATGAACGCCCTCAACGCCCAGATGCAGGGCGAGCTCGGGGCGGCCGCCGCGGAGGTGACGGCGAACGCCGAGGTCAGGGCCGTGATCCTGTACGGCGGCGAGAAGGTCTTCGCGGCCGGCGTCGACATCAAGGAGATGGCGGAGGTCAGCTACGCCGCGATGGCCGCCGACAGCAGGCGGCTGCAGGCGTCCTTCACCGCGATCGCGAAGATCCCCAAGCCGGTCGTCGCGGCGATCACCGGCTACGCGCTCGGCGGCGGCCTCGAGCTGGCCCTGTGCGCCGACTTCCGGGTGATGGGGGAGCGCGCGCGGGTCGGCCAGCCGGAGATCCTGCTCGGCGTCATCCCCGGCGCCGGCGGCACCCAGCGGCTGCCGCGCCTGGTCGGCCCGGCCCGGGCCAAGGACATCGTCTACACCGGGCGCTTCGTGCAGGCCGACGAGGCGCTGGCCATCGGCCTGGCGGACCGGGTAGTGCCCGACGCGGAGGTGCATCAGGCCGCGCGGGAACTGGCAGGCCGCTTCGCCGCCGGGCCCGCGGTCGCGCTGGCCGCGGCCAAGCAGGCTATCGACGAGGGGCTCGAGGTCGGCCTGGACGCCGGCCTGGAAATCGAGCGGCTGCACTTCGCCGGGCTGTTCGCTACCGAGGACCTGCGCGCGGGAATGCGCAGTTTCATCGAGAATGGGCCGGGGAAGGCGACGTTCACCGGACGGTGACCCGCCTCCCGTCCTCGCGCGCCCTGGCGGGCCGCGGGAATCCGCCGCTGCGCCCGTAGATCGGACCGAACGGAGCCGCCATGACCGAGCCATCGGACGCACTCTCGTTTGACCTGGTCGCGGCCGCGCTGCGCGCCGACAGCGCGGACGTCGCGGTGTACGCGCGGGTGCTCACCGACTCGCTCGGCGAGGCGCTGCCCCCCGGGGTGGTCAGCGTGCTGCGCGACCGCACCGCGCGAGACCGGATGCGCGGGCGGCCCGGCGAGGTATCGAAGATCACGGTCCGGCTGGGCGAGCAGGTGCTGACGCTGACCAGCGAGCGCGGCCAGGTCACCGCCGAGATCTGCAAGGAGGTTCGCGGTGTCGTGCTGTCCCGCCGGCCGGCCCCGGTGGACGAATGGCTAGCCGAGCTGGCCAGGGGGCTGGTCGCCTACGCGGACCAGAACGCGCAGGCCGCACAGATCCTGCGCCGGCTGATAGCCGGAACCTAGGCCGCCGGCGCAACTTGCCGGCCCCCGCGAACGTCAGACTGTATGCAGGCTTCTGCCAGCCTGCCCGCAGCAAGCCCTTCCGCTGGCGCCGCAGCAGCGGGCAGCCTTCCCGTAAGGTGGCGGTGCGATGGCCGTGCCAACCCCGATGCCGGACCGACTCGGTCCTTACCGTCTTCTCGAGCGAATCGGCGAAGGCGGCATGGGGGTTGTGCACCGCGCCCAGGACGAGCAGGACCGGGTGGTCGCGATCAAGGTGCTCCGTCCCGGCGTCGCGGCCGACCCGGACGCCCGCCGCCGGCTCGGCCGCGAGTTCGAGACCATGCAGCGGGTGCGCAGCCCGTTCGTCGCGGAGGTCATCGACGCCGACGTAACCGGCGACATTCCCTACGTGGTGACGCGCTACGTGGCCGGCCACACCCTGGACCAGGCGGTCAGGCAGGACGGCCCGCTGCGCGGCCGGCCGCTCGAGCGGCTGGCCTGGGGGCTGGCCGAGGGGCTCGCCGCCGTGCACGCGGCGGGCGTGGTGCACCGCGACCTCAAGCCGGCCAACGTGGTGATGTCGGGCGGCGTTCCTGTGCTGATCGACTTCGGCATCGCGCAGCCGCCGGACGCGACCAGGATCACCCAGGCCGGCATGTTCATGGGCACGCCGGGCTACCTGGCCCCCGAGGTCGTCGAGGGGCACCCGAGCGGACCGCCCACCGACGTGCATTCGTGGGGCAGCACGGTGGCCTTCGCGGCGACCGGCCGGCCACCGTACGGCACCGGGTCCTACGAGGCGATCTTCTACCGGATCGTCTCCGGCCAGCCGGACGTCAACGGGATCCCGCCCCCGCTGATGCCGCTGGTGGCGGCCGCGCTCTGCCGCGAGCCCGTACGCCGGCCGTCCGCGATCCAGCTCAGTACGGCCTGCGCCGCGCTCGACCTGTCCGCGGAGCCCGTCGGGACCGCCGGCGGCGGCGCGGCGGCCGGGGCCGCCGGGGCCGCCGGGGCCGCCGGGATCGCCGGGCTGGCCGCGGGGAGCGGGGGAGCGGCCGGGCTGGCCGGCAGTTCTGCCGCGGCGCCCGGCACGCTGATGGACCGGCCCGCGATGACCCCGGGAGCGGCCGGGAGCCAGGCGGCGGCCGCGACCCAGCTGCCCGTCTCCGCCGCCGCGCCGCCCCGTTCGTGGACCCGCCAGCCGCCCGGCCCGCGCGGCCCCGATGACTACGCCGACCTGCTCCCGCCAGTGTCCTACGACGCCGCGTTCGCCGCTGCGAGGTCGCGAGCAGGCTCCAACGGCGCCGCCCCGGCTCCCTCGGCGTCCGCCGCCGCGGACAAGCCGGCGGCGGGCAAGGCCGCCAGGACCGGCTCCCGGCTGCCGCGGCTGCTGAGCCTGGCCACGATGGTGATCGCCGTCGCGGCCAGCGTGCTGGCGCCGGTGGCGGGCACGGTCGTCGCGCTCGTGACCATCGTGCTGCTGCGCACCGCCGAACGCGCCCGCGACGGCTTGTCCCGGCGGCGCGCGGCGCGCGGCGCCAGGGCCAGCGACGTGTTCGTCTCGGTGATCACGACGCCGTGGGCGCTGCTGCGCGCGCTGCTGGCCACCGTGCTGCTCGCGCCGCTCGCGCTGACCGCGGCGGCGGTCGCGGCGGCCGTGACGCTCATCGCGGTCCCGTCGTATCCCGCGGCGGGGGGCTACGCGGCCGGCGCGTTCATCGCGTTCTACGCCTTCGGCCCCGGGTCGAGCGCGCCGCGGCGGCAACTGACCCAGCTGCTCGGCGCGGCCACCAGATCCCGGCTGTCGGCCGGGCTCGCCATGTCGGTGCTGACCGTGCTGGCCGTGGCCGGCGCCGCCGCCGCGATCTCGCGGCCGCACGACTTCTGGCCGACCTCCGGCCTGACCTGGCACTGGCCGGCCCTGCGCCACCTGGCGAGCACGGTGCAGTCCCGGCTGCAGCACCTGTAACCCGGAAATTCAACCCCGACAGACAGGAGCCGATGGATGAGAGCGCGGTCCGCAGCCTTAGCAGCAACGCTGGCCCTGGCCTCGGCCTGCCTGGCGGCAGGCTCGCCGATCTCGGC
The DNA here is from genome assembly GCA_036495825.1 of Streptosporangiaceae bacterium. Taxonomy (GTDB): domain Bacteria; phylum Actinomycetota; class Actinomycetes; order Streptosporangiales; family Streptosporangiaceae; genus PALSA-505. The sequence goes on from DASXME010000255.1 coordinate 3,366, forward strand.
CGCGCCTGCGGCGCGGGCGGCCAGCTCCATCACGATCGGGATCCACGACGGCTCGATCAACAACTGCGACAACGGCGAGAAATGGCTCAGCTCGGGCGCGCCGCCGGTGAACGGCCCGGCCGCGCAGCAGGTCATGCTCAACCAGAGCCCGAACCCGGTCGACGGGCAGGGCTGGTTCGCCGGCCTGCACTCAGGAACCGTGCGGGTCAGCGTCCCGTGGGACATCGCGCTGCCGGACTCGGCCAGCGCCTCGCTGGTCACGCAGTATGATCCGCCCGGCAGCCAGTGGGCCTCGTTCCATCTCCAGGCGCTGGCCAACGAGCAGGCCTGCCTGGACTGGTGGCTCGACGCGGCCCGGCAGGCCGGGGTCGCGGTCCAGATCGCGTTCAAGCCGGACTACGACTACCGCAACCTCAATCCCGGCCTGCAGAGCCCGGCCATCCCGGACAACGCGATACTCGCCCCGGCGATCGCCGCCTACAAGACCGCGATCACCGCGTTCGTGGATGAGTACAGCCTGTGCGCCGACGGCTCGGACCCGAGCGGCAACGACTGCGTGCTGCTGAGCGGATCGGCCGGCCCGCCGCCCGGCGGCAGCGGCTCGTGCGCGTCGCACCCGTGCGGCGCGCGCGTGCACATCCTCTCGCCGTGGGGCGAGCCCGACTTCGGCAGCTCCCAGCTGGCCGGCAACTCGCTGGGCTCGATCCCGGCGAGCCCGCAGGACTTCTACATCCCCGACGGCGGGAACCTGCTGTCCACCGCGCAGTGCACCGCGGACGGCACGTCGAGTACCAACACCAACTGGTGCGGCCCGGTGCTCGCCGCCCAGTACTACATGGCGGTGCTGAACACCTGCGGCGGCAAGTGCGAGCTCACGTCGGGCCCGGCGGCCAACCAGCTGAACAGCGGCATCGTGGCCGGCGACTACAGCAGCGGCGTGGCCTCGCAGACCGCGCCGGTGGAAGGGACCGGCGGGTCGACGACCAGCCAGCCGTACTGGCTCACCTACTCCCAGCACCTCAATAACTGCGCCACCTGCACCGGGGTCAGGCCCTGGACCTGGGCTGTTCACTCGTACACCGACGCGTCCGACTACGAATACTGCACCGGCGACCCCGGCAACACGTACCCGCCGGCCGGCTACCGGGCCAAGACCGTCCAGTTCGCCACCGACCTCGCGAGCCTCGGCTACGGGTCCGGCACCTCGATCTGGCTGAACGAGATATCGGTGTACCACCAGGCGCAGTTCGGCCCGCCGGGCGGATGCGTGAACAACGTCAGCTCGACCTTCTCCGGCCGCCGTCAGGCTTTCGCTTTCCTGTTCCTCGACGGAGCAAATTCGGGCACCACGCTGCCCGCGGAGGTCCCGGCCGGCGACCCGCAGGTAGACCGGCTCTACTACCTGCGCGCGTACACAGGGTCGGCGGGCGATGCCACCTATATCCACCCCGGCGTGTTCGACTGCCTCTACCAGACGATGCACACCCAGGCGGTCAGCTCCTCCTGCACGTGATCAGCACTGCACGTGATCAGCACCGCATCTGATCAGCACCGCACGGGATCAGCGGGCCGCCACCGCGATCCCCGGCAGCGCGCGGCCTGCCGGTCCCGGCAGCGCCGGCGACCCGGCCGGCAACGGTCCTCGCTGGGACGGCATGCCCGCGGCGGCCGGGCCCGGCACCCCGCCGGATGCAGCCGTGGCACCCGCCGCGGGCGCGTGTCCCGGCGTGGGCTCCGCCTTCCCCGACGGCGGCAGCGGCCGGACCAGCCCGAGCGCGACCACCTCGTTCGCCAGCCTGGTGCGCCGGTTCGCGCCCTCGGGAATGCGGAACTTCTGGTACAGCCGCAGCAGGTGCTGCTTGACCGCGGCCTCGGTGACGACCAGGTCGGACGCGATCTCACGGGCGGTGGCCGGCGCGACGAACGCCTCGTCGGACAGCGCTGGGCGGCACAGCGAGGTCAGCACGTCGAGTTCGCGCCGGGTCAGCTCGGGGGCGGCTGGCCTGCGCAATTCGACGTCGGCGGCGATGTCATCCTGGGCCAGGCCGCCCATCCGGCAGCGCGCCGCGCCGAAGCTCACAACGTCGCCGTCCTCGAGCACGCGGCGGGCCGCGGGACGGCCGTTGACCCGGGTCCCGTTGCGAGATAATCCCAGGTCAGCCACGTAGGCGTACTCTCCGCGCCGGATGATCTCGGCGTGCAGCTTGGAGACGCTCGGGTCTCGCAGCCGGATGTCCACGGAGCTGCCTCGCCCGACGGTCGTCACCCCCGCGCGCAGCGGGATAACCTCGCCGCTGTCCTCGACACGAATGTAGGGGCCTTCCATCCAGTACCTCCCGCCTAGCGGAGCAGTCAGTGATGTCTCACGTTCTGGTTACCCTCTGCGTGGGCAGTCATAACCGTTCTGTGACGCCGAATAAGCGTTCCGTGTGCTCGTCCGCGCGGCGGCCGGCCCGGAGATAGGATCACCGGGTGGACAAGGCGAGCCCAGCGGCGACCAAGCACGCCGGCCACGCGGCCCGCGCCTCAGGTCCTGCGGGCGGCCCGCGCTGGGCTCAGTTGCCCTACGCGATCGCGCTGGCCGGGACCGCGGGCGGCCTGACCTGGCTGGGGCTGGCCCCGCGGCACGCCAAGGCGGGCATGCTGGCCGTGGGGTGCGCGGTGCTGCTGGCGTCCGTCGCGCGGCTGGTGCTGCCCGAGCGCACGGCCGGGATGCTCGTATCCCGGGGCCGGCTGACCGATGTCCTGCTGCTGGCCAGCCTGGGCGCGTCCATTCTGGTCGCCGCACTCGTGCTGCCCGCGTCGTCGTGAGCAGCCGGCCAGCCAGCTGAAGACCGGGCCGCAAGGCGGCCCCGCCCGCACGGGTAGCCTTGCAGACGGCGAGCCTGGCAACGGTGCGGGCTAACGTGCGCGGAAGGGAAATCGGCTGCATGCCCAAGATCAAGGTAACCAATCCCGTTGCCGAGCTTGACGGCGACGAGATGACGCGGATCATCTGGCAGTACATCAAGGACCAGCTGATCCTGCCGTACCTGGATATCGACCTCGAGTATTACGACCTGTCGATCCAGAACCGGGACGCCACCGACGACCAGGTGACGATCGATGCGGCGCACGCCATCAAGGCCACCGGCGTGGGCGTCAAGTGCGCCACGATCACGCCGGACGAACAGCGGGTCGAGGAGTTCGGGCTGAAGCGGATGTGGCGCTCGCCGAACGGCACCATCCGCAACATCCTGGGCGGCGTCGTGTTCCGCGAGCCGATCGTCGTGTCCAGCATCCCGCGGCTCGTGCCGACCTGGACCAAGCCCATCATCATCGGCCGTCACGCGCACGGCGACCAGTACCGGGCCAGCGACTTCGTCGTCCCCGGCCCCGGCACCGTGACGATCTCGTACGTTCCCGACGCGGGGGACCGGCCGATCGAGATCGAGGTGGCCAAGTTCACCGGCGGCGGCATCGCCATGGGCATGTACAACTTCGACGACTCGATCCGTGACTTCGCCCGCACCACCATGCGGTACGCGCTCGACCGCCGTTACCCGCTCTACCTGTCCACCAAGAACACGATCCTCAAGGCCTACGACGGCCGGTTCAAGGACCTGTTCGCCGAGATCTTCGAGAGCGAGTTCAAGGCGGACTTCGAGGCGGCCGGGATCACCTACGAGCACCGGCTGATCGACGACATGGTCGCGCAGGTCCTCAAGTGGGACGGCGGCATCGTCTGGGCCACCAAGAACTACGACGGCGACGTGCAGTCCGACGTGGTCGCGCAGGGCTTCGGCTCGCTCGGGCTGATGAGCAGCGTGCTGATGACGCCGGACGGCCGCACCGTGGAGGCGGAAGCCGCGCACGGCACGGTGACCCGGCACTACCGGCAGTACCAGCAGGGCAAGCCCACCTCGACCAATCCGATCGCCTCGATCTTCGCGTGGACCCGCGGCCTGGCGCACCGCGGCAAGCTGGACGGGACGCCCGCGCTGACCGGGTTCGCCACCGCGCTCGAGCAGGTGTGCGTGCAGACGGTAGAGAACGGCCAGATGACCAAGGATCTGGCGCTCCTGGTCGGCGGGGACACCCCGTTCCTGACCACGCAGGAGTTCCTCAACGCACTGGACGAGAACCTCCGTGCCAAGATGGACGAACTCATCGGCTAGCCGCCGTCAGCCGGAAATACGCGGAGCAAAGGAGAACGCGGGACATGGCCCGTTCAGGCAAGGTAACCGTCGTCGGAGCCGGATTCTACGGCTCAACCACGGCGCAGCGGCTCGCCGAGTACGACATCTTCGACGAGGTCGTGCTCACCGACATCGTCGAGGGCAAGCCGGAGGGGCTCGCGCTCGACATGAGCCAGTCACGCCCGGTGGAAGGCTTCGAGACCAAGGTCACCGGCCAGACCACCGGGCGGGACGGCGAGGGCTACGAGGCCATCGCGGGCTCGCAGATCGTGATCGTCACGGCCGGCCTGCCGCGCAAGCCGGGGATGAGCCGGATGGACCTGATCGGGGTCAACGCCAAGATCGTGCGCAGCGTGACCGAGAACGTCGTCAAGCACGCGCCGGACGCCGTCCTGATCGTCGTCTCCAACCCGCTGGACGAGATGACCGCGCTCGCGGCCGGCGCCAGCGGCTTCCCGTCGCACCGGGTGATGGGCCAGGCCGGCATGCTGGACACGGCCAGGTTCAGCAACTTCGTGGCCGAGCGGCTCGGCGTGCCGGTCGGCTCGGTGCGGACGCTGACCCTCGGCTCGCACGGCGACACGATGGTCCCGGTGCCCTCGGCCTGCACAGTGGACGGCAAGCCGCTGGCAGACCTGCTGCCCGCGGACGAGATCGAGAACCTGGTCCAGCGCACCAGGGACGGCGGCGCCGAGATCGTCAAGCTGCTCAAGACCGGGTCCGCCTACTACGCCCCGTCCGCGGCCGCGGCCAGGATGGCCCGCGCGGTGGCCGAGGACGCCGGCACGGTGCTGCCCGTCTGCACCTGGGTGGACGGCCAGTACGGTATCAACGGCGTCTACCTGGGCGTCGAGGCGGAGATCGGCGCGACCGGCATCCGCCGCGTGGTCGAGCGCGACCTGACCGACTCCGAGCTC
>DASXME010000256.1:0-17415 GCA_036495825.1 Streptosporangiaceae bacterium
CGGCCGCGGCGTCGTACAGCCGCTGCGCGTGGTACACGGGAAAGTAGGGATCCTCGTCGCCGTGCACGATCAGCAGCGGGATGGGGGCGATGAGCGCGGCCGCCTCATCGGGCGGCACGGGCACGGATCCCAGCGGCCCGAGCTGATCCTGGTGTTCAGGAACCGCTTGGTCAGCAGCCGCCCTGACCGCCGCTCGACCGTCCAGTGCACCCGGCGCATCCGCTCGGTTCCCCGGTAGTACCAGTGCCCGGGGCCGCTCACCGACACCGCCGCGTCCAGCCCGCCGACCAGCCCGGCGTAGCGCACCACGATCGATGCCCCCATCGAGAACCCGACCGCGGCGATCCGCTGGTAGCCCAGTTCCCTGGCGTACCTGACGACCACGTCCAGGTCCCGGATCTCGAGGTCGCCGAGGGTGGACAGGCCGCCCGACCGGCCGTGCCCGCGGAAGTCGAAGCTGATCACCCCGCCGAGCCTGCGCAGCCTGGTCGCGATCCGCCAGACGGCCGGCCGCTGCCAGGACAGCGTGAAGCCGTGCGCGACCAGGAAGACCAGGTCCGTGTCGCCGGGCAGGTGCGCCGCGTCGATCGGAACGCCGTCGTCGGTCACCAGGGTCCGGGCGGTGGGAACGAGGGGCACCATGTTCACTATTCTGCCTCTGGCGGGCAGTCCGCCGGTCAGTGCAAGGAGGCGCGTCATGTCCGTGCTCACCGCTCTCGTCGAGGCGATCCGCAACGAGAGCATCGCCGTGGTCGATCTCACCGCGCCGCTCAACGCGACGACGCCGGTGATCAGGTTGCCGGAGCCGTTCGGAAACACTTCCACCTTCACGCTGCGGGAGATCAGCAGGTACGACGAGCGCGGCCCCGCCTGGTACTGGAACGACATCAGCACCGGCGAGCACACCGGCACCCACTTCGACGCGCCGGTGCACTGGGTGACCGGGGCGAACCTCGATGATGTCGCGCAGGTGCCGGTGGCCAGGCTGCTCGCGCCCGCGGCCGTGCTCGACTTCACCAGCCAGGCGGCGGCCGACCCCGACTTCCTGCTCGAAGTGGATCACATCAGGGGCTGGGAGGACGAGCACGGCCCGCTGCCGGCCGGCGGCTGGCTGCTCTACCGGACCGGCTGGGATGCCCGCTCGCACGACCAGGATGAGTTCCTCAACGCCAGCGAGACCGGCCCGCACACGCCGGGGATGTCGGTCGAGTGCGCCCGCTGGCTGGCCGCCGAGGCGCCGGTGATCGGGATCGGCGTGGAGACCGTCGGCACCGACGCCGGCGCCGCGCACTCCTTCGACCCGCCGTTCCCGTGCCATTCGTCGCTGCTCGGCGCGGGCAAGTACGGCCTGACCCAGCTGCGCAACCTGGCCCTGCTGCCCGCCCAGGGCAGCGTGGTGATCGCGGGCCCGCTGCCGATCACCGGCGGGTCGGGCAGCCCGTGCCGGGCGCTCGCCCTGGTCGAGCCGGCCGGCCGCGGCTGATGCTGGTCGCGGAGGCGGTCGCCGCCGCGCTGGCCGAGCTGGGCGCCGATACGGTGTTCGGCGTGGTGGGCAGCGGCAACTTCCACGTGACCAACGCGCTGCGGGCCCGCGGCGTCAGGTTCATCGCCGCCCGGCACGAATGCGGCGCCGCCAGCATGGCCGACGCGTGGGCCAGGATGACCGGTACGCCGGGACTGCTTTCGGTGCACCAGGGGCCGGGCCTGACCAACGCGCTGACCGGCATCACCGAGGCGGCGAAGAGCCGGACGCCGCTCGTCGTGCTCGCCCCCGACGTGGCCGGAGCCGCGGTGCGGTCCAACTTCCGCATCGACGTGGCCGCGCTCGCCGCCGCGGTCGGCGCGGTGCCGGAGCGGCTGCACTCGCCGCAGTCCGCGGTGGCCGACGCCGTGCGCGCGTGGCGGACCGCGGCCAGACAGCGGCGCACGGTGCTGCTGGCGATGCCGCTCGACGTGCAGGCAGCTGGGTGTGACCCGCCGGCCGTGCCCGCGGAGCTGCCGCTGCTGCCGGCGGCGCCGGCGGCCGGGGCGGCCGCCGCGCTGGCCGGGCTGCTGGCCGGGGCGGAGCGCCCGGTATTCGTGGCCGGCCGGGGGGCGCGCGGCGCCGCGCCTGAGCTGGAGCGGCTGGCCGCGGCGTGCGGCGCGCTGCTGGCCACCTCGGCCGCCGCCAAGGGGCTGTTCCGCGGCGGCCCCTGGGATCTGGACGTGAGCGGCGGGTTCGCGACGCCGCTCGCCGCCGAGCTGATCGGCGGCGCGGACCTGCTGGTGGCCTGGGGCTGCTCGCTGAACATGTGGACGACGCGGCACGGGAGGCTGATCGCTCCCGGCTGCCGGGTCGTCCAGGTGGACGACGACGCGGCGGCGATCGGGGCGCACCTGCCCGTGCAGCTCGGGGTGCTGGGCGACGCCGGGACGACCGCGCGCGCGGTGGCTGACGCGTTGTCGGCCGGGGGCGGGGCTGCGGCTGGGGCCGGCGGCGCGGGCCGGGACGGCGAGGGCGTCGGCTACCGGACGGCATCGCTGCGGGAGCGGATCGCCCGTGAGGGCCGCTGGCGCGACGTTCCCTACTCCGACGACGGCGAACCGGACCGGATCGACCCGCGGACGCTGTCCATCGGGCTGGATGACCTGCTGCCCGCGGAGCGAATCGTGGCCGTGGACTCCGGTAACTTCATGGGCTACCCGAGCATGTTCCTGTCCGTGCCCGACACGCATGGCTTCTGCTTCACGCAGGCCTATCAGTCGGTCGGGCTCGGCCTGGCGTCGGCGATCGGCTCCGCGATCGCCCGGCCGGGCAGGCTGACCGTCGCCGCGCTCGGCGACGGCGGCGCGCTGATGGGGATCAGCGAGCTCGAGACCGCCGTCCGGCTGGGGCTGCCGATGGTGATCGTGATCTACGACGACGAGGCATTCGGCGCCGAGGTCCACCACTTCCGCCCGGACGGGCACCCACTGGACACGGTGACCTTCCCGCCGGCTGACCTCGCGCAGATCGGCCGGGGGTTCGGCTGCGACGGGGTGACGGTGCGCCGTCGCGAGGACCTGGCGCAGCTGAAGCACTGGCTGGACGGCCCGCGGGAGCGCCCGCTGGTGATCGACGCGAAGGTCACCGCCAAGCGCGGCTCCTGGTGGCTAGAGGAGGCGTTCCGCGGCCACTGACTCACGCGCAGGCTCTGCCGCCGGGACGGGCACCGCCGGGCGGGCCGCGAGCGGGAGGTCACCGGGCCGGAGCGTGACGAGCACGAGCAGGCCCGCCGCGACGAAGCCGCCGCCCTGCACGGCCAGTACCGGCACGATGCCGAGCACCTGGCCTCCGAACCCCGCGGCGATCGTCCCGGTGACGAGCGCGACGCCTTCCACGGCGGTGAGCGCGCCGAAGACCCGGCCGCGATGGCCGTCGGCGGTCGCGCGCTGGATCAGCGTCATCGCGGCGGCGATCAGCACCGCGCCGGGCAGGCCGACCACGACCATGAAGACAGCGGCCGGCCAGACCGCGACCCAGGCCAGCGGGTACAGGAACATGGCCAGGTCGATGAAGCCGAACGCGAGCGCGGACCAGCCGAGCACGCGGGCCGCCGGAAACCGGTCGCCGACCAGCGCGGCCGCCAGGCCGCCCACGATGCCGCCGACCGCCTGCGCCGAGACGACCAGGCCGTAGCCGGCGGCGCTGCCGTGCAGCACCGACCGGACGAACGGCGCGAACAGCGTGCTCATGATCCCTTCGCCCACGCTGGTGACGAGCATGAAGATCATGATTACCCGCAGCACCCGCTGCCGGGCCGAGATCCGCAGCCCGTCCGCCCATTCGGCACGCAGCCGTCCGACCCGCTGCCGGACCGAGGTGCCGGCCGCGCGCTCGCGAGCCGCGCTCCGCCCGCCGGAGATCCGCGCGATCACCGCCGCGGACACGCAGAAGCTCACGGCGTCGACCAGGGCCACCGTCGTGATGCCGCCGGCCGCCGCGGCGATGCCGCCGAGCGCCGAGCCGACCAGCCGCGACAGGCTGGCGTTCTGCCCGCTCAGGGCGTTGACCGTGACCAGGTGGGCGTCGTCGGTCAGCCGCGGCAGCAGCGCCTGCTCGGCCGGCCCGAAGAACTGCTGCACGCAGCCCTCCCAGGCCATCACCGCGTAGACGATCCACACCTGGTCGGCGTGCCGGACGGCCAGCAGCGGCAGCAGGCCCGCGGCCAGCAGCAGGTCCGTGGCGATCATCGTGGTCCGGTGGTCCCACCTGTCGACGAACACCCCGGCCAGGGAGCCCAGCACGATCTGCGGCAGGAACGACGCCAGCAGCATGAGAGCCGACGCCAGCGTCGAGCCGGTCAGCCGGTAAACGTAGTAGGCCAGTCCCACCCGCAGCACCCAGTCGCCGGTCAGCGAGATCAGCCCGGCCCCGAGCAGCAGCCGCACCTGCCGCTGCCCGAGCGCGCGCCGTATCGATTCCAAGTACATGCTTGGCATCTTGCCGGGCCCGCCGCCCATATGTCAAGCAACCGCTTGGCATACGCGGCGGCTTTCAGGCTGGGTTAGTGGCCGGCCTGGGTGGGTTCCTGGGGTACCACGACGATGGTGAAGTCCACCGCCACCGAGCCGGGCGGGCGGGCGGCGAGGTCGTCGAGGGGGCGTTCCTCGACGTAGCGGGAGAACAGCTTGTCGATGTCCGCGATCAGCCCGGCGTGCTCTTCCTCGGTCAGGTAGACGGTGCTGCTCATCAGCCCGGAGTTCTTGCGCCAGCCTGGCGTCCAGGCCGCGCGGCGGTCGTGCCAGTCGCCCAGATCCACCAGCGACTGCTCCCCCGCGATCCGCTGGAGCACCGCGACCGCCGCCGGGCCGCCCGGCTGGTCTTCGGCCCCCTCGAAGATGTCCGAGGTTGCCGTCAGCTGCCAGGGCCGCTCGCGGCCGTCCGCGCCCTGCACTTGCTCGACGAACCCGTACTTGGCCAGCTGGCGCAGGTGGTGCGAGGCCAGCCCGTGGCTGATGCCCAGCTCACGGGCCGCGTCTGCGGCCGTGACCCGGCCGTTGCGGCCGATGATCGACCGCAGCCGCAGGCGCAGCGGGTCGGCCAGCGCGCGGATGCTGCGCGGGTCATCGACCAGCCGCCGTCGCTGGCCGGTCCGGGCGGGCGGGTCCGGTTCCAAGGACATGCTTGGAATCATAACCGGCACCGTCACTCCAGCCCGGCCACCCGCTCCGCTTCGCGAGCCAGCCCGTCGGCCGGGGCCGCGGCCATCGCCCCGGTGCCCACCCGGACCAGATCCTCGGACGGGTAGGCCTCCTCGCCGTGCACCGCGACGTCGCCGATCTCCAGCTCGTCGTCGGGCATGCGCAGCTTCATGAACAGCCCGATGCCGCGCAGGATCGCGAAGGTGACCAGGGCGTCCCAGACGATGATGGTCAGCGCGGCGCCCGCCTGGATGGCCAGCTGCTTGGGGTGGCCGTAGAACAGGCCCGCGCCCGAGATCGACGAGTTCTTGCCCAGCCCGATGTACTCGATCATCTTCGGGTCGGCGAGCAGGCCGACCATCAGGCCGCCGCCGAGCCCGGCGATGCCGTGCGTGTAGACCACCCCGAGCGCGTCGTCCACCTTGTTGAACGGCCAGACGTACCGGGGCAGGTAGGTCCAGGCCACCCAGACGATCACGGAGTCGACCAGGCCGATGACGATCGCGCCGTAGCCGTTGACCAGGCCGGCGGCCGGCGTGATGCCGACCAGGCCGCAGATCATGCCGTTGACCCCGCCGAGGAAGGTCGCCTTCCGCTCCCGGCCGAACGACATATCCATGACGATCCAGGTCATCATCGCGACCGCGGTGGCCAGGTTCGTGTTGATCACGGCGGACGACGCGTCCGCGCCGGCGAAGTAGGGGTCACCGCCGTTGAACCCGTTCCAGCCCAGCCACAGGATGCCCGCGCCGAGCGCGACGAACAGCAGGTTGCTGGGCACCGCGCGGTCGCGGTCGCGCTGCAGCCTCGGCCCGATGACCGCGGCGGCGACGAAGCCGGACACGCCGGCCGCGAGATGGATCACGTAGCCGCCGCTGTAGTCCAGCGCGCCCTTGCCGCCCCAGTAGCCGCCGCCCCAGACCAGGAACGCGTTGACCGAGTAGGCGAAGGTGATCCACAGCGGCACGAAGATCAGCCAGACCTTGAACTTGATCCGGCCGATCACGCTGCCGATGAACAGGATCGGCGTGATCGCGGCGAACACGAACTGGAAGTACACCAGGGACGACTCGGGGAACCGGAACTTCGGCATCAGCCCGACCAGCAGCGGGATGACCGCCCGGCCCTGCTCGGCGCCCGGCCCGAGCACCGAGCCAGGGCGGCCGATGAACGTGTGGATCCACGGCGTGCCGAAGCTCATCTTGAAGGCCCACAGGACCCAGACGATGAGCGTGAGGCAGAACGTGCTGAACACCATCAGCACGGTGTTCATCGCCCACTTGCGCTGCACGATGCCGCCGTACAAGACGGCAAGAGCCGGAATGCTCATCAGCCCGACGAGCGTCGCCGCCGTCAGCTGCCAGGCGTTGTCCCCAGCACTCAGCCAACTCGGATAGGGAACCACCGGACCTCCAGGGAGCCGTCATTCGGAACCCCATTTGTCCCATGGCCGGGTTTCGGACCCGTTTCCCGCTCGTTAAGCGCGAGGCAACGTGACTAGCTCCCTGGTGAACTGATGTTTCAGCTAGGTTTCGGACAGGCCGGATCTCACATTTGCTCCAGGCGGCGCTGGAGCTTGTTCATGCCTGCCAGCCAGCGGTCGGGATCCGCGGCGCGGCCCGCGTACATCTGGGCCACCTCGGGGTGCGGCAGGATCAGGAACCTGCCGTCGGCGATGGCCGCCAGCACCACGCCGGCCGCCTCCTCGGGCTCGATGGCCGAGTCGCCCAGCAGCATCTTCCCGGCCGTCCCAGACGATTCGAGCATCGGGGTGCGGACGCCCTGCGGGCAGAGCGCCTGCACGGACAGGCCGCGATGAGCGTAGGTGAGCTTCAGCCACTCGGCGAAGGCGAGCGCGGCGTGCTTGGTCACCGAGTACGGCGCCGTGCCGAGCATGGTGAGCAGGCCGGCCGCCGAGACGGTGCAGATCAGGTGACCGCTCCCCCGCTCCAGCCAGGGTGGCAGCAGCAGCCGGGCCGCCCGGACGTGCGCCATCACGTTGACCTGCCAGGACAGTTCCCAGTCCGCCTCGGACGCGTCGGCTCCGCCCGAGGTGCCCACGCCGGCGTTGGCGCAGTACAGGTCGATCGCGCCGAGCGCTTCGGTGGCCGCGCCGATCAGCGCGGTCACCCCGTCCTCGCTGGCGGCGTCGCCGGGAACGGCCACGCCGCCGCAGGATGCCGCCACCGCGGCGGCCGAGTCCGCGTTGATGTCGTTCACCACGACCCTGGCGCCCTCGGCGGCCAGCCTGCGGGCCAGCGCGGCGCCGATGCCGCTGCCGGCCCCGGTGACGACGGCGCCCGCGCCGGCGACGGACTTCACGCGCTCTCCTCAGGCGCGGTCTCCCCCGGCCCGGGGAGGCCGACGAGCCGGCCGATCACGGCCCGGTGCCGGTCCGGCGTGCCGAACGCGATCGATCCGCTCTTGGCCCGCTTGAGGTACAGGTGCGCGGGGTGCTCCCAGGTGAAGCCGATGCCGCCGTGCAGCTGCACGCACTCTTCGGCGGCCTTGACGGCCACGTCGCCGCAGTAGGCCTTGGCCATCGAGACGGCCACCGCGGCGTCCGGGTCGTTGCCGGCCAGGCACGCGGCGGCGTACCTGGCCGCGGCCCGCGCCTGGGCGACCGACACCCACAGGTCGGCCAGCCGGTGCTTGATGGCCTGGAACGAACCGATCTGGCGGGCGAATTGGCGGCGTTCCTTCGCGTAGGCCACGGTCATCGCGACGCACTGCTCGGCCAGGCCGAGCTGCTCGGCGGCGAGCATCGCCGTCCCGGCGGCGAGCGCGGCGAAGACCGCGGCCGAGGCGGCGTCGCCCCCGGCGATCCGCCGGGCCGGCGTCGCGTCGAAGGTCAGGTCGCACAGCTGCCGGGTCGCGTCCAGCGACACCACCGGCGTCCTGGTCACGCCGAACGCGGTTGCGTCCACCGCGTACAGCCCGTACGGCACGCCGTCGGCGGGCACCAGCAGCACGTCGGCGGGCAGCGCGTCGGCCACCCGGGGCGCGGTGCCGGTGAGCCGCGGCGCGCCGGACATGTCGCCGGCCAGCGGGCCGACCACCCTGATCGTGGCGGGCAGCTCGCTGCCGGGCCCGGTCTCGAACGGCACGGCCAGCGCGGCGGTGACGGTGCCCGCGGCCAGCGCGGCGAGCAGCTTGCGGTCCTGCTCGGCGTCGTGCTGCGAGCCGGAAGCGGCCAGCGCCGACAGCAGCGCTGCGGTGGCCACGACCGCGCTGCCCAGGTACGGAACCGGCGCGACCGACCGGCCTGCTTCCTCGGCGACCACCGCGGCCTCGCGGTAGGACGCGCCCGCGCCGCCCAGCGCCTCCGGCACCAGCAGCCCGGCGCAGCCGAGCTCGCCGGCCAGCGCCTGCCAGAGCGCCGCGTCGTAGGTTTCCGCGGTCTCGGTCCTGGCGATCACATCAGCGGGGTGGCACCGTTCGGAAAAAAGCGACCTTACCGCCTGCCGCAGGTCGTTCTCCGCCTCGCTGTAGAGGAGATCCGGGATCTCGGTCATCGCGGCAGGTCCTTCCACGGCACGTCCTTGTCGACCCGGATTTCCGGCGGCAGGCCGAGCACCCGCTCGGCGACGATGTTGCGCAGGATCTCCGAGGTACCGCCCTCGATCGAGTTCCCCTTGGCCCGCAGGTAGCGGTAGCCGGGCCCGCGGCCGTAGAAGTTCGCGCCCTCCGGCCTGCGCATCGTCCAGTCGTCGTAGAGCAGCCCCTCGCCGCCGGCCAGCTCGACCTCGAACCCGGAGATCTCCTGGTTGAGGCGGGCGAACACGAGCTTGGCGGCGGAGCCTTCGGGGCCCGGCTGGCCGACCGCGAGCTGCTGGCGCAGCCGGGCGCCGGCCAGCCTGGCCACCTCCGCGTCCACCCAGAGCCGCAGCAGCTTGTCGTGCAGTCCCGGGGTGCGCAGCTCGGGCCGCTGCCGCCAGGCCCGGACGGCGCCGGCGATCATCCCGCCCTCGCGCGGCATCGTCCGGCCGCCGATCGCGACCCGCTCGTTCATCAGCGTGGCCGTGGCGACGCGCCAGCCCTCGCCGACCGCGCCGAGCCGCTGGGCGTCGGGGATGATCACGTCGGACAGGAACACCTCGTTGAACTCGGCCTCGCCGGTGAGCTGGCGCAGCGGCCTGACCTCGACGCCGGGCGCGGTCATGTCGACGACGAAGTAGCTCAGCCCGGCGTGCTTGGGCACGTCCGGGTCGGTGCGGGCGACCAGGATCGCCCAGCGGGCCTGGTGCGCCTGGGAGGTCCAGACCTTCTGCCCGTTGACCCGCCAGGCCGCGGGGCCGTCGCCGTCCGGCTCGGGCACCGCCCTGGTGGCCAGGCCGGCCAGGTCGGAGCCGGCGCCGGGCTCGCTGAACAGCTGGCACCAGATCTCCTCGCCGGTCCACAGCGGCCGCAGCCAGCGGTTCTTCTGCTCTTCGGTGCCGAAGGCCAGGATCGTCGGCGCGGCCATGCCGAGGCCGATGCCGATCCGGCTCGGGTCGTTGTCCGGGGCGCCGGCCTTAGTGAGCACGGCGTCCGCGACCGCCTGCAGCTCCCGGGACGTGCCGAGGCCGCCGAGGCCCGGCGGGTAGTGCACCCAGGCCAGGCCCGCGTCGAACCTGGCGCGCAGGAAGTCCAGCGGCGGCGTGGTCGCCGGGTTGTGGTCGGCGAGGAGCTGGCGGGCTCGCGCCCTGACGTCGTCGGCCCCGGACGCCTCTAGCACAGCGGGCCGCCGGCCACGTAGATCACCTGGCCGGAGACGAAGCCGGCTCCCTCGCTGGCGAGGAACGAGATCGCGTGCGCTATGTCCGCGGGCGCGCCGACCCTGCGCACCGGGATCTGGCTGGCCGCGGCCTTCTGGAACTCCTCGAAGTCCATGCCGATGCGGGCCGCGGTGGCCGCGGTCATGTCGGTGGCGATGAAGCCGGGCGCGATCGCGTTGGCGGTGATGCCGAACTGGCCGAGCTCGATGGCCAGCGTCTTGGTGAAGCCCTGCAGGCCGGCCTTCGCAGCGGAGTAGTTGACCTGGCCGCGGTTGCCGAGCGCCGAGCTCGACGACAGGTTGATGATCCGGCCGAAGCGCTGCTCCACCATGTACTTCTGGGCGGCGCGGCTCATCAGGAACGCGCCGCGCAGGTGCACGCCCATGACCGTGTCCCAGTCGTCGTCGCTCATCTTGAACAGCAGGTTGTCGCGGAGCACGCCGGCGTTGTTCACCAGCACGGCCGGCGGGCCGAGCTCGGCGGCGATCTTCTCCACCGCGGCTTCCACCTGGTCGGCCTGGCTCACGTCGGCGCCGACCGCGATCGCCCGTCCGCCGCTCGCGGTGATCGCGTCGACGGTGCCCGCGCAGGCGGCCTGGTCCAGGTCGAGCACGGCGACCGCCATCCCGTCGACGGCCAGGCGGCTCGCGGTGGCGGCGCCGATGCCGCGGGCGGACCCGGTGACGATGGCGACGCGCTGATCTTGTGGCATGTACTCCTCCTGGTTGGGGACGGCCGGCGGTCAGGTGGCGGCGGTCAGGTGGCGGCGCAGCTCGCGGCGGGCCAGCGAGCGCTTGTGCACCTCGTCGGGCCCGTCGGCGAA
This sequence comes from Streptosporangiaceae bacterium, assembly GCA_036495825.1. Taxonomy (GTDB): domain Bacteria; phylum Actinomycetota; class Actinomycetes; order Streptosporangiales; family Streptosporangiaceae; genus PALSA-505. Next base: position 10,744 of record DASXME010000256.1, read on the forward strand.
CCGCAGCGTCCGCGCGCCCGCCCACAGCTGGGCGAGCGGGAAGTCCTGGCTGATCCCGGCCGCGCCGTGCGCCTGGATCGCCTTGTCGATCACCCATTCGGCCATCTGAGGCGTGCCGATCTTGATGGCCTGGATCTCGGTGTGCGCGCCCTTGTTGCCGACCGTGTCCATCAGCCAGGCGGTCTTGAGCACGAGCAGCCTGGCCGCCTCGATGCGCACCCTGGAGTCGGCGATCCAGCCTTGGATGACGCTCTGGTCGGCCAGCGGGCCGCCGAACGCGGTCCGCGCGCTGACCCGGCGGCACATCAGCTCGAGCGCGCGCTCGGCCGAGCCGATCAGCCGCATGCAGTGGTGGATCCGGCCGGGGCCGAGCCGGGCCTGCGCGATCGCGAACCCGTCGCCCTCGCCGGAGATGAGGTTGTCGGCCGGCACGGTGACGTCGCGGAACTCGATCTCGGCGTGGCCGCCGTGCGGCCCGTCGGTGTAGCCGAACACGCGCATGCCGCGGCGCACGGTGATGCCCGGGGTGTCCCTGGGCACCAGGATCATCGACTGCTGCTTGTGCCGCTCGGCGGACTCGTCGGTCCGGCCCATCACGATGAGGATCTCGCAGCGCGGGTCCATCGCCCCCGACGACCACCACTTGGTGCCGTTGATCACGTAGTCGTCGCCGCGGCGCGCGATGCTGGTCGCGATGTTGCTGGCGTCCGACGACGCGACGTCCGGCTCGGTCATGCAGAACGCCGACCGGATCTCAGCCTCGAGCAGCGGGGTGAGCCAGCGGTCGCGCTGCGCGGCGCTGCCGAACTCGGCCAGCAGCTCCATGTTGCCGGTGTCCGGCGCGGCGCAGTTGAGCGCCTCGGGGGCCAGCCAGGGGCTGTGGCCGGTGATCTCGGCCAGCGGCGCGTACTGCAGGTTGGTGAGCCCGGGCACGCCGGTCAGGTGCTCGGTGTGCGCGTTCTTGGCCAGGAACAGGTTCCACAGGCCGCGGCGGCGGGCCTCGGCCTTGAGCTCGGCCATCACGGGCGGGCGCTGCCACTCGCTCCCCTCGGCGGCGGCGCGGGCCACCTGCGCGCTGTAGACCGGCTCGGCCGGGTAGACGTGCTCGGTCATGAACGCGAGCAACTGCTCGCGCAGCTCGTCGGTCCGGGCGTCGTAGGCGAAGTCCATGTCACACCTCCGGGTCCGGTCAAGACTACCTACTGACCAGTACCCTTGCCCGGCCCGGGCATGCCCCGGCTGGCGGCTACCTGAGCAGCAGGCGGCCGATCCGCCGGGTGGCGATGGCCAGGCCGGCCAGCCCCAGCAGGCCCAGGTAGAGCGCGCGCAGCAGCATGCCGGGATCGACCACGCCCAGCGTCAGGCCGCGCAGCAGCGCGACCCCCTGGTACAGCGGCGTGCACTCCACCACGATCCGCAGGCCGGCCGGGTACACGCTCAGCGGGTAGAACGAGCCGGAGAACAGGAACATCGGCAGCGTCGTCAGCGTGACGAACTCAAAATGCTGCCAGCTGCGCATGTAGGTCGTGCCGGCCATCCCCATCGCCGCGAACGCGAAGCCGATGAGCAGCGCGACCGGCACCGTCAGCACCGCCCAGGCCGAGTGCACCAGCCCCATCGCGAGCATGATCACCATGAACGCGACCGCGTACATGCCGCCGCGGATCAGCGCCCAGGTGATCTCGCCGAGCGCGACATCGACCGAGCGCATCGGCGTGGCCAGCGCCGCGTCGTACAGCTTGGCGTACTTGAGCCGGAAGAACACGTTGAAGGTCGAGTCGTAGATGGCCCCGTTCATCGACGAGCTGGCCAGCAGCGCGGGCGCCACGAACGCGGTGTAGGTGACGGGGGTGCCGCCGGGCCCGGTCACGTGACCGACCAGCTGGCTCAGGCCGACCCCGAGCGACAGCAGGTAGAACAGCGGCTCGAGCAGCCCGGAGATGAGCATCAGCCAGGCGTGCCGGTACACCCGGGCGTGCCGCTCCACCAGGTGCAGGCTGCCGCCCCGGCCGCCGCCGGGATTTTGCGCGCCGCCCTGCACCCGGCGCGGGCCCCACCGCCACCACGGCACCGGCAGCACCCGCAGCGCGCCCCCCATAGCCTCAGGCATGCAGCCGCCTCCGGTACGTCAGCACGCCGACCGCGAGCCCGGCCGCGGTGAGCGCGGCCAGGTACCCGACGTGCACCAGCGCGTCGCCGAGGGTCAGCGTGCCGAGGCTGATCCCGCGGCACAGCGCCACGCCGTGCCACAGCGGGGTCGCGTAGGCGACCGGGCGCAGCCAGGCGGGCAGCTGGGTGACCGGGAAGAACGTCCCGGAGAACAGGAACAGCGGGATCAGCACGAACCGGAACACCACGCTGAACCCGGTGTCCTTGTTCTGGGTGATCGCCCAGGCGTCGATGGGCGTGGCGAAGGCCATCCCGGTCAGCATCGCGGCCGGCACCGCGAGCAGCGTGGCCGGCGAGCGCACCGCGCCGAACACCGCCATCACGGCCAGGAACAGCACGCAGTTCATCAGCATCCGCATGGCCACGAACAGCTGGTGGCCGCGGAACACGTCGCCCGGCCGCAGCGGCGAGGCGGTGGCCGCCTGGTAGGTCCGGTTCCACTTGACCGAGCCGAGCACCGGGTACGTGCACTCGCCGATGCCGGTCTGCATGGCCTGCGCGGCCAGCAGCCCGGGCGCCAGGAAGACCAGGTAGCTCACGTGGCCCAGGTGCGCGGTGCCGTGCCTGTTCACCAGCGTGCCCAGCCCGAGCCCCATCGCCCCCAGGTACAGCGCCGGGTTGGCCACGCTGGAGTAGATCGAGCCGCGCCAGGTCCTGCGGTAGTCGGTCAGCCAGAACCTGAACTCGCGGACCGACATCGAGCCGGGAACGACCATCAGTCCTCCAGCCGGCGGCCGGTGAGGCGCAGGAACACGTCTTCGAGCGAGCTGCGCCGCACCAGCGAGGTCACCGGCTCCAAGCCCAGCTCGTGAGCGGCGGCGAGGGCACCGTCACCGTTAGGGATGTAAAGGAGTATCCGGTCCGCGAGCACCTCCATCCGCTCGGCCGGAACGGCGGCAAGTTTCTCCGCTGCCTGCTCGCGGGTGTCCGGGTCGAACCGCAGCTCGAGCACCTCACGGGTGGAGTAGGTCTCGATCAGCTCGCGCGGCGATCCCTCCGCAGCGATCTTGCCGTGGTCCATCACGACCAGCCGGTCGCACAGCTGCTCCGCCTCATCCATGTAGTGCGTGGTGAGGATGAGCGTCACGCCCTGCTGCTTGAGCCGGAACAGCCGGTCCCACACGACATGCCTGGCCTGCGGGTCAAGCCCGGTGGTCGGCTCGTCCAGCAGCAGGATGTCCGGCTCGTTGATCAGCGACCTGGCGATGGTCAGCCGCCGCTTCAGGCCGCCCGACAGCGGCTCCACGTGATCCTTCGCCCGGTCGCTGAGCTGCACGAAGTCGAGCAGGCGGTCGCTCCGCTCCTTGATCAGCTGACGGGGCAGGCCGAAGTACCGCCCGTAGATGAGCAGGTTCTCCTGCACGGTCAGCTCGACGTCGAGCGTGTCCTCCTGCGGCACCACGCCGAGCCTGGCCCTGATCGCCGGGCCGTCGGTCACCGGGTTCAGGCCGAGGATCGACAGCTCGCCGCCGGTCGGCGGGGAGACGCAGCCGAGCATGCGCATGGTGGACGACTTGCCGGCGCCGTTCGGCCCGAGGAAGCCGAACGCCTCGCCGCGGTACAGCTGGAAGTCGATCCCGTCGACGGCCGTGAAGTCCCCGAACCGCTTCGTCAGGCCGCGCGCGATGACCATAATGTCGTCTGCGGGCATGACGCGACGCTACCGTGGGCGTCTGACAATTCCGAACGGGTTTCGTGCCGCTCGATAGGGGCGGGCCCGGCACGACACTGCGAAGGGACGGGCCACCGGGTGGGATTTGCCCGCATGCTGCGCCGGCACCACAGGCACCATCGGCAGCTGAGCGCAGAAGCGGCCAGGTTCATGACGGTCGGCGCGCTATCGCTGTCCCTGACGATCGGCGGGACCAACGCGCTGCATTCGGGCGCGCGGCTCGGGCCGCTCCTCGCCAACGCCGTCGCCAACCTCGTGGCGACGTGCGTATCGTTCGCGGGAAACAGGAACTGGACGTTCAGGCACCGCCCGAACGGCGGTCAGAGCCGGGAGTTCGGCATCTTTTTTCTCCTTAACGGTGCGGGGCTGATCTTGCAGCTCACATGCATATGGTTCACGCGGTATGTCCTGGTGTTCCGCGGGGCTCTAGCGCTGAACGCCGCTCTGATCATCGGGATCGGCCTCGGCACGGTGTTCAGGTTCTGGTCGTACCGCAGGTGGGTGTTCCTGGCGCTGGCGCCGCCTTCGCTGGCCCCTCCACCGCCGGTCCGTACCTAGCCGCAGCCGGCCGGGCGGCCCTGCCCGGCGGGCAGCAGCTGAATCGACTGGGCCAGGGCCGCGCTCGCCTGCGCCCGGGTGAGCACGCCGGTGGCGGCCAGCCGGCTGAGCACGTGCGACTCGCGGGCCTTCGCCTGCGCCGGGTGCGACAGCGGGTCATAGGCGGACGGCGCCTGCACCGCCCCGGCGAGCAGCGCCGCCTGCGGCCAGGTCAGGCCAGACGGCGGCACGCCGAAGTACCCGCAGCTCGCCGCGCCGAGGCTGTAGTAGCCCTGGCCGAAGTACGCCACGCTCGCGTACATGGCCAGGATCTGCGGCTTGCTGTAGGTGAAGTTCAGCTTGACCGCCAGCGTTATCTGCTCGGCTTCGGCGGCGAGACTCGACCGGCCTGGGGTGTAGAGCATCTTGGCGAGCTGCTGGGTGATGGTGGCCCCGCCCTGCTGGGAGCCGTGACCCCTCAGGTAGCCGAGCGCCACCCGGCCCACGGCGATCGGGTCGACGCCAGGGTCGGTGTAGAACCGGTGATCTTCGGTGGCCACCAGGGCCGCGGCGAACCTGGCCGATACCGGCGGCCCCGGGTAGCCGAGGCCGTGGCTGCGCAGCTGGGCCTGGGTGAGCGCCTCCGCCTGGCCGGCCGAGGGAGTCACGAGCAGCAGCACGCCAAACCCGCCGCCGACGAGTACCACCAGCGTGACGAGCGCGGCCAGGGTGCGGCGCACGAGCGTGCGGAACCGGTGACGACGGGGAGGGGCGGGCCAGCCTGTGCCCGGCGGGAGGATGCCGTCGGGCTGGCGGGGGGCGGGCGGGGGCATGCCGGGGATGATCATGTTGGGCATCGTGTCGCCGGACCTGGCGCGGAACATGCGCGGCGGGTCGGCCTGCGCGTGCCCGCCGTCCCATGTGGCCATGCCCACCCCCGCTGCTGCTCTCTCCTGTGCCTTCCCAGCCGGCCTGTGCCTTCCCAGCCGGAGAACGAACGGGTACCGGCTTGGGTGCCAGGTCTGACGTTAGCGCGGCGCGGCTGGCGGGTCAGCCTCCGCCGCGAGCTCGGCGAGGCGCCGGGTGACGTCGGCGGCCGGGTACCCGGCTTGGTAGCGACGCGGCCCGGTTCCGCCCTGCTGCCACGGGTGCGGGCCGGCCAGCGGCCGGTACTCGATCCCGGCGGCGGTCAGCCGGCCCAGGTGCTCGGCGAGCCTGCCTTGCAGCGGCGGCCCGGCGCTCTCTTCCTGCTCCGTCCAGGCGGCCGGTCGCCCGTGCCAGGCCACCTCGGCGAACGCGCTGGCGCGCGGGAACGTCATGTAGTCGAGCGCGCGGGCATCCGGGATGTACTCGGTCCACAGCTGGAACTGCGCGCCGAGCAGGTGCCGGGCGGCCTGCTGGGGCCAGTCCTTGGGAACTGGGCACAGTCCCGCCACGTCCTCGATCGTGACCGGGCCGCCGATCGACAGCGGCTCGGTATCTGCGGCGGCCTGGGCGTAGTCGAAGTAGGTCGGCATGACCGGCGCGGTGATCACGTCGTGCCCGGCCAGCGCCGCCCGCCGGGCGATACCCTCGCCGCGCCAGGCCATCACCAGCGTGTCGTCGCGGAGCCGCACGCCGGGGCCCGAGCCTGCGGTGCTGGCGAATCCCTCGTCCCACACGACGGCGCGGGTGCCGAAGGAGGCGGCCAGCATGTCCGCGACCTGCCGCAGGAAGTGCGCGTGCAGCGCATCCTGGCTGGGCAGGCCGAGCGCCAGGCGGTATTCGTCCACCTGCGGGCTGTCCCGCCAGTGGTCGAGCACGCACTCGTCCCCGCCGATGTGCACGCAGTCGGCCGGCATCGCGCCGAGCAGCTCGCCGAATATCTCCTCCAGCACGCTCACCGTGGCCGGCAGCGGCGAGATGATCTCCGAGAAGATCCCCCAGTCGCTGCTCACCCGGTGGCTGCCGTTTTGTCCGGGGGCGAGCTGCGGCAGCGCGGCCAGCAGGGCGGAGGCGTGCCTGGGCACCTCGACCTCGGGGATCACCTTGATCATGCGCTGGGCCGCGTACGCATGGATCTCGGCCAGGTCGGCGAGCGTGTAGTAGCCGCCGTGCGGGGTGCCGTCGTAGCTCTTCGGCTCGGTGTGCGCCCGGCCGGCCAGGGTCTGCGGCCGGTGCGAGCCGATGCCGTGCAAGGCCGGGTAGCGGCGGCTCTCGATCCGCCAGCCCTGGTCGTCGGTCAGGTGCAGGTGCAGCCGGTTCAGCTTGTGCGCGGCCAGCATGTCGATGAAGGCCAGCACCGTGCGCTTAGG
>DASXME010000257.1:0-4067 GCA_036495825.1 Streptosporangiaceae bacterium
CGCTCGCCCGTTTCGCCGGGGTTTGCGGGCCGACGAAAGCGGCGGACTCCAGGGCGCACGCCTCCCACTGTAAGGGGAACCAGGCGCGGCTGGTGATCGTCGTACTTGTATGAACCTGGTGTCGCGAGCGAGGTGACGGACAGCCCCGGCGTTCGTAAAGCTTCTGCATAAAACGAAGTCGCCTAGGTAAGAAACGCATACGATAGCCTGCACGCAGCGCCTGCGCCTGCGTGCCGGATGCCAGGTAAACAGGGCACTGGGAGCTATGAGCCGCTACGACGAGAACGACGATGCGGGCGGATACGAACCGCGTGGACGGCGGGCACCGGCCCCCGTGCGGCGCGGTCGCAGATCACGAACCCGCCGAATCGTGGGCTGGGTCGCGGTCATTACCACCGTTATTGTAACCGGTACGTCACTCGTTGCGTACGCTGCTTACCTGAACACGCTGCACAGCATCGAGACGTTCAGCACCTCCAGCCTAGGCACCGACGCCAAGCGGCCGCCTTCCTACGATGCCTCGGAGAACATCCTGGTCGTCGGCTCGGACAGCCGGGCCGGCAGCAACAAGAAGTTCGGCGCCAACGTCCAGGGCCAGCGCTCGGACACGATGATGATCCTGCACATCAGGCCGGCCCACCGCGGCGCCGTGGTGATCAGCCTGCCACGGGACACCGAGGTGCCGGTCATCGCGTGCAAGGCCGACGGGCTGGGGGATCCCGGTCAGCCTAATGACCCGGGCGCCACCGAGATGCTCAACGCCAGCTTCGCCTACGGCGGCCCGCCGTGCCTGTGGAACACGGTGGAGCAGCAGACCGGCATCCGCATCGACCACTACCTGGGGCTCACCTTCACCGGGTTCCAGAAGGTCATCGACGACATCGGGGGCGTGAACGTCTGCCTGCCCGAGGCGCTCAAGGACCCGAAGTCCGGCCTTAACCTGTCGGCCGGCCTGCATCACGTCTACGGGACCCAGGCGCTGGCCTTCTGGCGGGAGCGCTACGTCGGCGAAGGCTCCGACCTGCAGCGGATCCAGCGTCAGCAGTACCTGATGGCCGGGCTCATGCAGCAGGCCAAGTCCGGCACGCTGCTCAGCAACTACGGCAAGATGTACTCGGTGCTGCGGGACGCGGCCAAGGCCCTGACCGCGGACGCTGGGCTCTCGCTGTCCGACATGGCGTCGCTGGCCGAGGACCTGCGCGGGCTGACGACCGCGTCGGTCCAGTTCCTCACGGTGCCCAACATCGCGGACCCGACCGACAACCAGCGCGTGCTCTGGCAGCAGCCCCAGGCCAACCAGCTGTTCTACGCGATCGCGCACGACACGAAGCTGCCCAAGGCGACCAAGCAGCCGGCCAGCACGCCACCGCCTACCACCAGCCCGGGCAACGTCAATGTGGAAGTGCTCAACGGCAACGGCCGGCAGGGCGCGGCCAGCCAGGCGGCCAGCGACCTGACCGGCAAGGGCTTCAAGGTGGCCGGCAGCACCAACGCGGCGAACTCGGCCTATACGGACAGCGAGATCGAGTACGCCTCGTCATCCGACATGCCGGCCGTGAACACGCTCAAGGCCGACCTCAGCTCGGTGCAGGTGCACCAGGACTCGACCCTGACGCCCGGCACGATCGTGCTGATCATCGGATCCACCTTCACCGGCCTGAACAGCTCCTCGTCCGGGTCACCCGGCTCCTCGGGCTCGACCGGCTCCTCGGGCTCATCCGGCTCGACGTCGCAGGACCTCAACAAGTCCTTCGGCGGCATCAACGGGAGCACCAACATCTGCAAGGACGGCGGCGCCTTCACCGGCCCCGACAACCCCAACCAGGGCACCTAGCGGCCTGATGGCCTGATGGCCCGGCAGTCCTGACCGGCCGCCGGACGGCGGCGATCTAGGTTAGTTCCGGTTCCGCCGGGACGCGGCGGCCGATGCGCGCGACGAGCAGCCAGACCAGCAGGCCCGCCGGGTAGAGGTAATAGCCGAACCGGGTGGCGGGCGCCAGCGTGAACATCAGCGCCAGGCCGAGGATCAGCCGCCAGGTGGCGGACGGCACGTCCTTCGGCGGGATCAGCAGCAGCGACGCCGCGATGGCGAGCCCGGACAGCGCGAGCAGCCCGACGGCGATCAGGTGCCCGATGTGCCCGGTGTCGGAGAGCAGGTGACCCGGCAGCGGGCTGGCCGCCGCCGAGATCGCGTGGGTCAGCCCGAGCGGGAACGAGATCGTGTTCACGACCAGGGCGCCGGGCCACACCGCGGCGACCGGGCCAACCAGGACCGCGCAGGTGGCCGCGGCGCTGAGCGTGAAGGACCCGGCCGCGCGCTTGCCGTCCCTGACCGCGAGCAGCGCGATCGCGATGACCAGCGCGGGCCACGCGGTCGCCTTCATGGCGGCGGCGACGCCGAGCGCGAGCCCGGCCAGCACCGGGCGGGCGCCGCCTTTCTTGCCGGGGAGACACCCTACGGCGCTTTTCTCGCCGGACAGACATCCTACGGCGCTTTCCTTGCCGGACAGACACCCTACGGCGTTGCGGTCGTGCCGCCGCCACAGCAAGGCCATCCCCAGGCACATCAGCGCGAGCACGGGAATGTCGGTGCCCCCGACGGCCAGCTCGAACGCGATCACCGGGCTCGCGGTGATGAACGCCGTCCAGCGGATCCAGTCCTTGGCCCCGGCCACCGCGAACGCCAGCCCGAAGGCGAGCACGAACGTCAGGCCGAACCAGATCCTGGGATCGGTCAGCGGGTTCTGCCCGGCCAGCGCCCGGGGCAGCCCGAACAGTGTCATCACCGGCAGGTAGGGATCGAAGAGGTAGGAGTTGGCGGTGTGCGCGAGCGCGGCGGTGTTCGCGTAGGGGGTGCCGTGATGGATCAGCATCCGCGCCGAATTGGTGATCACCCAGACCTCGGGCTGCATCTTGTGGACGGCCGCCATCCAGCCCAGCGGGACCAGCAGGGTCCCGCACAGGCTGAGCACCAGCGCGACGTCAAGCCCGCGTGACCGCCAGGCCAGCGTGGCCACGGCCGCGAGCAGGTAACCGATCGCCGCGCTCGCTCCCCAGAACCGGTGCAGCGGGTTGCCGGTGAACAGGGCCACCCCGCCGGCGTACAGGGCGCACGCCGCGAACGCGGTCGCGACCCAGCGGCGGCTGATCGTGGTCAGCGACTGCCACCCCAGTCCCTGGCCCGGCAGGCCGCGCTTGCCGTCGCCTGAGGAGCCGGGTTTCACCGCAAGCACAGACATGCGGAAACCTCCACAGGAGGATCCTAGCCAGCGTTCACCTTCCGGTGGCCTGCGCCGTCCCCCGCCATGCCGATAATCGCAGGCCGCCGTCCCTGACCGCGAGCCAGCTCGTCAGGCTGTCCCAGCCGAACAGCACCCACAGGTAGGCCGCGAGCGCGATGTAGATGAACGTCTCGATGCCGAGCAGCACACCGAGCCCGGCCACCAGCATCCGGCCCTCCCAGCCCAGCCCGGCCGCGGTCACCTGGGACGAGGGCGGCACGCCGCGCCGCTGCCGGTGCAGCACATCGGTGTGGTGCAGCGCGATCGAGCCGATCAGGGCGAAGATGACCGGCCCCGGCACGCCTGCGGGGAACGCGATCGCGGCCAGGTAGACGTACTGGCCGGCCTGCAGGAGCGGGGGCACCAGCCAGTCGACCCGGCCGTCGTGCGGGTGGCCGGCGCCGAGCGCGGCCAGCAGCATCGCGACCGCCGGGGCCAGCACCAGCGGGCCCGGCAGGCCGTGCAGTCCCACCGCGGCCAGCATGCCGGTGACCATGATCCCGGCGATGGCGGGCAGCAGCGGCGGCAACTGGCCCTGCACCACCTGGCCGATCCGGCTGGCCAGCGGGCCGTCATCCCGGCAGGCCGCGATGTCGCTCGGCACCATCGGGCGGCGGGCGCCGTTGCGGGCAGTCTGACGGCCGAAGGCCGGGTCCGGTGCGGTCATCGCGTGCCGGTCCGTGCCGCTCGCTCGCCGCCGTCCCCGCCGTCGCCGAGTGGATCTGCTACTCGACTGGCGACTCCTCGTTCGGCCAGGGAATAGCCGAAGGCTACGACACCCCAGCC
>DASXME010000258.1:0-4372 GCA_036495825.1 Streptosporangiaceae bacterium
TCCTGCAGCCGCCGCCGGGCCGCCGCGGTGAGCCGGTGCAGCTGCGGGCCCGGCAGGTAGGCCGCGCTCTGCCCGGCCCCCGCCCCGCGCTGCTGGACGAGCTGCACCAGGCCGGCCGCCCGCAGCCGGGCCAGCGCAGCCTTCACGTCCGACGGCCGCACCCGGCTGGCCTCCAGCAGTTCGCTGGCCATGGTCGGCTGGCCGGAGGTCCAGGCGTCACCTTCGGCGACGCCTCGGCTGCGCGGGACCGCGACCGAGTGGATCAGCACGAGCACGAGCACCGCGCGGTCGGTGGTCGGCAGGCAGTACCAGCCCGCGGCGGTCAGCTCGGCGGCGACCTCGTCGCGGTATCCGGAGGTCCAGCCGCTGCCGACCGGGACCAGGGTGCGCCCGACCCGGCCCAGCAGCTCGTCCAGGCTGCGCCGCAGGGTGGCGTCGCGCAGCGCCAGCAACTGCACCTCGGGCACCGGCTCCGGGCTGTGCTCGACGGCCGCGAACGCGGCCAGCACCTCGTCCCGGTGCCGCTCGCTCAGCTCCGCGAGCACCGGCTCGAACACCGGATTCATCCCGGTCAGCAAGCTCACGCCGCCCCATCCTGCCCGGCGGCGTCCGCGCCTTCAGGGGGGAGGATTGCCGTTGCGCCCGGGCTCGGGGCCGGCATCGAACGCCACAGTTCGCGCAGCGCGCTGACCTGAGCCTGGTTCCAGGCGGCCACCCGCGGCCCGAGCCGGATGGCCCGCGCTTCCTCGTCCCACAGCAGCCACCCGGACCTGGCCAGCCTGCGGACGGCGGCCAGCAGGGCCGGGTGGGAGACGGTCTCGTCGCGGCTGGTGATCGCCGTGAACACCGAGGCGACCTGCGCCCAGCCCGCCGCCGCGCCCGGCCACAGCGGCCCGGCGGGGTCGGTCCAGCAGCAGCGCAGGCACGCCGCCAGCACCCTGGCGGTGTCATTCGGGTGCTCAAGGACGTGCCCCGGCAAGCCCAGCTCGTCCAGCACCGCGGGCCCCGCGCTATCGGGCACCGCGGGCAGCAGCCACACCCCGGACGCGTCCGGCTCGACCAGCCGCAGCATCCCGGGCGGCACCGGGCCGCCGGGCTCGACCCGCGGCGGGCCGCCGGCCCTGACGCGGGCCCACCACAGGGCAGCCTCCTGCTGCTTCACCGAGCGCCTGCCCCGGCCGGCGTGACCCGGCGGAACCAGCCTTCGGACACCCAGGACGGGCAGGACCGCGGATCGATGCGCAGCCCGTCGTCCCAGATCAGCTCGAATGCGAGCTCCGGATGGTGATGGATCGCGGTCATCTGCGCCAGCACGCGGCGGCAGGTCGGCCAGTCGTCTGCCTCTTCGAGCAGGTCGGCCACGCTGACCTGGGTCCGGCTGGCCAGCAGCCGCTCCGCGGTGGCGAGCAGTTCGCCCGAGTCATCGGCCGGCCCGAGGTCCGCCTCGGCGGGTTCCTGGCTGCCGTCCGGACGCGGCGGCCGGAAGCGGGTCACCCCGGCGGTCTGCCCCGACGTCACCGCCTCGCTGAGCGCTTGCGGCGAGAACCAGGGTGCCGGGGCGTCGAACACGAACGAGTCGAGCACCCCGGCCAGCGCCGCCGGGTCCGATCTGCGGGCGAAGCTGATCCACGTCTCGGCCGGCAGGTACCCCAGCGCCCGGGTCGTGCCCGCCTGCTCGATCAGCCGGGCGGCCGCCGCCTCGATCGCGTCCGCGTAGGCGGCCAGCGCGATCCGCAGCCGGGCGCAGTCCGGCCCGAGGCCCGGCCAGCGGTCCAGCACGAGCGCGTGCACGTCCTCGGCCTGCGCGATCAGCGACCGGTTCCCCCACAGCAGCTGCGTGTTGTCCCGCAGGGCCTCGGCCGCGCCCCGCTGGACCAGGCTGGCCAGCTCGTTGGCCAGCAGCCTGAACACCTTGGTCAGCCGGCTGACCGCGGCCTGGCCGTCACGGGATACGGCGTCCGGGCTGCTGGCATTGCGCTGTTCGAGCGTCAGCAGCTGATGCAGCTCGGACTGGCCGCCGCGCTCGGCCAGACGGCGCAGGAACAGCAGCATCACGTAGGGCGCGAACGCCGCCCGGTAGTGCTGCTCGTTCGGCCTGTCCACCACCTTGCTGATCGCCCGGTACTCGCGGAGCAGGCCGAACCGCCGCTCCACGGCGCGCGCGTCGTGCCGGCGGCACGCGGCCACCGTCTCGGCCACGGTCAGCCCGTCGCTGCCCGCCTCGGCGAACGCCTCCAGGATGGCCTCGTCGATGCCGACCAGGCCGGGATCAAGGATCATCGCGCCGGCCTCGCGGGCCAGCACCGCGAACACCTGGCGGTACAGGCGCAGGACAGCGGACTCGGCGGTCAGCTGGTCCAGCGTCGCATCCCCGGGCTCAGTCACAACGTCACACCGTAAGGGAGGCGACCGGCCTCCCGCACGATGCTGACCCAAACCCCCTCGCCCGCGTGTGGGGAAATGGCGACATGAGAAGGCACCAGCCCGGCAGGAAGGCGGTCAAGGGCACATCGACACCCATCGGTGGCGGTCAAGGGCACATCGACCGCCTTGGCCTGGGCGCGGGCCGGGGCTGCGGGTGTCCCGCGGGCTGCGGTGGCCCGCCGGCCACGGGTACCGGTTAGCCGACGGGGACTAGGGCCTTGGCGCGGGTGGCCTTGGCGGCGGCCTTGCCTGACACCTTGGCCGTCTTGGTGGCTAGCTTCGCGTCGTGGCGGGCGGTCCGGGCGGCGTTCTTGCTGCGCCAGGCCAGCGACGGGCGGCCGGCGGTATCCGCGGCGGCGATCAGGAGGCCGCCGAGCATGGCGGCGTTCTTGAGGAACTGGATTCGCTGCTGGGCGCGCTCCTGCTTGCCTTCGGCCTCCCAGAACCGGTGGCCGGCCAGCGTAGTGGGCACCAGGGTCGCCGCGATGGCGAGCGCGGACAGCCGCGGCAGCCGGCCCAGGGCCAGCAGCGAGCCCGCGGCGACCTGGACGGCGGCGTTGATCCGCACCGCCTGCTCGGTCTCGTCCGGCACGGCCGGCACGCGTTCGGCGATCGGCCGGACCACCGGCTCGGCCAGCGGTGCGACCCGCTCGGGCCAGCGGAAGGTGTCGAAGCCCTGAATCACGAATATGGAGGCCAGCATGGGCCTCGCGATAGCTCTCAGCATTGCCATGAACGGCATCTGCCCAGCTAGACGGATTCGTAACAACGCTTTTGGGCCGGAGTCGGGGGACATTGCCGCGCTGATAGCGTGTCAGCTCGACGTCAAACCGGGCATATGCGGAGGCGGAGCATCGTGATCACGGCGGCGGCCATGCTGGCCGGGCGCGGAGCGGGCCGGGTACCTGACGGCAGGCGCGGCCTATGGCGGTAGCCGAGCCGGGCCGGTCAGCCTCGCCCGATGACGAGGGCATCACCTGGCAGCGCCCGTCACCGCGGCTGCTGCGCGCCCGGCGGATCGAGGTCACGCTGGTGACCGGGCTGGTCATGCTGGTCGGCGGCGTGATCGGCGGCCTGGCGGGATCGGCCGCGCTCGGCATCGGGATCGCGCTCGTGCTGCTGGTGGCCGGGCTGGCGTCCGAGCGGTTCCTGGCCCGGCGCGTGGCGGCCTGGGGATACGCCGAGCGGGACGAGGACCTGATGGTCCGCCGCGGGGTGCTAATCCGCCGGCAGACGGTCATCCCGTACGGGCGGATGCAGTTCATCGACGTTACGGCGGGCCCGGTCGAGCGGAGCCTGGGCCTGGCCACGCTGCAGATGCACACCGCCGCCGCGGCCAGCGACGCGCGCATCCCCGGCCTGGACAAGGCGCAGGCGGCGGTGTTGCGGGATCAGTTGGCCGCGCTCGGTGAAGCGCAGGCGGCCGGGCTGTGACCAGCCCGCCGGGCGGCGGCTCCGCGGATCCGCCGGATTCCGTTGGCACGAGCGGCGCCGCAGGCACGAGCGGCGCCGCAGGCACGAGCGGCGCCGCGGACCTCGGTGACCCTGACCGCCCGCCGAGCGTCGGCTCCGCGGGCTCGCGGGACGACCCCGCGGTCTGGCATCGGCTGCACCCGCTGTCGCCGGTGATCCGGGCCGGCCGGCAGTTCGTGACGATCGCGATCGCCGTGCTCGTGCTGTTCGTCGCCAACCAGCATCACGCGCGCAGCGACCTCGTCATCGACCTGATCGTGCTGGCCGTCGTGCTGGCCGGCGGCGTGATCAGCTGGCTGGTCACCCGGTGGCAGGTGGCCGGCGGCGTGCTGCGCATCGACACCGGCCTGCTGCGGCGCGAGTCGCGGCGGTTCCCGTTGTCGCAGGTCCAGGCCATCGACGTGATCCAGACCGGGCTGGCGCGCGTGCTCGGACTGGCCGAGATCCGGCTGCGGATGGCGGGCGCGGGCGCTTC
>DASXME010000259.1:0-10907 GCA_036495825.1 Streptosporangiaceae bacterium
CCCGCCGACCCACGCCCCGCACTGGCAGCCGCCCGGCCAGCGCCCGGATCACTTCCCCGGAACGTTCAGCGGTGCCGCCAAGTCCGGCGTGGGGTCCAGACCAGGGAGTCAGCCCAGCCCAGGCCATAGGTAGCGGGCGACCACTCGGCGTGCTCACGATGACCGGCGAGTACGCGACCGGCTCCATCCGCTCCACGCTGGTCGCGCGCCGCAGCGGGTCACCGTGCTGGCCGCCAAGGCAGCCGCCTTCACCGGGGCCGCGTTCCTCACCGGGCTCGCCGCATCGCTCGCGGCGTTCTTCCTCGGCCAGGCGATCTTCGCCGGCACCGGCATCCACGTGCACCCCGGCGCTCCCGGGACACTGCGGCCGGTCCTGGGGGCCGCCCTGTACCTGGCCGTCTTCGGGCTGCTGTCGCTCGGGCTCGGCGCGCTGATGCCGTACCGCAGGTGCCATCGCGATCCTCAGATCCTGCGCGGTGGACACCGTGCCGACCGGGTCAGCGCAGCGCGCCGGTCAGGTGCAGGCCGACGACCGCGGCGGCCAGCTGGGCGGGCACGACCACCGACCCGATGACGGTGAACTGCCAGGCCCGCAGCGCAGCACCGGCGTCGCGGGCAATCCGACGGCAGATCAAGGTGGCCACCGAGCCGGTGAGCAGCAGCCCCGGGCCGATAGCGGTGGCCAGGATGGCCGCCCACAGCCCGGCCGTCCCGGCCGGGCGCAGCGCCGCAGCCGCAGGCAGGTTGTTCACCACGCAGGACAGCGCCGAGCCGGCGGCCAGCTGGACGGCCAGGCCGCCGCGCAGCGCGACGCCGGCGGCGAGGATGGCCCGGATCGCGGAGGCCGCGGCGAACAGGGGGACCAGGTCGAGCACAGCGCGGAGCGACGGCCGGGCGCCGGGCGCGCGAGCCGGGCCAGTTCCGGCCCAGGCCAGCCATCCGGACAGCGACCCGACGGTCACCGCGACCACCAGCAGCCACGCCAGCCACGAGCCGCGCAGGTAGGCCAGGACCGGAAGCGATGTCCGGCCC
Organism: Streptosporangiaceae bacterium; assembly: GCA_036495825.1. Lineage (GTDB taxonomy): Bacteria > Actinomycetota > Actinomycetes > Streptosporangiales > Streptosporangiaceae > PALSA-505. The sequence continues at coordinate 1,033 of DASXME010000259.1, forward strand.
AGCAGGAGCAGGCTGGTGATGTTAGAGGTGGGCAGGAGGAAGGAGGCGGCGTTGGCGGTGATCGCGACCGCCACGGCGAGCCGTCCGGCGGAGATGCCATGGCGGCGGGCCGCATCCAGCGCGACCGGCATGGCCACGACCACGGCGACATCGAGGTTGACCAGCCCGCTGACCACGGCGGTGAACCCCAGCACCGAGGCCGCGGTCACGGCGCGCGGCGCCTGGCCGCGGATCAGGAACCTGGCCAGCGCGCCGAATACTCCGAGCCGGCCGGCCAGCGCCGAGCCGGCGATGATCGCGGCCAGGGTCGCGAACGGGCCGAGCGTTGCCCGGGCAGCCAGCAGCAAAGCGTCCGGCCGCAGGCAGGCGGCAGCAACCGCCAGGATGACCGCAGCCGTCCACAGCACCACCGGCAGCCGGTCCCGAGGTGACGCGATCGTGGCGGATATATCAGGCTTCTCAGACGTGACCGTAGACAAGCCTCCCCGCATTCTGGTGAATTCCTTGGTCAATGATGATCGCGGCAGTCAAGCCGCCTGGCTATAATGTTACACGATGATGTCACATTCTGAGCCAGGCGAAGAGCGAGACCGGGATGACGAGCTGATGGCCATCCCTCGGCTCGCCGAGCGCATCGGCGTCACCCCCCGGGTGCTGCGGTACTGGGAAGAGCAGCAGCTCATCAGTCCCACCCGCGAGCACGGCAAGCTCCGCTACTCCCCGCGCGACCTGGCCATCGCCGCCCTGATCCGCCGGCTCCTGGACGCCGGCGCCGGCGTCGAGGGAATCCGGATGCTCAAGCGGCTCGCCGAGCGCGACGTCCGCCGCGCCGCCGCCACGGGGGAGGAAGCCGCGCTCGCCGAGGAGGCGCTGCGGATCCTGTACCAGCGCAAGGCCTTCCGCGAGGAAACCGGCATGGATGAAGAGCACTACCCCGAAGGCAGGCCGCCACCCCCTCCCCACGGGCCGCCCCCGCGCGGGCCCAGAGCCCGCGGCAAGCCCAGACGCCCATAGAGCAGCCCCGCCAGGAACGCGGCGGCCGCCGTCGGGTCCTACGTCACTCCGGCACACGGTCACGCTGGCCGAATCGTGGAACGGCACGGCCTTCGTGAACTTCGCCGAGGGATGGAACGGCACCAAGTGGTCCATTCAGGCCACGCCTGGGCCGTAACAGCCGCAGCCGCGGCCGGGCTGGCCCCGGCCCGGCCGGTCATTGGATAAGTTGGGCGGGTGACCGAGACCCTTCCCTACGAGCAGGCGAGAGACGAGCTCGCCAGCGTGGTCAAGAGGCTCGAGGCCGGAGGCCTGACCCTCGAGCAGTCACTCGACCTGTGGGAACGCGGCGAGCAGCTGGCGGCCATCTGCGCCCAGTGGCTGGAGGGCGCCCGCGCCCGTATCGCCACCGCCATGGCCAGGCGGGCCGGCGACTCCGCGGACTCCAGCTCGCAGGACGACAGCGCCGGCGATCCCGCGGCCCCGTTCTAGCCGGGGCACGGGGAGCGTTTCCATGCTGAGCCCGGCTCCGGTCCTGACGTCACGCGGCAGGCCATGAGCGCGCTGACCATCCCGCTGGTGGCGGTGGGAACCGCTCTGACCGTGCTCGTCTTCGCGTTCGGCGTGCGGCGCCTGATCGGCCTGCGGCTATCGATGCTGCGCACGCTGATCGCGGGCATCATCGCCTTCTTCTCCGCCGCGCCGATCATCACGGCCATCGGCAGCTCCGCGGTGTCCCGTCACTCCAGCGTCCTGCCCGGCCTCTGGTTCGTGATCCTGGGCGTGGTCATCTCCCTGCTGGTCGGCATGGTGTTCCTCGTCATCGCCGAGGCGCTGGTGCCGAGCGGGTCGATGCCCGGGCCGATCTACGTGCTGCGCAGCATGCAGCGCCGGGCCGGGCGAGCCCGCCGCTACTCGCAGATCAGCCGGATTCTCGTGCGCCGCGGCCTGCTCCCCTACCAGCGGGGCGGCCGCCGGTCCGAGCTGGCGACGGCCGACGGCCGGGCCAGGCTGGCCCGTTCGCTGCGCCTGGCCCTGGAGGACGGCGGGGTCACCTTCGTCAAGCTGGGGCAGGTGCTGTCCACCCGCCGTGACCTGCTCCCGGCGGAGTTCATCAGCGAGCTGAGTCACCTGCAGGATGACGCGCCCCAGGTGCCCGGGCCCGCGATCGAGGCGGTGCTGACGGCCGAGCTGGGCGCCGGGGCGGACGAGCTGTTCGCCCGCTTCGACCGTGAGCCGATCGCCGCGGCGTCCATCGCCCAGGTGCACGCGGCGACGCTCAAGTCCGGCGAGCGGGTGGTGGTCAAGGTATGCCGGCCGGACGTGAGCGCGGTCGTGCGGCGCGACCTCGACATCGTGGCCCGGCTGGCCGCCCGGCTGCAGAACAGCACCAGCTGGGGCCGGGGCGTCGGGGCAGTCGAGCTGGCCCGGGGGTTCGCCGACGCGCTGCGCGAGGAACTGGACCTGCGGATCGAGGCGCGCAACATGACCTCGGTGGCGGCCGCAGCCGCCGGGCGGGACAGCGCCGGCGTCCGGGTGCCGACGCCTTACCTGCCGCTGTGCGGGGAAAACGTGCTCGTGATGGAGCGCCTGGACGGCCGGCCGCTGGCCGCGATCGAGCCCGGCACGCCGGCCGGCATCCGGGCCGGGCTGGCGCACAGCCTGCTCGATTGCCTGCTCCGTCAGGTCATGCTCGACGGGACCTTTCACGCCGACCCGCACCCGGGCAACCTGCTGCTGCTCACCGACGGCGGACTCGGGCTGCTGGACTTCGGGTCGGTCGGCCGGATAGACGCCGGGCTGCGCTCGGCGCTGCAGCGGCTGCTGCTGGCCCTGGACCGGGGCGATCCCGCCGGGCTCGCCGACGCGCTGCTCGAGGTGGTGGAGCGTCCCGACGAGCTCGACGAGCTGCGCCTGGAGCGGGCGCTGGGCCGGTTCGTGGCCCGTCACATGGCGGCTGGGGTTACCCCCGACGTGCGGATGTTCACCGACCTGTTCCGCATCGTGTCCGACCACGGGCTCGCGGTGCCGCCGGAGATAGCGGCGGTCTTCCGCGCGCTGGCCACCATGGAGGGCACGCTCACCCAGCTGGCCCCCGGCTTCGACATCGTGGCCGAGGCGCGCGAATTCGCCGCCGGGCAGCTGGCCGAGCAGCTCAGTCCGGACGCCATCGCGAAGACTGCGACGGACGAGCTGGCCGCGCTGCTGCCGGTGCTGCGCCGGCTGCCCCGGCGGATCGACCGGATCGGCAGCTCGCTCGAAACCGGGCGGCTGAGCGTCAGCGTCCGGCTGCTCGCCGACGCCGCGGACCGCCGGTACCTCACGCACCTCGTGCACCAGGTGCTGCTCACGTTCCTGGCCGCTGCGGCCGGCGTCATGGCGGTGATGATGCTCGGCCTGCACGGCGGTCCGAGCGTGACCAGGAGCGTGACTCTGTATGCCTTCCTCGGCTACTGCCTGCTGGTGACCGCCGCGATCCTCGCCGTCCGGGTGCTGGTGCTCGTGTTCCGCCCTGACACCGGCTGACTCTTCACCGGGCACCCGCTGGATATTCACGTACCATTTCGGTCCGGATACCTCCCTAGACTTTTTCCCGGCATATGTCATCGCCTTCGGACGGGAGCCCGCCTCATGCCCGATCTGACCCGCCGGCGCTTGCTTGCCACCGCCGGCACGCTGACGGCAGCGGCTTTCGCCGCGGAATTCCTGCCGCCGAACGTGTGCAGGGCCCTCGCGACCGGGCCCGCATCCAGCCAGGCCAGGCTCAGCGATATCAAGCATGTGGTGATCCTCATGCAGGAGAATCGCTCCTTCGACCACTACTTCGGCACGCTGCCGGGAGTCAGGGGATTCGCCGACCCGACGGCGCTCAAGCTGAGCAGCGGCAAATCGGTCTTCTACCAGCCGGATCCGCAGAACCCGGACGGCTACCTGCTGCCCTTCCACCTGGACACCAAGACGACCAGCGCCCAGGCGCAGCCGTCCACCAGCCACGCCTGGGACGTGCAGCACTCCGCGTGGGACAACGGCCAGATGGACAACTGGCTGCCCGCCCACCTGGAGGCGGACGGCGCCAACGGCCCCTACACGATGGGCTACTTCGAGCGCGAGGACATCCCGTTCCAGTTCGCGCTGGCCGAGAACTTCACGATCTGCGACAACTACCACTGCTCGGTACTGGGCCCGACCTGGCCCAACCGGCTGTACCACATGAGCGCGTCCATCGACCCGCTCGGCAAGCACGGCGGCCCGATCATCAGCAACGTCGACCCGGTCCCCTACGGCTGGAAGACCTATCCGGAGGCGCTGACCGACGTAGGCGTGAGCTGGAAGGTCTACCAGGAGGTCGACAACTACACCTGCAACATGCTCGAGCTGTTCAAGCGCTTCCAGGACGCGCCGGTCAGCTCGCCGCTCTACCAGAACGGCATGCGCACCTACGCGGCCGGCCAGTTCGAGTACGACGCCGCGCACGACCGGCTGCCGGCCGTCTCCTGGATCATCCCCACCAGCTATCAGTCCGAGCACCCGGACTACACGCCGGCCGCCGGGGCCGACTACGTGGCGAGCAAGATCGACGCGATCGCGTCCAACCCGGACGTGTGGGCGAAGACCGTCTTCATCCTCAACTACGACGAGAACGACGGCATCTTCGACCACGTGCCGCCGCCCACCGCGCCGCCCGGCACGCCACTCGAGCACGTCGAGGGGCTGCCGGTCGGCGGCGGCTTCCGGGTGCCCTGCATCATCGTCTCGCCGTGGACCCAGGGCGGCTGGGTCGCCAGCGAAAACTTCGACCACACCTCGGTCCTGCAGTTCCTCGAGGGCCTCACCGGCGTCACCGTGCCGAACATCAGCAACTGGCGGCGCCGCACCTTCGGGGACCTGACGTCCGCCTTCGGCGCGCCGCAGTGGGGCCTGCCCACGCTGCCCAACACCAAGGCCCAGCTCGCCCACGCCGTCCGCAACGTCAACGCTCTCCCCGCGCCTCAGATCCCCGGCGCGGACCAGACCCCGCCGGTCCAGCGCAAGGGATCACGGCCCCGGCACCGCTCGCCCGGCAGCGACGGCCCGGCCCGATCACAGGCCCGCGCCGTTGGCGCCGGCCACTCACGACAGAGCCGCTGAAGACAGAGCCGCTGAAGACAGAGGGGATCCTGACGTGTCAACGGACAAGGAAACCCCGGCCAGCCAGGCGACCGCGAGCAGCAGCACCACCGAGCACAGCGCGCGTGCGGCCCCGGTGTGCATCAGCCTCAGCGCGGCGCCGGGCCCTCGATCCGGGACATCACGTCGAGCACGCCGTCGGCCAGCCGCCGCGTCTTGTGCGGGTCCCCGTCCAGGGACACCTCGGCCACCATCAGCATCAGGGACCCGGTCAGCACGACGGAAACCGCCTCGTCGACCGGCTCCTCGCCGCGGGTGAGGAACTCGGCGTTCTTGTCGGCCCACTCGCGCAGCCGGCGGCGCATGATCAAGTCGAACCCCGGCGGCGCGTCGCCGCAGACGAACAGCCGGGACAGCTCACGCTGCTCGAAGCAGCCGTCCAGGTACGCGCCCGCCGCCGCCAGGAACAGTTGCTTGCGGTCGGTGACGCCGGAGTTGCTCGCCATCCGTACCGCGGCCCTGGCCCGTTCGGCGGTGTCGGCGTGGAACTCCTCGAACAGCGTCAGGTAGAGATCCGCCTTGCCGGTGAAATGGTGGTACAGGCTGCCGACGCTGGCGCCGGCCTTCGCGACGATGTCGGTCACGCCCGCCTGCGCGTACCCGGTGGAGGTGAAGACCTCGCGGGCCGCGGCCAGCAGCCCGGACCTGGTCGCCGCCCCACGTTCGGAGACCCGGGCGGCCGACTGCGGAAGCTCTGTCGTCATGCGCCCTTCCCGGTCCTTCGGTCCCCTCCGTACAGCCGGAAATCGCCGGCTGCCCTGGCGAGACTCTTCAAGGGTCCTGAGGTGAAGATCAGCGCGGCCGCCGCCACGCTGGCTTGAATGAGTCTCCTAGATAGGCTACGCCTGGCTGCCGGGTACATAGGATCGCATTACCACCGATCAGGAAGGCACGCCCGTCATGGCCCAGGACGAGATCGTGACCAACCCTGCGGCGGCCGGGCTCGCAGGCCGCCCGTCCGCCGACCAGGATCCCCAGCGGCCCGCCGATCCTGACACCCAGGCACCGGACCGCAACCTCGCGCTCGAGTTGGCCAGGGTCACCGAGGCGGGCGCGATGGCGGCCGCGCGCTGGGTGGGCCGGGGCGACAAGATCGGGGCCGACGACGCCGCGGTCAACGCGATGCGCGCGCTGATCAGGACGGTCTCGATGAGCGGCGTCGTGGTGATCGGCGAGGGCGAGAAGGACCAGGCGCCGATGCTGTACAACGGCGAGCAGGTCGGCGACGGCACCGGGCCCGCCTGCGACGTGGCGGTGGACCCGATCGACGGCACCAGGCTCGCCGCGAACGGCATGTCCAACGCGATCTCCGTGCTCGCCGTGGCTGCCCGCGGCTCGATGTACGACCCGTCGGCCGTGTTCTACATGTCCAAGCTGGTGACCGGCCCGGCTGCGGCCGGCAGCGTGGACATCCAGGCCCCGGTAGCCGACAACATCGCGGCCGTGGCCAAGGCCAAGGGGTGCGCCCGGCAGGACGTGACCGTGGTGATCCTGGACCGGCCGCGGCACAGCCAGCTGATCAGCGACGTGCGGGCGACCGGCGCCCGGATCAAGCTGATCACCGACGGGGACGTGGCCGGCGCCATCATGGCGGCCCGCGACGGCACCGGCGTAGACCTGCTGCTCGGCATCGGCGGTACCCCCGAGGGCATCATCGCCGCGTGCGCCATCAAATGCCTGGGCGGCGTCATCCTCGGCATCCTGACCCCCCGCGACGAGGCGGAGCGCCGCCGCGCGCTGGACGCCGGGCTCGACCTGGACCGGGTGCTGACCACCGACGACCTGGTCTCGTCCGAGGACGTGTTCTTCGCCGCGACGGGCATTACCGACGGCGAGCTGATGGCCGGCATCCGCTACCGCGGCGGCGGGGCGACCACGCATTCGCTGGTCATGCGGTCACGATCGGGCACCATCCGCAGCATCACCAGCGAGCACCAGCTGTGGAAGCTGCGGGCCTACAGCTCGGTCAACTTCGACTCGGCCGGCTGACCGGCCGACCGGGCTGACCGGGGCCGCTACCGGTCGCGACGGGAAAACCGCCCGCGGAACCGACCGCGCGGCGTGATGGCCTGCACCTTGCCGCCCATGATGACCCCGCGCACCTCGATCACCGGCGTGTCAGACGGCCCCGGTTCGTACCCGCCGCCCGGGGCGGGCCGCTGCTCCAGCACGCCGCGCTTCCTGGTGGCGACCGCGGTACCGCTGATCTCCACCCGGACCCCCTCGGGGACGAGGAGCTTCAGCCGGCCGCAGATCACCGTCACGTACACGGTGACCCGAGCGCTCTGCAGCAGCGCCGAGCGGAAGTCGAGCACCGCCTCGCCAAAGATGGCCGTCACCGCCATCCGCTCGGGCACGACCCAGCGTCCCTCGCGCCGCTGGTTAGTGAAGACCGCGGCCATCGGCCGCGCGCCGTCCAGATGGAGCGGCTGAGCATCGGGCCCCACCAGGTCGGTGGTCAGCCCGGCCAGATCCCCTAGCGTGCGAGCCGAGCTGGCCTGCTCGAGCCGCTGCGCGTGCTCTTCCAGCGTCAGCCTGCCGTCGCCGACCGCCTCGGCGAGCATCGTTACCACGCGCTCGCGGTCAGCGTCGGATGCGCGCAGATCACGGGGAGCCTGTCGGGAGGACACGTCACGAAGATATCCGTCCTTGACCGTGGTCGCTACGATCCTTAGCTGGCGCGAAGCATTTGCTGACCGGCGGCTTCAGCCCGGCAGCCGGCCCGTTCGGGCCCAGGTCGGGGCGCGCGGCCAACGTTACCTAAGAGTAATGTTACGCCTCCTTCACCTTTAGTGACACTTGTGTAACAGTGTGCAAGATAACTGCTAGGGCAACATAAGTCACCCCCTTGACGCATTAGTTTGTAAAGTATACAAACTAACTGGGAGCGGGTTGCGCGGGGCAGCACGACAAGGAGACGTGCGGTGGAATGGAACCGAGCACGAGGCCGCGACAACGCAGCACAGTCAGGCCTCTCCCAGCCGACAGGCAGCCACTCCGGGCGGGTAGGGACCCCCTCCCGGCAGGCAGCCGACCCCTCACAGCGGACAGGCACCCCCTCCGCGCAACCGGGCGGCCCTTCCGGACGGGCCGGGATCCCCGGCGGGGAGGAGGACGCCGTCCCCCCGGGAACGGGTAGCCCGCCCCGGCGGGCAGGCGGCCTCCTCCCGAGGGCCAGCACGCCGCCCCAGCAGACGGGCGGCACCGTCGCGGAAGCGAGCACGCCGCCCGGGACGGGCGGCCTCCTCCCGAGAGTGAGCACGCCGCCCCAGCGGACGGGCGGGCTCTTCGCGAAGGCGAGAGCAACGTCTCAGCGGACGGGCCTGTCCCGGCGCGGGTTTTTAACGGCAGCCGGAGTCGCGGGATCGGCGGCGGCGTTCACCGCGATCACCGCCAGGCCGGCCCTGGCGAGCACACAGACGCGGCCGCTAGCCCGGCCGCGAGGCAGGGGCCAAGCGTTGTCCGGTGCGGGCCTGGTCGGCGCAACGGTATCTTCGGCCCTGTACCCGTTGGCGACGGACCGCGTGGGCGCCGCGAACATATTCGACGGATTCGTGCAGCTGCCGGCCGCGACGACCGTCCAGAAGTGGTTCTTCAATGAGGACCAGTGGCCAACGACTGTCAGCCCCGACATTTCCGGGCTGGCCGCCCTCGGCTGCAAGTTTCTCATGTGCTTCGGCCCGAGCCGGAAGCTCACGCATAGCAATCAGGAAAAGCTGAAGAACACCTGCGAGCTATTCATGAGCAACGGAATAAACTTCGATGTCGTGCTCTGGCAAGAGCCTAACGACATGAGCCACAAATTCTTTGCCAACGGCAAGGATTATGTCGCATACCACGAATACTACCGGCCGTATGTGCCGGCCGGGCTTAAGGTGGTCTACTGCGCGGCAGGCTGCTTCCCGACCTTCCAGCAAGACTTCTACCCCGGGGACGACCAGGTCGACATGGTCTACTGCGACCTCTACGCCAGCGGCTGGATCAAGGGCTTCAACTTTGACACCATCATCGGGATAGCCGACGGCGCCAGCACGCCCAAGCCGTTCGGGATCGGTGAATTCGGTCGGTCGGCGCACCGGAAGAACGAGCCTACGCCCGCCCAGTTCACAGGATACGTAAACTACCTGGTGGATACGATGTCCGGCCGACTGAATAATGGTCAGGTAAACGCCGACGTGATTTACTTCGACGGCGTCGACACGACCACTCCATGGAATACCATCACCAGCCCGACGGACTGGAAGATATCCCGTTTCCAGACGGTGTACAACACTCTCTCCAGCGCCGCCGCGGGCGTCCGCCGGCCCGGCGGAGCCACCTAGAGTCGCCTAGCGTCACCTAGAGAACTGACGTCATCGAGGCCCCGGGACGGGGTCGCCGCAGAGTCTTGCGGCGGACTCGCCTGGTAGCCACATGGCTGCCCGCCTGCCGGGCGGGTGACAATCCGTCCCGGCAGGCCGGCGAGGTCGTCACCTGGCCAGGCGGGGCAGCAGCAGCGCGGCGGCGGTGATGCCTGCTGCCGTGGCGCAGGCGAGCACCGTGGTGTCCAGCCAGAGATCGGCGGGGATGCCGAGCAGCAGGCCGCGCAGCGCGTCCACCTCGTAGGACAGCGGGTTGAACCGGCTGATGACCTGCAGCCAGCCGGGCATCACCCGAGCCGGATAGAGCGCGCTCGAGCTGAAGAACAGCGGCATGGTGATCGCCTGGCCGATGCC
>DASXME010000260.1:0-1633 GCA_036495825.1 Streptosporangiaceae bacterium
CCGCCGTCCGCCGACGTCACCGCGCACATCGTGGAGGCGCTGGCGCACGAGGGCATGGCCGGCTGCGAGGCGGTCAGGCGCGGCGTCGTGTGGCTGCTGAAGGCGCAGGAGCGCGACGGCTCATGGTTTGGCCGCTGGGGCGCTAACTACGTGTACGGCACTGGCGCCGTGGTGCCCGCGCTGATCGCGGCCGGGGTGCAGCCGGGCAAGCCGTGCATCAGGCGCGCCGTGGACTGGCTCGAGGCCCACCAGAACTCCGACGGCGGCTGGGGCGAGGACCTGCGCTCCTACGACGATCCCGGCGTGGCCGGGCAGGGCGAGTCCACCGCGTCGCAGACCGCCTGGGCGCTGCTCGCGCTGCTGGCCGCCGAGGGCGAGGCCGGGCCGGCTAGCCAGGTCGTGCAGCGCGGCATCAGCTGGCTGGCCGGCCAGCAGCGCGAGGACGGCAGCTGGGACGAGCCGCAGTTCACCGGCACCGGGTTCCCTGGCGACTTCTACATCAACTATCACCTGTACCGGCTGGTCTTCCCGATCAGCGCGCTCGGCCGGTACCTGCGCAGCGTCGAGGAGACGTCGTGACCAGCCAAGAGGCCAGCACAGCTCCGCAGCCGCAGGGTCGGCCGCTGGTGATCTGCGCGCCGCTGCGGATCGAGGCGCGGGCGCTGCGGCGCGGCCTTACTGAGACTGGCCAGGCCGATCCGGTGCTGCGGACCGGGTACGGGCCGGCCCGGGCTCGCCGGCGTGCGGCGGAGCTAGGGGTGGAACCGTTCGGGATGCTGGGTATTGCCGGAACGGGCGCGGGCCTGGCCCCCGATCTCAAGCCCGGAGACCTCGTCGTCGGCACCGAGATCGTCGCCGACGGCCAGGCGGCTCGGGTGCCGTGCGCGTCGGCGCCGCTGCTGGCCGGGGAGCTGCGGCGGGCCGGGCTGCGGGTCAGGACGGGGCCGGTCGTCACCGTCGATCACCTGGTCCGCGGGGCGGATCGGGAGCGGCTGGCCGGCCAGGGCGCGATCGCGGCGGACATGGAGTCTGCGGCGCTCGCCGCGGCCGCGGGCGGACGCCCGGTGGCGGTCATCCGGGCGGTCTCCGACCTGCCCGGCCGGACGCTGCTGCACCCCAGCACGGTGACCGGCGGGCTCGCCGCGCTGCGCTCGCTGCGCGGCGTCGGCCCGGTGCTCACTCGGTGGGCCGCGGCCGCCGGGGAGCGGCAGGTGCTGCTGGCCGGGCCCCGGTCGTTCTGCGCCGGGGTGGAGCGGGCGATCGAGATCGTCGAGCGCGCCCTCGAGTTGCGCGGCGCGCCGGTCTACGTGCGCAAGCAGATCGTCCACAACGCGCACGTGGTGCGCTCGCTCGAGCAGCGCGGCGCGATCTTCGTCGATGAGCTCGCCGAGGTCCCGCGTGGGCAGACCGTGATCTTCTCGGCCCATGGCGTATCGCCGGCGGTCCGGAACGAGGCAGGCGAACGCGAGCTCGACGTGATCGACGCCACCTGCCCGCTGGTCTCGAAGGTGCACGCCGAGGCCCGCAGCTTCGCCGCCGCCGATTTCGACATCGTGCTCGTCGGCCACGAAGGTCACGAGGAGGTCGAGGGCACGTTCGGCGAGGCGCCCGAGCGCACGCACGTGATCGCGAG
>DASXME010000261.1:0-2388 GCA_036495825.1 Streptosporangiaceae bacterium
TGCAGGCCGTCGAGCACCAGGTGCGGCGACAGCCATAGGAGGTGCTTGTCCTTATGGCTGGCGGGCTCTCCTTCGGCGCCGTTGCCGACCACGACCGCGGCGCGGCCGGCCTGGTCCGCGACCGCGGCCAGCTTGACGGCGGCGGGAAACGCGGCGCCGCCGCGCCCGGTCAGCCCGGCGGACCGGACCTGCTCGATGAGCCCGCGGCCCGCGCCGCGGTAGGGCACCGGGCCGTGCGCCAGCAGGTGCCCGGGCAGGTTGGCGCCGCCTGGCGCGAGCAGCCGCGGCAGGCCGCGGGGCGGGACGACCCGGGCGGGCGATGGGCCTGGCAACGTGGCCGTGTCACTCATCGGCTGGCACCTTCCTTGAGCATTCTGTTCTCGGTCCAGTGCGGCCCGGCTCCGGCGGTTGTCGGGCGGGCAGCGCCCTCGGCAGCTTTGGGCCAGCGGCCGGCCCTGGCCGCGGTGGCTCGGTAGCACCCGGCCGCGGCGACGCTGAGCACGCAGCCGGCGGTGAGGGCAAGCAGGGCGCCGGAGCGCAGGTCCTTCGCGCTGGTGATGGAGTGCAGCACCGCCACCGGGAACGCGGCGTAGGCCAGCCAGTGCACGCCGCGCCACAGCCGCCTGCCGATCCTGGCGCGCAGCAGGCTGGTGATGACCAGCGCGGCGATCAGGTCAAGGGCGATCGCGCCGAGCCCGATCGGCAGCGGCAGGTAGCCCGACGTGAACGGGATGATCGCGGCGGCCAGCTGGATGCTCACGTAGCCGTCGAATATCGCGGTGACCACGTGGATCACCAGGAAGACCACCGCGAGCAGCGAGACGCTGCGGTGCAATCCGGTCACGGCGAACTTCGGCAGGCCGGGCAGCCGCCCTTGCCGGTTGACCAGGATGCCGAGCAGGACCACCAGGGTGAACAGCACGAGCGACACGATCCCGGTGGCCCGGCTCGCGTACCACATGGCCGTGGACTGCGTGATCCCGCTCATGCTGCCTCCTCCTGCCGCGGCCACGCGCCGACGGTGCGCACCCGGCCGTCGGGGGTGACCAGACGGGCGGCGACGTCCCTGCCCTCCAGCCAGCCGGGTCCGGCCTGGCCGCGGATGATGGCGGTCGTGCTCGCGATGTTCGCCCGCAAGGCCGTCTGGGCCAGGACCGATACGGTGCGCCAGACCGGCTTGGCGGGCAGGCCGGTCCGCGGATCCACGATGTGGTGCAGGACCTGGTTGCCGCGCCGCCAGCGCCGCGCCGCGATGCCCGACGTGCTCACGCCGCCGCCGGTGATCGCGATCACCTGGGACGGACCGACGGGAGGCTCTTCGGGATGCCCGGTGACATCCTGGATCCGGACGCGCCAGCCGCCCTCCGGCGGCTTCCCCGCGACCGCGATGTCACCGCCGAGGCTGACCAGCACCCCGCACCCGAGGCGGCGGGCCAGCCGGGCCGCGGCCCGGTCGGCCGCATGCGCCTTGGCCGTCGCGCCCAGGTCGAGCCGCACCCCCGGCGGGATGGTCAGCCGCCGGCGTTCCTGGTCCAGCCGGACGTCCCGCCAGCCCGGCCCGCTCCGCGCGGAGCGCACGGTCAGCCGCAGCGGCGGCCCGTTCCTGGTGACCAGTTCGAAGTCACGGTCGTACCCGAGTGCCGCCAGCTGGGTGGCCACGGTGGGGTCGAGGTCCCCGTCGGTGATGTCGGCGGCGTGCAGCGCAACGGCGACCGCATCCGCGAGCAGCTCGCTGACCAGCACGGGGGTGCCGGCCCTGCGTTCGGCGTCGGCCAGCTCTGAGTCGTCGCGGAAGCGGCTGCAGGCGGCGTCGAGCGCGGCGATGTAGCCGGCCAGCAGGCGCCGGCCCGCCTCGATCCGCCGCGGGTCGGTGACGACCAGGCGGACCGTGGTGCCGATCGCGGTCCAGCTGTCGGCTGCGGGCTGCGGGCCCGGCTTTGCGGCTGCGACAGGGGGCGGGCCCTGCTCTTCGGGCGCGGCGGGTGGCGGGCCCGGGTCTGCGGCTGCGGCAGGGGGCGGGCCCTGCTCTTCGGGCGCGGGGGTCATGACGCCCCCGAGGTCGCGTGGGCGTCGCCGGAGGAGCTTGCCGAGGAGGACGAGCCGCTGCTGCTCCCAGCGGAGTTCGTGCCGCCGGTCCCGCTGGTTCCTGTACCGCTGGTGCCGGTCGCGCTGCTGCCGCTGCTCCCGCTGCTCCCGGATGTCCCGCTTGACGTGCCGGACGACGCGGATGAGCCCGCGCTGGCCGTGCCGGAGCCGGCCGTGGACTTCGTGCCGCCGGATGTCGCGGTGACCGAGCTATGAGCCGCGCCGGGCAGGGCGGCGGCGATGGCCCCGGTCGCGAGCGCGCTTGCTATGCCGACGCCGGCGGTCACGGCGGACAGTTTCTTC
>DASXME010000262.1:0-7401 GCA_036495825.1 Streptosporangiaceae bacterium
GCGTAGTCCTCCAGGGACTTGTCGCAGCGGGCGAGCGCCTGCTCGGCCGGCTCGCGGCCGGCCGCGCCGAACACGTCGCGGTCGCGCACCCGGGCCAGCCAGTTCTGCAGCTTGACCAGGTCGACCTCGTTCTCCTCCAGCTCGGCGTAGGTGAAATGGTGGGCCGCGTACTCCTTCTGCACCTGGGCGAGGAAGTCCTCGCAGCGGTCCACGATCTCCTCGTACTCGTCGTCCCTGGCCGCCTGGAAGGCCGCGCGCACCTCGGGCTCGCCGGCCAGCACCCGGCAGGAGAGCAGCGCCGCGGTGCCGGACATCTCGATGATCTCCCGCCTGAGCTTGCGCAGGGCGCGCTCCGCGCCCGGGCTGGCCGGCAGCGCCGCCGCCGAGTTCTGCAGGTAGATGGCGCCCAGGCTCTTGATCCTGCGCCACACGGTCGCCCGCAGCCTGGTCGGCTCGGGCGGTACCCGGTAGACCAGCAGCAGCCAGCCCGCTTCGCGCTCGCCGCCGGCCTGCTCGTCGTCGCTCACCCGCACATTGTCGCAGTGCTGCCGAAGTTCGCTGGCTGCCACAATGACAGCCATGCTGCGCACCGCACTGACGGATCTGCTGGAGCTGGATGTGCCGGTCATCGGCGCCCCGATGGCCGGAGTCTCCGGCGGCAGGCTGGCGGCCGCGGTCACGGCCGGCGGCGGGCTCGGGATGATCGGCGTGGGCAACGCGACCACCCCGGCGGCGATCGCCGCCGAGGCCCAGCAGGCGCGCGACGCGGGAGCGCGGTTCGGCATCGGCCTGATGGCCTGGGCGCTTCCGAACGCGCCGGGCCAGTTCGACGCGACGCTGGCCGCGCGGCCCGTCCTGGTCTCGCTCAGCTTCGGCGAGCTTGCGCCGTGGGCCGGGCGGCTGCGCGAGGCCGGGATCATCGTCGCCACGCAGGTCGGCTTCGTGGACGAGGCGCGGGCCGCCGCCGACCAGGGCGTCGACCTGATCGTCGCCCGCGGCGCCGAGGCCGGCGGCCACGGTCACAACCTGGTCGCCACCCTGCCGCTGCTGGCCGGCGTGCTGGACGCGGTCACCGTTCCCGTGCTGGCGGCCGGCGGCATCGGCACCGCGCGCGGGCTGGCCGCCGTGCTGGCGGCCGGCGCGGCCGGCGCCTGGGTGGGCACCGCGCTGCTGTCCTGCCCGGAGGCGGCGAACACGCCGGCCGCGCGGGCTGCGGTCCGCGCCGCCGGCGACACCGGCACCGTCTACACCAGCGTGTTCGACATCGCGCAGCGCATCCCCTGGCCGCCGCAGTACGGCGGCCGCGGCCTCGCCAACGAGTTCAGCCGCCGCTGGGCCGGCCACGAGGACGAGCTGGCCGCCGACGAGGACGCCAGCCGCCAGCTCGCCGCCGCGCGGCGGCGCGATGACTACGACACGGCGTACATCTACGCCGGCCAGGGCGTCGGCCTGGTGACGCAGGAGCGCCGGGCCGCCGAGCTGGTCGCCGGCCTCGCCGCCGCCGCCGAGCGCCTGCTGCGCGGCTGGGGGTAGCGGCCGGTGTCGCCCCCGGCGGCTATCGTGCCGTGGTGACTGATTGCCGCTTCTGCGCGATACTCGCCGGCCAGGCCAGCGCCCACATGGTTCTCGACGAACCGGACGTGGCCGCGTTCCTGGACGTCAGGCCGGTGTTCAAGGGGCACGTGCTGGTGCTGCCGCGGGCTCATCACCAGACGCTCGCCGACCTGCCCGCCGGGCTGATCGTCCCGCTGTTCGGCCAGGTCCAGCGGATCAGCGCCGCGGTGCCCGCGGCCTACGGCGCGCAGGGCAGCTTCGTCGCGATCAACAACATCGTCAGCCAGAGCGTGCCGCACCTGCACGTGCACGTGGTGCCGAGAACCAAGGGCGACGGGCTGCGCGGCTTCTTCTGGCCGCGGTCCAAGTACGCCGATGACGACGAGGCGGCCGGCTACGCGGGCCGGATGCGCGACGCGCTGGCCGCCGTTACGACTCCAGGTACCTTCCTGGGTGCCCCGCCCCTTGCCCGGGCACCCAGGAAGGTAGGGGTCCTAGGAGACGGGGAAGAAGGCGGTGGAGAAGAGGGTGCAGGAGGTGCTGACCGTTGAGGTCCCGTCGCCGGTGATGTCGTTGCCGGGCTCGGGGATGAAAGGCGGCCCCATGTTGGCCTTGCATTCGCCCTGGATGCGCCAGACCTGGGTGGCGGGCCGGGAGGTGCAGGTCATCGACTGGGCGGTGGTGCTGATCCAGGTGAAGGAGCAGTCGAGCGGGACGTTGCCGCCCAGGATGGTCTCGGTCCCGGTGCCGGGTGAGAGGGTGACCGACGGTGTGGTGCTGGTGATCACGACGCTGAAGGACTTGCTGGTGCCGTACTGGTGCTCGTTGACCATCGGGATTTCCAGGTCGGTCCCGATGTACTGGCCGGCTGGGATGATCTCCTCGCCGGTGGCGGGGGTGTTGAAGTCCGTGCCGTTGACGGCGGTGCCGTTGACGATCTTGTAGAAGACGTCCAGGGCGCCCGAGATGGATCCGGTGCGGTCGAACTGGACGAAGAGGTCGTTCTGCTGCTGCTCGTTGCAGGTGCTGGCTGACCCGCAGAACTGCAGGTACTGGTTCGCTGAGCCAGAGGAGACGCCTACGGTGTTGCTGGTGGCGTAGGCGGGCGCGGCCGCTGTGAGGCTGGCCGTCAGCAGGCTGGCCGCCGCGATTCCGGTCAGGAATAATCTGGTTCGCATTTCGGGTGTCCTTCCGCTGCAATCGCGGGGAGTCCCGGGAGTTAGCTCCCGGCTGTCACGCGCACGGTAACACCAGGGGCATCAGCCACCAAGACCCACAGCAAATACCCCGCAACCAGGGACAAATCGCCGGGGAAGATCCTGGTTGCAGATGTGCAGTGGTGGTGAAGCATCGCGGCCGGCGGTGCAGGATGGATGGATGACGGAAACACAAGCCACGGCTGACGGTCTGCGGACGGCGATCGAACGCAGCGGCTACTACCCGGGCCTGGTCACCGACGCGGTGTCATCGGCCCTTGGCACCGAGGCCATCGTCTCCTACGCCGTGTATCACGATGCGATGTTCGACCCGGGGATGGAGGTACGCAGGCACATCACGGTCCTGGTGCTGACCGCGACCCGGCTGGTGTACTCGCACACCGACGAGCACCCCGCGCAGGAGCCGGACGGCCGCCCGCAGGCCGAGACCAGCACCGAGGCGGTTCACCTGTCCCGGATCTCCTCCGTGGCGCTGACCCGGGTGGTGCCGGATCCGGCCTCCTACGTGGCCGGCGTGACAATGCCCACAGAGGTGCTGCTCACCATCGGCTGGAACGTGCTGTCTCACGTCGAGCTGGAGCCCGCGCACTGCGGCGACGAGAACTGCGAAGCCGACCACGGGTACACCGGCACGATCACGGCCGACGACCTGGCTCTTCGGGTCAGCGAGGCCGCCGACGGCGAGGATGCGGTGCGCCAGGTGCTGTCGTTCGGGCAGGCGCTCGCCGCGGCGGCTGCGGGGCCCTGATGATACGGCACTGACCCGCCGCCAGGACGTGCGGCGAGGCGAATTGCCCGGTCTGGCCGGCTGATGGCACGATGAGCGGGCAACGTGAAGCCGAAGACGAGTCGAGTAGTAAGCGAAGGGCTGCCCCCGCATGTCGGATGAGCCGAGGACATCCCCGACGCTGCCGTCGTACGGAGAAGCAACTCTCGCGGACCTGGCGTCATCCCTGCTGAGCTCGCTCGGCGTGCCCGATGAGCCCAATCCGCTTGGCCTGCCCCCGGCCCCGCGGGCCTGCCTGCTGATCGTGGACGGCCTGGGGTGGGAGCTGCTGCGCGACCATCCGGCCGCCGCGCCGTTCCTGGCCGAGCTCGCCGTCGACGGCAGGCCGCTCACCGCGGGCTTCCCGTCGACGACGGTGACCAGCCTGGGCTCGCTCGGCACCGGGCGGCCGCCGGGATCGCACGGCATGCTCGGCTACCAGGTCGCCGTGCCCGGCCTGGGCGCGCTGCTCAACGGGCTGCGCTGGGACCGCCGGGTCGACCCGGTGAAATGGCAGCCGGGTTCGACCATCTTCGAGCGGGCCGCGGCCGCGGACGTCGGCGCCTACCGGGTGGCTGCCGGGGCCTACGAGCAGTCCGGCCTGTCCAAGGCGGTCATGCGCGGGGCCAGGTACCGGGCCGCGAACACCCTGGGCGGGCTGGTCGCCCAGGCCGGGATCGCGCTGCGCGAGTCGGAGCGGGCGTTCGTCACCGTGTACCTCGGTGACCTGGACGCGACCGGGCACGTGTTCGGCTCCAGCTCAGACGCCTGGTACTACGAGCTCGGGCATGTGGACAAGCTGGCCGAGCAGCTCGCCGGGGTGCTGCCGCCCGACACGCCGCTGTACATCACCGCCGACCACGGCATGGTGGACATCGCGCCGGGCAACCGGGTCGACGTGGACGAGGTCGCGGAGCTGCGCGATGGCGTGGCGCTGCTCGGCGGCGAGCCGCGCGCGCGGCACGTCTACGCGAACCCCGGCACCGCCGATGACGTGCTCGCCACCTGGCAGGCCGTGCTCGGCGACCGCGCCTGGGTGGTGTCGCGAGACGAGGCCATCTCCGGCGGCTGGTTCGGGCCCGTCGGGCCCGGCATCGCCGAGCGGATCGGCGACGTCGTCGCCGCCGCGGCGGGCGGCACCGCGATCGTCGCCACCAAGGCCGAGCCGCGCGAGTCGGTGCTGGTCGGCATGCACGGATCGCTCACCAGTGCCGAGCAGCTGGTACCGCTGCTCGTCCACGGCGGCCTATGAGCGCGCTGATCAGCGTCGCGGCGCTGGCGCAGGAGATGGTCGGGGCAGAGCCGCCGACCCTGCTTGACATGCGCTGGCGGCTCGGCGGACCGCCGGGGGTCAACAGCTACCGCGCCGGGCACCTGCCCGGCGCCGTCTACGTGGATCTCGACAGCGACCTGACCGGCACGCCCGGGCCGGACGGGCGGCATCCGCTGCCCTCGCCCGGCCACGTGCAGGAGGCACTGCGCCGCGCCGGGGTCCGCGACGGCCATCCCGTGGTCGTCTACGACAACGGCGACGGCATGGCCGCTTCGCGGGCCTGGTGGACGCTGCGCTACTTCGGGCACGGTGACGTCCGCGTTCTCGACGGCGGGATCCCCGCCTGGCAGGCGGCCGGCCGCCCGGTGACCGTGGCCGAGCCCGTCATCGCGCCGGGGGATTTCACCGCACGACCGGGCGGTATGGCGCTGCTCGACGCGGCCGGAGCATCAGCAATTTCCCGTTCGGGAATACTGCTTGATGCACGGGCCGCCGAAAGATATCGCGGTGACAACGAGCCCATCGACCCGGTCGGCGGGCACATTCCCGGGGCGGTGAACGCGCCGGCTACCGGCAACGTGACCGAGGACGGCACGTTCAGGCCCGAGGGCGAACTGCGCGAGCGCTTTGCGGCGCTGGGCGTGTCGGCCAACGGGCTGCGGGTCGGGGCGTACTGCGGGTCCGGCGTCACGGCCGCGCAACTGGTGCTCTCGCTCGACCTGGCCGGGATCCCGGCCGCGCTCTACGTCGGTTCCTGGTCGCACTGGGTGACCGACCCGGACCGGCCGGTCGCCACCGGGCCGGAGCCAGGCTGACCTGCTGCCCCTTCGGCCGGCGGCTGGAGGTGACTGGCAGGGTGGTCAGGCGGCGGTGTCCATCCGGCGGGCTAGCTCGCGCCGCAGCGCGTCCGGTTGCACGTCGGCGATCTTCAGCACCCGCAGCGCCGCGTTGTCCCGCTGGTTGAGCAGGCCGAGCAGCAGGTGCCCGGTGGAGATCGTGCGGTCCCCGGTCAGGGCCGCGGTGCGCACCGCGATCTCCAGCGTCTTCTTCGCCCGCGGCGTGAACGAGGGCCGGATGCAGTCGCGGTTGCGGTTGCGGCTGCCGCTGCGGGACATGCGGCGGCGGGTGGCGCGGTTGCGGGTCGTCCGGTCCCTGGTCGACCGGCTGCGGTCGAGCGCGCCGGGGCCGAAGCTGGCCTCGATGCTGCGTCGCACCTCGTCCAGGTCGATGCCCAGCGAGAAGAGCGCCGTCGCGTCCAGCGGGTCGCCTGTGCCGCTCGCTTCGGGCGCTACCGGCGTTTCGGCTGTCCTGATGCCCTCGCCCACGACGGCGACCACGCCATCGCGCAGCCGGGCGTGATCCAGCCCGAAGGCCGCCAGCGTGCCGGCCGCCGGGTCGTTCTCGAGCGTTGCGAGGGCGAGCAGCAGGTGCTCGCAGCCGATGAAGCTGTGCCGCAGCAGGCTGGCCTGTTCCCTGGCGGCGGCGACGGTCTGCCGCGCGTCCGCGCTGAACCGCTCCAGCATGATCATTCTTCCTTCCTGGTCCGGGTGCGGGGTCGGCGGCTGAGCGCGGCGGTCAGCCGCCTCGTACCCGACGGGCATGCTTCTTGTGCGCGGCCTGCCGGGTCACGCCGAGATGGGCCGCGATCGCCTGCCAGGACCAGCCCTGGTCGCGCGCGTTCTCGACCTGCAGCGCCTCTAGCCGGTCGGCTAGCTCGCGCAGGGCCCGGACGGCGCGCAGCCCGGCCACCGGGTCGCGTCCGCTCGCGGCCTGCGCCAGCTGTACTCCTTCGCTCATGCCGTCAATCTACGTTGACACCTCAGGGGGTGTCAACCCAGGATGACAAGACGGGGCGGGCCGGCAGGCAGGCAGGCGGGCGGGCGCTGGCCGGGGGAGGGCTGGGAGGCTGGGGGGATGGCTCCCGATGACCTGCGGCCGCTGGCCGAGGCAAACCCGTTCCCCGACCGGATCGAGGCCCGGCTGCGCAGGCAGCTCACCTTCCTCGTCGAGGCTGACCGGCTCAAGACCGTGCTGAGACGATCACCGCTGGCCGCGGCGGACCGGCGGGAGAACGACGCCGAGCATTCCTGGCATCTGGCGCTGATGACCGCGATCCTGGCCGAGTACGCGGACGAGAACGTCGATACCGGGCGCGTCATCCAGCTGGTCGTCGTGCACGACCTGGTGGAGATTTACGCGGGGGATACCTTCCTCTACGACGACGCGATGGCCGCCACCCAGCAGCAGCGCGAGACGGCTGCCGCGATAAGTCTGTTCGGGCTGCTGCCGGCCGACCAGGGCGCTTGGGTGCGCGCGCTGTGGGATGAATTCGAAGCGAGGCAGACCCCCGAGTCCAGGTTCGCCAAGGCGATGGACCGGCTGCAGCCGATCCTGCTCAACTGGATGGCCCGCGGCGGGACCTGGCGGGCGCCCGGCGTGACCGCGGCCGACGTCAGGGCCCGCACCGGGATGATCGCGGACGCCTCGGCGTCGCTCTGGGAAGCGGGCAAGGCGCTGATCGACGAGAGCGAGCGCAGGGGCTGGGCCCGCCCGGGGACTGCGTGAGCGGCGGGACGCACCCGGGCGGGACC
>DASXME010000263.1:0-1654 GCA_036495825.1 Streptosporangiaceae bacterium
GTCGGCGAGCAGGCCGGTGCCGCACTGGGTGTGGTGGACGACCGCGACCTCGAAGAGGGTGTCGGCCGTGCCCTGGCTCCCGGACAGCTGCCCGGCGAGGAACGCGAGGAAGGCGATGTCGTCGATGACGGCCGGGGTGACACGGCCTCCCGCGTTGCGGATGACAGGAGCTTCGCCGAGCTCGAGCCCGAGGAAAATCGCCGGGTCGACGCGGTGGTCGAGGCAGCTGACGATGATCGCTTGAGCGGTGGGCAGGCCGAGTGGCACGGGGGTGTAGGCGCGGGCGAATCGCTCGTTGCGCAGCAGCAGTGGGGTCAGCCTGGTCACGGTGGGTCCTCTCGGTTAAGGGGTGAGTGTCATCCGCGGGAGATGGCCGGGGCGCCGGCGCCGTGCGTGTTGTTACTGCTCGCCGGAAGGCTGCGTCGTGCGGCTTTGGCCAGGGTGGACAGGGACGTGAGGTGCAGGGCGAGCAGCAACGGCACGGTGACCGTCGGAACCAGCGCGAGCGGGATCTCGCTGATCGGGGCGCTGGAGGGCGTGACGTGCAGCAGCCCGTACCCGGTGAGGGCGCCGAGGGTCACGGCCACGGTCAGATCGGTGATGCCGAACACGTTGAACCACACGGCGGCGCGGCGGCCGGTGCCCCGCGCGAGCCGGACTGCGGCCAGCGGCGCGGCGATCCCGGCGGCGATGTCGCCGAGGCCCGCGGGCAGGGCGAACAGCGCCGGCAGGTGACCGAAGGCCAGGTAGAGCAGGAAAAACACCCCGGCCACCCGGAACGAGTGCGGCAGCAACAGGCGGCTGGCCATGCCCGGAGCCCGCAGCGCGCCCGCTACCGCTGGCACCCGGCTGAGCGCCAGCAGCACCCCGAGGAACCCGGCCGCCGCGGCCAGCATCCACGGCGCCTGGCTCGGCCGGGTGCCGTACCCGCCGCTTCCCGCGATCACCGCGCTGGCGGCCAGCCAGCCGCCAAGCAGGACGGCCGCCGCCCCGGCGACCAGCGCTGCGCGCCTTCGGCCCAGGCCGGCCCGCAGCACGCCGCTGTACAGCACGACGCCGGTCGTAGCCCCGATCGCCGTGGTCCCGCCGATGATAAGCGCCCACAGATAGGCAGGCGGGTCATACATGACGTCCTCCATCAGGCCCAGCCCGGCGCTGGCGGCCTGGCTCTTCCGGAAACGGTACGAATCCCGGGCCGCCGGAAGCATCACCCGAAGGTGCCTGCCGGGTGGAATATCGCTGCGCGGCGGCCGGTCACCCGAAGGTGCTACCGGGCCGTCCGGGCTGCGGGATCAGGGGAGCAGGCCCAGCTGGCGGGCACGCGCGACGGCCTCGGTGCGATTGGCGGCGCCGAGCTTGCCCAGGACGTGGGTCACGTGCTTCTTCACAGTGTCGAGCGCGACGACCAGGTCGTTCGCGATGCGCTGGTTTGACTTGCCCGCGGCGAGCAGCCGCAGCACTTCCAGCTCCCGGTCGGTCAGCGGCTCGGCCAGGCCCGGTGTCGGTACGGCGCCTGCCCGGCCGCAGGCGCGCACGAGCGTGGCCAGGTAGCCAGGGTCAATCCGGCGGTCTGGCTGGGCGGCGGACAGCAGGGCGCGCATCGGCGCGCCCTCGTCGGCGAAGACCCGCACATAGCCCTGCGGGCGGGCCAGCG
>DASXME010000264.1:0-3861 GCA_036495825.1 Streptosporangiaceae bacterium
TACCAGGGCACGTTCGTCATCCGCTGGCAGCAGTCGGGATCGAAGCTGGGCGGCACCATCCGCATCTCCGACCCGGCCGCCACCCTGGGCATCCACGGCAGCCTGGCCGGCGGGTCTATCCAGTTCGGCACCGTCGGCTCATACGCGATCACCTACTCGGGCACGGTCTCGGGCCACACCATGTCCGGCACTTACCAGGTCGGCGGTACCCAGGGTGGCAACTGGAGCGCCTCGAAGGCCTAGCCGAGCGGGCGGGCGGTGGGGACGATCGCGGTCGGCAGGGTGCTCGCGCCGGTCAGGTAGCGGTCTACCGCGGCGGCCGCGCTGCGGCCCTCGGCGATGGCCCAGACGATCAGCGACTGGCCGCGGCCCATGTCGCCGGCCACGAACACGCCGGGGACCGAGCTCGCGTACGAGCCGTCGCGGGCGACGTTGCCGCGCGCGTCGAGATCGACGCCGAGCCCGGACAGCAGCGGCTCGCGCTCGGGGCCGGTGAAGCCGAGCGCCAGCAGCACCAGCTGGCAGGGCAGCACGCGCTCGGTACCGGCCACCGGCTCGAACCGGCCGGCCGTCAGCTCCACCTCGACCAGCTGCAGCCCGGACACCCGTCCGGCCGCGTCGCCGCGGAACTCCCGGGTGGAGACCGCGTACATCCGCTGGCCGCCCTCCTCGTGCGCGGCCGACACCCGGTAGATCATCGGGTAGGTAGGCCACGGCTGGTGGCCGGCCCGGGCGTCCGGCGGCCGGGGCAGGATCTCCAGCTGGGTGACCGAAGCGGCGCCCTGCCGGTGCGCGGTGCCCAGGCAGTCGGCGCCGGTGTCGCCGCCGCCGATGATCACGACGTCCAGGCCGCGCGCGCTGATCGCCGGCTCCCCCGCCGCCGAGGCCGGCCGCTCGGCGGCCGCGGTGACCGCGCGGTTGGCCAGCGGCAGGTACTCCATGGCCTGGTGGATCCCGGCCAGCTCGCGGCCTGGCACCGGCAGGTCGCGCGGCACCGTGGCCCCGCCGGCCAGCACGATCGCGTCCGAGAGCGACCACAGCTCGTCGATCGGGACGTCGATCCCGACCCGCACACCGCAGCGGAACGCGGTGCCCTCGGCCAGCATCTGGCTGAGCCGCCGGTCCACGTGCCGCTTCTCCAGCTTGAACTCGGGGATGCCGTAGCGGAGCAGGCCGCCCGGCCGGTCTGCCCGCTCGTAGACGGTCACCCGGTGGCCGGCCCGGGTGAGCTGCTGCGCGGCGGCCAGGCCGGCCGGCCCCGAGCCGATCACGGCCACCCGCCGGCCGACGGCCCGCGCGGCCGGCGACGGCGGCTGCGGCCCGGCCCAGCCCTCGGCCCAGGCCCGGTCGATGATCTCCACCTCGACCTGCTTGATCGTCACCGGGTCCGCGTTAATCCCCAGCACGCAGGCCGACTCGCACGGCGCCGGGCAGAGCCGGCCAGTGAACTCGGGGAAGTTGTTGGTCGCGTGCAGCCGCTCCGCCGCATCGCGCCAGTCGCCGCGCCAGACCAGGTCGTTCCACTCCGGGATCAGGTTGCCCAGCGGGCAGCCCTGGTGGCAGAACGGGATGCCGCAGTCCATGCACCGACCGGCCTGCCGCTCCAGCGGGCCGTGGCCGAA
This sequence comes from Streptosporangiaceae bacterium, assembly GCA_036495825.1. Lineage (GTDB taxonomy): Bacteria > Actinomycetota > Actinomycetes > Streptosporangiales > Streptosporangiaceae > PALSA-505. The sequence goes on from DASXME010000264.1 coordinate 1,623, forward strand.
CTCGGTGTACACCTCGCGCCAGTCGGTGATCCGCACGTCGGCCGGCCGCCGGGCCGGCGTCTCGCGCGGCGTGGTCAGGAAGCCCTTCGGATCTGCCATCGCGCGTCCCCCCTCAGCCGTGCGCCGCGGACATCACGGCCTGGTTCACGTCGCGGCCCTCTTGCTCGGCGCGGCTGGCGGCGGCCAGCATCCGCTTGTAGTCCTTGGGCATGACCCGGCCGAACCGGCCGGCCGCGGCGTCCCAGTCGCGCAGCAGGCCGGCCGCCACCGCCGATCCGGTTTCCGCCTGGTAGCGGGCGAGCAGGCCGCGCAGGAACTCGGCGTCCTCGCGGCCGAGCGGCTCCAGGTCGGCCAGCTCGGTGTTCACCCGCGCCGGATCGGGATCCAGCAGGTAGGCCAGGCCGCCGGACATGCCGGCCGCGAAGTTGCGCCCCACCGGCCCGAGCACCGCGACCCGCCCGCCGGTCATGTACTCGCAGCCGTGGTCGCCGGTTCCCTCGGCCACCGCGGTCGCGCCGGAGTTGCGGACGCAGAACCGCTCGCCGACCGCGCCGCGCAGGAAGATCTCGCCGCCGGTGGCGCCGTACCCGATCACGTTCCCGGCGATGATCTGGTCCTCGGCGGCGAAGGTGGCGGCCGGATCGGGCCGGGCGATGATCCGGCCGCCGGACAGGCCCTTGCCGAGGTAGTCGTTGGCGTCGCCGGACAGCCGCAGCGTGACGCCGCGCGGCGCGAATGCGCCGAACGACTGGCCGGCCGACCCGCGCATCGACACGTCGATCGTGTCGTCCGGCAGCCCCGAGCCGCCCCAGCGCCTGGTCACCTCGTAGCCCAGCATGGTGCCCACGGTCCGGTTGACGTTGCGCACCGGGATCTGCAGCCGGACCGGCGACCCGTCGGCCAGCGCGCCCTCGGCGAGCTGGATGAGCGTGTTGTCCAGCGCCTGGTCGATGCCGTGATCCTGGGCCCTGGTGCAGCCCCTGGCCGCGCCGGGCGGCAGGTCAGGCACGTGCAGCACGGGAGTGAGATCCAGGCCGCTGGCCTTCCAGTGCGCGACCGCGCCTGCCACCTCCAGCAGGTCGGCCCGGCCGACCACCTCGTCCAGCGTGCGGAAGCCCAGCTGCGCCAGGTACTCGCGGACCTCCTCGGCGATGAACTCGAAGAAGTTCACCACAAACTCCGGCTTGCCGGTGAAGCGCTTGCGCAGCTCCGGATTCTGCGTGGCCACGCCCACCGGGCAGGTGTCCAGGTGGCAGACCCGCATCATCACGCAGCCGGCCACCACCAGCGGCGCGCTGGCGAAGCCGAACTCCTCCGCGCCGAGCAGCGCCGCGACGATCACGTCACGGCCGGTCTTCAGCTGGCCGTCGACCTGCACGACGATCCGGTCCCGCAGCCCGCCGAGCAGCAGTGTCTGCTGCGTCTCGGCCAGGCCGAGCTCCCACGGCGCGCCGGCGTGCTTGATGCTGGTCAGCGGCGCGGCGCCGGTGCCGCCGTCGTGACCGGAGATCAGCACCACGTCGGCGTGCGCCTTGGAGACGCCGGCCGCCACCGTGCCGACACCGACCTCGGCGACCAGCTTGACGTGCACCCGCGCCGCCGGGTTGGCGTTCTTCAGGTCGTGGATGAGCTGGGCCAGGTCCTCGATCGAGTAGATGTCGTGGTGCGGGGGCGGCGAGATCAGGCCCACGCCGGGCGTGGCGAACCTGGTCCTGGCGATCCACGGGTACACCTTGTGCCCGGGCAGCTGGCCGCCCTCCCCCGGCTTGGCCCCCTGCGCCATCTTGATCTGCAGGTCATCGGCGTTCACCAGGTACTCGCTGGTCACGCCGAACCGGCCGCTGGCGACCTGCTTGACCGCGGACCGGCGCAGGTCACCGCGGGCGTCCGGCAGGTACCGCTCCGGGTCCTCGCCGCCCTCGCCGGTGTTCGACCGGCCGCCGAGCCGGTTCATCGCGATGGCCAGGGTCTCGTGCGCCTCGGCGGAGATCGAGCCGTAGGACATCGCGCCGGTGGCGAACCTGCGGATGATGCTGGACGCCGGCTCCACATCGTCAGTACTTAGTTTTTCCCGAACGGGGAATGGCCGGTCCCCCGCTCGACCGTGCCCGGCCGCGCGGTCATCGTCGACGCCGCGGATGCGGAGCAGGCCGCGCAGCGTCATCAGCTTCGCGGCCTGGTCGTCGACCAGCCGGGTGGACTCCTTGAAGATCTCGTAGCGGCGCTCGCGGGTGGCGTG
>DASXME010000265.1:0-3115 GCA_036495825.1 Streptosporangiaceae bacterium
AGGTAGAGCACGGCGGTCACGGTGAACGCGATGCCGATGACCCGGGACAGCTGGCCGGCGCGCAGCCGCCCGGTCAGCGGCGCCACCGCCTCCCAGCCGACGAACGAGAGCATCAAGGTGGCGGCCGCCCGGCCGATGGACAGCCAGCCGTGCGGCGCGAACGGGGTCCAGTTGGCCGGGCGGGCCGCGGGCGACGAACCGGCCACCGCGGTCACCACCACGACGATCAGCAGCGCGACGAGCAGCAACTGGGCCATCGTGCTGGCGCGGACGCCACCGAGCGCCAGGCCGAGCACCGCGAGCAGCAGGCCGGCCGCCACGGCGCCGCGGGCCAGCGGGCCGCCGCCGGTCAGCGCGGTCACGTAGCTGGCGCCGATGAGGCAGACGATCGGCGCGCCGGAGACGACGCCGACCAGGAACCACCACCGGGTCATCGTCGCGGCCCGGCGGCTCAGGCCGGCGGCGGCGTACCCGGCCGCGCCGGCCGCGCCCGGCACCGCCTTGCCCAGCGCGGCGAACACGGTGGCGAAGATGGCGGACAGGCCGAGCAGCGCCACCCAGGCGATGATCGAGGCCGGCCCGGCCTGCTGCGCGGCCAGGCCAGGCAGGAGCAGGAGACCCGGACCGAACAGGGCGCCGATGTACAGCGCGCTGGCTCGCGGGACTGACAGCGGGAGGGTTCGTGCCGGTGAGGTGCTCATAGAACAATCATCGGCGGAAACGGTCCGCATGCGATGGCAAAGATTGCGCTGTTAAGCCACTCTAGCGCAATGCTATGCGGCAATAGGGCCAATATGCTGACTTTCATGCCAGCACCTGGGGACCGTACCGACCGCGCCATCCTCGCCACCTTGCAGCGCGACGGCCGCATCGCCAACGTGGACCTGGCCGAGGCGGTCTCGCTGTCCCCCTCGGCCTGCTTGCGGAGGGTCAAGGCGCTCGAGGCCAGCGGCATCGTCGAGGGTTACCGCGCGGAGATCAGCCGGACCAGGGCCGGGCTCGGCCTGACCGCCTTCATCGGGCTGAAGGTCGACGGGCATTCCCGCTCGACGTCGCTCGATGTCGAGCGCGCGCTGATGGCGATCCCGGCCGTGGTGGCCTGCTACGTGGTCACGGGTTCCGACGACTTCATGGTGGAGGTGGCGGCGCAGGACCTGGCCGACTACGAGAAGATCCTGCTGGACGAGATCCTGGCCGTCCCGGCCGTGCTCACCGCGCACAGCGTTTTCGCCATCCGTACCGTGCTGAGCCGGGGCCCGGTGCCGCTCACTCACTGGCGCTGAGGTTTCGGCGTGCCCCTCACGGGGAGCCTAGGGTTCTTTACTCGCGTACCGGGGGCCAAGTAGCGTCGGAAGGGTTCGGAAACCCCCGGACCCAGGAGGGCATGCAGATGACCGCACAGGAAACGGCGTGGCAGACCGCTGAGGCCGCCGCCGCGTCGCTGGCCCCGGACGCCGATGTGTTCGGCTCGGTGGACGCGGCCGGCCTCGGCTCGTCCACGTTCTCGGTGCTGCGGCGCGCCGCGGCCAAGCCGACCGCCACGGCCTCGGCGGCGATGCGCTTCTGGACCAGCGTGGCGATGGCCGGGCCGGTGGCCGCGGCCCGCTGGATGGGGATGGACGCGCCACCGCCGGTCCCGGTGCCGGACCGGGACAAGCGGTTCGCGGACCCGGCATGGACCGACAATCCGGCCTTCTACGCCATCCGCCAGGCCCACCTGGCTACGTCGAGGCTGGTCAGCGAGCTGATCGAGGCGGGCTCCGGGAACGCCGTGGACGACGCCAAGGCCGCGCTCGCGACCGGCTTCCTGATGGACGCGCTCGCCCCGACCAACTTCCTGCTGACCAACCCGGCCGCGCTGAAGCGGATGTTCGAGACCGGCGGGACCAGCCTGGTCGCGGGGGCCAGCCACTTCGTCGACGACGTGCTCAACAACAAGGGCCGGCCGCGCCAGGTCGACACCCGGCCGTTCCGGGTCGGCGAGAACCTCGCCGCCACCGCGGGCAAGGTCGTGTTCAAGAACGAGCTGATGGAACTCATCCAGTACGCGCCGCAGACACCCAAGGTGCACGCGATCCCGGTACTGGCCAGCCCGCCGTGGATCAACAAGTACTACGTCATGGACCTGGCCCCCGGCCGCAGCTTCCTGGAGTGGGCGGTGCAGCACGAGCGCACCGTGTTCGCGATCTCCTACCGCAACCCGGATCCCTCCATGGGCGGCACGACCCTGGATGACTACCTCATCCACGGCCCGCGGGAAGCGCTCGACGTCATCGCCGAGATCACCGGGGCACCCAAGATCGACATCATCGGCCTGTGCCTGGGCGGCGCGCTGACCGCCATGCTCGCCGCCTACCTCGCCGAGAAGGGCGACGACAGGATCGGCTCGATCACGCTGCTCAACACGCTGCTCGACTACAGCGATCCCGGCGTCCTCGGCGCCTTCACCGACGAGAAGACGGTGCGGCGGCTGGAGAAGCAGATGGCGGAGAAGGGCGTCCTGGAGGCCAGCCAGATGGCCGGTACCTTCGACATGCTCCGCGCCAACGACCTGATCTTCAACTACGTGGTGTCCAACTGGCTGATGGGCCAGGAGCCGCCGGCCTTCGACATCCTGGCCTGGAACGGCGACAGCACCCGCATGCCGTCCGCCATGCACTCGTTCTACCTGCGCTCGCTGTACATGCGCAACGAGCTGGCCCGGGGCGAGCTCGAGCTGCTCGGCCAGCAGCTGTCGCTGTCCTCGGTGAAGAGCGACACGTACGTGGTCGGCGCGATCAACGACCACATCGTGCCCTGGCACGGCTCCTACAAGACCTGCGGGCTGATGGGCGGCCAGGTGCGCTACGTGCTGTCCAGCGGCGGGCACATCGCCGGCATCGTCAACCCGCCCGGCCCGAAGGCCTGGCACGAGGCGGCCGACTGCTCCGGTGGCGACGCCGAGGCCTGGCGCGCGTCCAACAGCAAGCACCGCGGCTCGTGGTGGGAGGACTGGACCGCCTGGTCCGAATCCCGCGCGGGCGAACTTATCAAGCCGCCGCACATGGGCAGCAGGAAGCACCCGGCCATCGCGGACGCTCCTGGGGAGTACGTGTTCGGCTGATCGCGGCTGTCT
>DASXME010000266.1:0-9466 GCA_036495825.1 Streptosporangiaceae bacterium
GCGCCCGGCGGCGTCCGCGATGTCGTCGATGTGCTTCGAGCCGGCCACCCGGTACCGGCTGGCCGGCCAGAAATCGCTGCTGCCCAGGCCGTTGAGCACGTACAGCTCGGCCCCGAGCTCCTCGGCCTGCTGGTACCTGGAGCGGTTGTAGTCGCCGTTCTGGGTGGCCTCCACGGCGAGCAGCCTCATCGAGCCCGGTGCCGGTCGCATCGTTGTCAGGCCCGCCAGCCGGCCGCCGCCGCCCATTCCTCGGCGGCGGCGATCACCACATCGACCACGGGATCCTTGATGTCGGTGTAGTCCTCGATGTCCGGGACGGCGGCCGACAGCGCCACCTTGAAGGCCGCGTAGCCGGCGATCGCGTCCGGGTGCGCGCGGAACCAGTCCCGGAAGAGCAGCGCCAGCCGCTCGTTGGGTGATCCGCTGCGGCGCACGTGCAGGTTGACGTCGCCCAGCGGGCCGCGGCGGCTCCAGAGCCGCTTGCGCCAGCGCTGCGGGTCATCGCCTCGGCCGGCCGGGATGTGGTCGGACTCGTACGGCACCCGTTCGAAGCCGAGGCCGGCCAGCGGCTCGTCGAAGGCGCCGGCCGCCTCCGCCAGGCCGGCCACGCTGACCTGCATGTCGAGGATGTCCTTGGCGGCCATGCCGGGGATGGAGGTGCTGCCGATATGCTCGATTCGCTCGGCCCGCGGGCCGAGGCGGTCGCGCAGCGATGCCGTCAGCGCCGCGGCGCGGTCTGGCCAGTCGGCCCGGTAGGCGACGACGACTGGGCGCACGGGGTGTTCCTTCCATCGTTGGACGACGCGGAGGCGACCGTCATGGGCGAGATAGTCGTGGTCACCAGCGGCGACCGACCCGACCTCGACGACGAGGCGGGCGCGGCGTTCCGCGTCGAGTGGCCGGAGTTCATCTTCCACGACCCGGTCTCGAACGCGTACATCGACCGGGTCGAACAGTACTTCCCGCGGTACAGCATCATGCTGCTCGATGACGGCGAGGTCGTGGCCGGCGGCTGGGGCGTGCCGCTCGCCTGGGACGGTGTGGTCGGGACGCTGCCGGACGGCTACGACGGGGGCTTGGTGAACGCGGTGACCGGCCACGAGAACGGCACGCCGCCGGACACCCTGTCGGTGATGGCGGCCGCCGTCAAGGCCGGGCGGCAGGGCCAGGGGCTGGCCGGGCAGGTGCTGACCGCGCTGCGCGAGCGGGCGGTCGAAGACGGGCTGGCCCGGGTGATCGCGCCGGTCCGGCCGACGCTGAAGCGCCGCTACCCGCTGACGCCGATGGCGGACTTCGCCCGGTGGAACAGGCCCGACGGGCTGCACCTGGATCCGTGGGTGCGCACCCATCAGCGGCTCGGCGCGACCGTGCTCGGGCCCGCGCTGCGCTCGATGATCATCACCGGCAGCGTGGCCGAGTGGGAGGACTGGACCAAGATGGCCTTCCCGCAGACCGGCGAGTACGTCGTGCCCGACGCGCTCGACCTGGTCAGCATCGACCGGGAGGCCGACCGCGGCAGCTACGCCGAGAGCAACCTCTGGATGCAGCACGTCTAGGACCGTGATGGCGAAGCGTTAGGGTCGCTATCACGCACCCAGCGCTTCGCCTTAACGGCCGACCGGGCGGCGGGGACGGCCGGGGTGGCGGGGACGGCGGGGCAGCGGGGGTAAGGAGCGGCCGGGGGTGCCCGAGGTGGCGGGGCCGGCCGCGCGGGCGCTCGCTTCCAGGAGCTGGCGGCCGCGCAGCGCGATCTCCAGCTCGAACCGGCCGTCCGGCTCGCGCAGCACGTCGCCGAACAGCTCGTCGATCTGCCGCAGCCGGTACCGCACGGTCTGCGGGTGAACGTGCACGAGCGTCGCCACCTCGTTGGCGTTCGCGCCGTGCTGCAGCCAGGCGAGCAGCGTCTCGGCGAGCCGGTCTCGCTGGCCCGGCCGCAGCCGTTCCAGCGGCGCCAGCCTGGCCCCGCAGAGCCCGCGCAGCAGTTCCTCGTCGGAGAAGATCAGCAGCGTCGACATGTGCTCCTCGCAGCGGATCACCCGTTGACCGCCGCCCGCAGCTCCCGCCGCGCCGTTGGCGCCGGCGCCGGCCGCCGCACGAGTCCCGGCCGCACCGGTCCCAGCCGCACGGGTCCCAGCCGCCGCACGGGTCCCAGCCGCCGCACGGGTTCCGGCCGCCGCACGGGTTCCGGCCGCGCCGGCGCCGCCGATCACGCCGCGCTCGCCGAGCGCGAGCGCCGCGCGTGCCCAGCGCAGTGACGCGCTCGCCCGCGCCAGCGGAACGGCCGGGCCGAGCGCGGCGGGCCAGCCGGCCAGCACCCGGTCGATCAGCGCCCCGCGGCCCGGGCCATCCGGATCCGGCACCAGCAGGCAGGGCTCGCGGCTGTTCCAGTCCACCAGCACCTCGGGCGGCAGCGATCGCCCGGTCGCCACGTCGTCGCGGGCCTCCAGCGCGGCTAGCGCGACCCGGCGGGGCAGCGGCCAGCCGACCGCCTTGGCCAGGTCGGCGATCTCCTCCCGCGACGCCGGCGGGTCCACGATGATCAGGTCGAGCAGCCGCTTGCGCCGCCGGTCGCGCTCGCCGGCGACCTGCGCCCTGGCCTCCTGGTAGCCGGCCGCGCACGCGGCCGCCAGCTCGTCCAGGTACACGAACAGCGCCTCGCCGATCCGGCCTAGCACTTGCATGTCCAGGCCGGGCTCGCCAGCCGCGGTGCACAGCCAGCGCCAGGCCACCCTGGCGCCGAGCCGCATCGCGTTCTGCAGCGGCTCCAGGCTGCGGCCTTCGCGTGCCTCGACCGCCCCGATCGCGCGGAACTCCGCCACGATGGCCTCGAACGACGCGTCGGGGTGGGCCACCCGCTCGATGAAGTGCTCGACCGAGTGCCGGACGGCCCGGCTGACCGCGCCGGTGTAGGTCGCGTCGAGCGGTCGGGCGTATTCGGGGATGCCGAGCTGGATCGCGGCGATCATCTCGGTCACCGCCTGGTCGAGCTGCGGCCGCAGCACAAGCGCCACTTTGGCCGGCAGCGCGGGCCAGGCTTCGGCGGACTCAGTCAGCTCTTGCACCCAGCTCACCTCTGAGGCATCTAAAGCGTTAGAGACACGGGAACGGGTCGGTCGCCCGCGATACCTGCCACGTTACTTATAAGTAACACCATACCTTTCTGGGCCGGAGAGATGCCCTACGGCGACTTTTGGGCCGGAGAGATGCCCTACGGCAACCTTTCGGGCCAGAGAGATGCCCTACGGCGGCCTTTTGGGCCGGAGAGATGCCCTACGGCGTGTCACATTTTGGCCGGCCCTGACGCGATCTTCGGGCTCCGCAGGCGCCAGGCGCGCACGTGGGGCACAGCGCAGCGGCGATTCCGGCGGGCGCATTCAGCCCCCGGCCGGGCGGCCCTGGCAAACGGTTCACGGGGGCCGCTGACCTGGCGGCAGCCCGGCTCCGGGCGCTGGCCTGAGGCCGCTGCGTAAGGAAGCAGAATTTTTATATTTAATTTCAGTCCAGCATTGCCGGTTAATCCAGGTGAGCCACATCGTTAAAGCCGCGGACGACCCAGCGGTCGCCCGCCACCACCAGCCCGGAGATCGACCCGTTGTCCGCGCCGGCGAAGGCGAACAGCCGCGATCCGCTAGCCAGGGCGAGCGCCTGCCCGATCACGCCGCCGTGCACGAATACCGCCAGCCGCTGATCCGGATGCGCGGCGGCCAGCCGGCCGATCGCGGCGCGGATGCGGGCGGCGAACTCCTCGCCCGGCTCGGCGCCGGGAATGACGTCCCAGCGCTCCTCGGCCCACATCCGCTGCGCCACCGGGCCGTTGTCCGCGACCATCTTGCGGTACAGCCCGCCCTCCCAGACGCCGAGGCCGACCTCGCACAACTCGGGCACGGCGACAGGGACGAGCCCGAGCCGGGCGGCCAGCGGTGCAGCGGTCTGCGCGGTCCGGCGCAGCGAGCTGACGTAGATCGCGTCGATCCGCTGGCCCGCCAGCCGGCCGGCGATCCGCTCCGCCTGCTCGGCCCCTTCCGGCGCCAGGTCGGGGTCCGCGCGGCCGTCGGTCAGCCCGAACGGCCGGTCCGGGTCGGCGGGCTGCGACTCGCCGTGCCTGATCAGCAGGATCTCGGTGGCGCCTGGCGGCGGCACGAAGCGGTGCTGTCGGTATCTTCTGTCGGCCTTGTCTGGATCACCGGAGGTCACAGGTCCTTAAGGGTAGCGACGCGCTGCTGGCGGGCGCCGGGCCGGATGCCCTGGACGGGCTCGCGGTTCGGTGCTCAACTGTGATTCAAGGGTGACCCGCGGCCGATGGAGCGGTCTCGCGGCCTTCGTGTAACGTCCGATCTTGTACATAACATACGATCTTCAGTTAACTGGTTGGTTTAGTAGGAATGACGCCCGGCACCCCGCCGTGCCGGGACCAGAAGGCGAGGCCCCGCATGCGCATAACCCGTCTGTTTGCCGCCACGGCAGCCGCCACAGCCCTGGTCGTGACCGCTGCGGCCTGCGGTAACTCAAGCAGCGGCGCGTCCAAGGGACACGCGCAAAACGGCGGGACGGCGACGCTCGCCTGGCCGGCGACGCCCAACTTCATCTTCCCGCTGCCCCCGGCCACCAACACCGACGGCTACAACGCCAACTTGGAAAACCCGATGTGGCCGCTGCTGGTCTACCAGGGCGACGGCGGCAAGTCGATCGTGAACACCCGCGAGAGCCTGTTCAGCTCCATCGATTACACCAACGGCGACAAGACCGTCACGATCCACCTGAAGCCCTGGAGCTGGTCGGACGGCAGCCCGGTCACCAGCCGGGACTTCCTGTTCGTGTACAACCTGCTGAAGGCGGCCAAGTCGGACTGGTACCTGTACGTCAAGGGGCTGTTCCCAGACGACGTGACCAGCGTGTCCACGCCGGACGCGCACACCGCGGTGCTCACGCTCAACCACTCCTACAACCCGAACTTCTACACCGACGACGTGCTGAGCACCGTCTCGCTGCTGCCGCAGCACGCCTGGGACAAGACCTCCGCGGCTGGCGCCGTGGGCAACTACGACCAGACCGCCTCGGGCGCCACGCAGGTGCTGACGTTCCTGCGGAAGGAGGGCGGCCAGATGAGCACGTTCACCACGAACCCGATGTGGAAAGTGGTCGACGGGCCGTGGATGCTGTCCTCGTTCACCAGCGGCGGTGCCTACAGCTACGTGCCAAACAAGCACTACTCGGGCCCGGACAAGCCGCACCTGTCCAAGATCATCAACGACTACTTCACCACCGACACGGCCGAGCTCAACGCGCTGCGCGCGGGCGGCAGCCTCACGATCGGCAGCCTGCCGCTGAACGACATCAAGCAGGAGGCCGAGCTCAAGGCGGACGGGTACTCGCTGGCTACCCAGCCGGTTCCCGGCGTGGCCGAGATCATCCCGAACTTCTACAGCGCCGCCGCGGGGGCGGTGCTCCGCCAGCTCTACATCCGCCAGGCCCTGGAAGACCTGATCAACCGGCCGCAGATCGTGTCTCAGGTCTACGCCGGCTTCTCCGACAACGGCGCCGGGCCGGTTCCGACCAACGCGTTCCCGAACTGGACCTCGCCGCTGGAGAAGTCCGGCGGGCCCTACCCGTACTCGCCGACGGCGGCCATCGCCCTGCTCAAGGCGCACGGCTGGAAGGTAACGCCGAGCGGCACGAGCACCTGCCAGAGCGCCGGCAGCGGCCCGTCCGACTGCGGGGCGGGCATCCCGGCCGGCCAGCCGCTGAGCCTCCAGCTCGCTTACTCCTCCGGCTCGGCCAGCATGGACCAGCAGGAGGCCGCTATCCAGTCCTCGGAGGCGCAGGCCGGCGTCAAGATCAACCTGAAGTCCGAGCCGTTCAACACGCTTGTCTCCACGGTGGGCACGTGCAACGCCAGCTCGCACCCGGCGTCCACCTGCAGCTGGCAGCTGGTGGACTTCGGCTACGACCCCTACTCGGGTCTGTATCCGGCGGGCGCCGGGTTCTTCGACACCGGCGGCTACAACAACCAGGGCGGTTACAACAGCCCGGAGATGAACCAGCTGATCCAGGCCACCGAGTACGGCTCGAGCACCCAGGCGTTCTTCACCTACGAGGACTACACGGCCCGTCAGCTCCCGTGGCTGTGGCTGCCCGACCAGTCGTTCATCAACGTGTACAAGAGCAACCTGAAGGGTTACGCCCCGCTCAATCCGTTCTCCGGCGGGCTCGACCCGGAAAACTGGTACTTCACGTCCTGATCAGCGCTGATGACCGGTTATCTCGCTCGCCGGGTCGGCCAGGCGATCGTGGTCGTGATCGGCGTGATGATCCTCACGTTCGTCATGATCCACATGGTCCCCGGCAGCGCGGCCAGGGCCGCGCTGGGCGTGCGTGCCTCGCCCAGCAGGATCGCGCTGTTCAACCAGACCTACGGGCTGAACAAGCCGCTGTACGAGCAGTTCTTCGCCTACACGGGGCAGGCCGTGCGCGGCAACTTCGGCGTCTCGTTCACGCTGCAGGAGCCGGTGTCGACGCTGATCGGGCAGCGGCTGCCCCGCGACCTCGTGCTGCTCGGGCTGTCCACGGTGCTGGCCCTGGTGATCGCCGTGCCGCTGGGCATCTACCAGGCGGTGCAGCGCGGCGGGCTCTCGGACAACACGCTCACCGGGGTGTCGTTCACGCTGTACTCGATGCCCGACTTCTTCTTCGCGCTGCTGCTGATCGCCGTCTTCTCGGTACAGCTGCACATCTTGCCGCCGGAGGCGCCGCAGGCGACCTCGGTGGCCGGCATCCTGGCCGATCCGCGCGCCCTGGTGCTGCCGGTGCTCACGCTGGCGCTGGTCAGCGTGGCCGGGTTCAGCCGGTACATGCGATCGTCGGCCATCGACGTGCTGGCCCAGGACTACATCAGGGTGGCCAGGGCCAAGGGCCTCCCGGAGCGGCTGGTGCTGATCCGGCACCTGCTGCGCAACTCGATCCTGCCGATCGTCACGATCCTCGGGCTGTCGTTCCCCGGCATCGTGGCCGGCGCGGTGATCGCCGAAGAGGTGTTCAATTACCCGGGCATGGGCCTGCTGTTCTACAGCGCCGCCACCAGCCACGACTTCCCGATCCTGCTCGGCTCCACACTGATCGTCGGGGTGGCCACGGTGGTCGGGACCCTAGCCGCGGACATCGCCTACGCGGTGCTCGACCCGCGGGTGCGGTATGCCTGAGCCGGAGACGGGGCGCGGCGCGGGGGCGGTGGTGGGCGCGGTGGCCGGGGTTCGGCCGGCGGCGGGCGAGATCGCGGCGCGGCGCGGTTCCGGGCGGCTCATCCTGTCGTCGTTCGGCCGCAGCCGGCTGGCCAAGATCGGCGTCGGGATCGTGGTGCTGGTCGCGCTCTTCTGCTTCCTCGGGCCGGTGTTCTACCACACCAACCAGGTCACGGTCCGGCTGGGCCTGAAGGACCTGCCGCCGGGCGGCGCTCACCCGGTGGGCACCGACGACCTCGGCTACGACGTGCTCGGCCGGCTGATGGTGGGCGGCCAGTCGTCGCTGGAACTGGGCCTGGCCGTGAGCGTGGCCAGCACGGTCATCGGCACCCTGTACGGCGCGATCGCCGGCCTGGTCGGCGGGTTCATCGACGCCGCGATGATGCGGCTGGTCGACACGTTCCTGGCCATCCCCGGCCTGGTGCTGCTGCTCATCCTGGTCAACATCTTCACGCCGAACCTGGCCATCATCATCATCCTGCTGTCGCTGCTGTCCTGGCTCGGCGTGTCCCGGCTGGTGCGCGGCGAGGTGCTGACGCTGCGGACCAGAGAGTTCGTGCAGGCGGCGACGATGATGGGCGGCACCCGCCGCCGGATCGTGCTGCGTCACCTAGTGCCCAACGCCGTCGGCGTGATCATCGTGAACGCCACCTTCACCGTGGCCGACGCGATCCTGACGCTGTCCGCGCTCAGCTTCCTCGGGCTCGGGCTGCCGCCGCCGGCCAGCGACTGGGGCACGATGCTCACCAACGGGCTGAACGACCTCTACGACGGCTACTGGTGGCTGGTGTACCCGCCCGCGATCATCCTGATCATCACCGTGGTGGCGTTCAACATGATCGGCGACGCGATCCGCGACTCGCTGGACGTGCGGCTGCAGCGGCCCTAAGCCTGGTCCACGTGATCCCGCCAGGAATGCGCCGGCGCGAAGCCGAGCGCGTCCGCCGCCCGGTCGATGGCGAGCAGCGTGCCGTATTCGGACACCTCGCGGATCAGCGGCACGCCCGGGAAGACCTCGGCCAGCAGCTCAGCCGACGGCCGGTTCATCACGGTGTCGGCGGCCGCGATGATGAGGCTCGCGCTGGCCTTGGTGCTGCTGCTGACCAGCTCGGCGGGCGCCTTGAGCGCCAGCCGGCACGCCGCGGCGGCGTCCCGCTCGTCGATGTAGCCCCACAGGTTCCACTTGCGGGCCATCGGGTCTGGCCAATACGACGGGAAATCCTGGTAGTCGGCCGGGCCGAGGATGTTGGAGAAGCGCAGCCCGATGAACGGGATGCCCGACCACCCGGCGATCGTCTCCGCGATCGTCTCGCTGGCCACCTTGGACAGCGCGTAGCTGGTCGTCGCCACCGGATAGTGATCCTCATCGACGGGCGCGTACCGCGGCGGCTCGTCGAACGGCAGGCCGAGCGTGGTCTCGCTGGAGGCCCACACGACCCGGGCCAGGTCCAGGTGAGCCGCGGCCGTGAACACGTTGAAGTTCATCGTGATGTTCTGGTTGAACGTGACCGCGGGCGTGCGGAGGCCCGGCGCCGGGATATTCGCCATGTAAATGACTGCATCCGCGCCCGCCAGCGCCTCGAGGGCCTGCCCGAAATCGGTCAGGTCGGCCCGCAGGACGTCTTTCGTGCTGTCGGCTGGGCCGGCTGGGCCGGCTATGTCGGTCGCCGCCACGTCGTACCCGTGCTCCAGCAGATCCCTGACGATCGCCCGCCCGGCCCGCCCGCTGGCCCCCGTAACGCAGATCCTCTCCGCCATCGAATCAGCATGCCACGCCCAGCCCCGCCGGGCCCGGCCGGGCCGGACGGGGGCGGGACCCAGGGTCGCCGGGGGCCCCGGCCCCCGGTCGCCGGAATGCCGCGCCGCCAGACTGCCGCGCCGCCGGGCCGAGGCTCGCCGGACCGGGCTCGCCGGACCGTCAGGTCGGGAGTGAGAATGGCTTGCCGGACCATGCCGGCTGGGCCGCGTGTGGGGGTGCCCGTGGCGCCGCGCGGAGGCGCCGGGCCTAGCGTGTACAGGACGAGCGTTTCCGCGGAAGCGCTTCGCGCAATTGCGTGGGGCGTCTCCGCGGGCGTCAGCGCAGGGCTGGAGACGGAGGGAGCCGGGTGAAGATCGCAGGGATGGTCGTCTGGGCGCTCACGGCGGGCATCGGCGTCTACCTGCTCGCCGCAGGCCTCGCCGCCGAGCGACGGCTAACCGGCGTCGCACCCCCCGCGGATCGCACCCCAGGA
>DASXME010000267.1:0-2480 GCA_036495825.1 Streptosporangiaceae bacterium
CCCGCCCGCGCCCGAGCCGCCCGCCCCGGCCCCCGTCCCCGCCGCGGCTGCCCCAGCCAACGGCGGGTCTGCCGCCCCGTCGAGCACCTGGTCGTGGAGCGCCCCGCCCGCCCCGGCGCCCGCACAGGCGACCCCGGCCTATGCCCCGCCCGCCACCCCGGCTCCGGCCGCCTACGTCCCGCCGCCGCCCGCGCCGCCCGCGCCGGCGTACGTGGCCCCGGCGCCCGCCCCGGCCACGGAGGAAGAGTCCGCCGACGCGTACCCGGAGCCCACACCGCTGCCCTCCGGCGACTCGCCTTACGTCACGCCGCTCGTGCGCAAGCTCGCCACCGAGCACGCGGTGCCGCTTGAGGCCATCGTCGGCACCGGGGTAGGCGGCCGGATCCGTAAGCACGACGTCCTCGAGGCCGCCCGCGCGCAGCGAGCCGCCGAGGCCGCGGCAGCCGAGGCTGCGGCCGCGGCCGCCGAGGCCGCCCCTCCGGCCGCCCCGGCTCCGGTGCCCGCCGCCCCGGCTCCGGTGCCCGCCGCGACCGCGCCGGCGGCCCCCGCGCCCGCCCGTCCCGCGATCGTCCCGTCCGCGCTGCGCGGCACCACCCAGCGGATGTCCCGGCCGCGCCAGGTCATCGCCAAGCGGATGGTGGAGTCGCTGCAGACCTCGGCGCAGCTCACCACCGTGGTCGAGGCGGACGTCACCGAAATCGCCAGGCTCAGGGAGCGGGCGAAGGCGGACTTCGAGGCACGGGAGGGCGTCCGGCTGTCGTTCCTGCCGTTCTTCGCACTGGCCACGGTCGAGGCGCTCAAGATCCATCCCAAGCTCAATGCCGTGATCGACACCCAGGCCGGGCAGGTCACCTACCACGACGCCGAGCACCTCGGCGTGGCGGTGGACACCGATCGCGGGCTGCTCGTCCCGGTCATCCGCAACGCCGGCGACCTGAACATCGGCGGGCTGGCCCGCAAGATCGCCGATCTCGCGCACCGGACCCGCAACGGCCAGGTGAGCCCGGACGAGCTGGCCGGCGGCACGTTCACGCTGACCAACACCGGCAGCCGGGGCGCCCTGTTCGACACGCCGATCATCAATCAGCCCCAAGTGGCCATCCTGGGCACCGGCACGGTCGTCAAGCGGCCGGTCGTGGTCGAGGATCCGACGCTCGGTGAGGTGATCGCCGTGCGCTCGACCGTCTACCTGGCGCTGACCTACGACCACCGGCTGATCGACGGGGCGGACGCGGCCCGGTTCCTCGCCACGGTCCGCAACCGGCTGGAAGAGGGAGCGTTCGAGGCCGAACTGGGCCTATGAGCGTTATTCAAATCCGCATCGCGAGTGCAGACCCGAAGGGCTGGCACAAGTGATGGGGGTCCGAATTTTCTTTCGAATAAGCACTGGCACTGGAACCTGGTCCCGCAGTGACGCGGGCCAGATCGGGAGGCGGTCCTGACCAGAATCGCGGTCACTGGGGCGACCGGGCTGATCGGCAGCGCCCTGTCGGCCAGCCTGCGGGCAGACGGGCATGAAGTCATCCGTTTGATCCGCCGGCCGGCTGCTGGGGCGGCGGCCAGAGCGGATGGTGCAGCCGGGGCGGGTGGTGCCGCTGGAGCAACGGCCTCGCCGGGTGGTACGGGCAGGATGACGGCCGGGGCGGCAGCCGCGTCCGGATGGGATCCCGATGAGGCCGACGGCGGGCTCGACCCGCAAGCGCTGGCGGGCGTCGAGACCGTGATCCACCTGGCCGGCGCTGGTGTCGCGGACAAGCGCTGGACGGCGGCCCGCAAGGCGGAGATTCGTGACAGCCGGATCCGCGGGACCAGGGCGCTGGCGACCGGGCTCGCACGGCTGGCTGAGCAGGGCCAGGGCCCGGCCGTGCTGCTGTGCGGCTCAGCCGTCGGCTGGTACGGCGACACCGGCGGGCGCGAGGTGGATGAGACGACCCCGCCGGGGTCGGGCTTCCTCGCCGATCTGGTCCGCGACTGGGAGGCAGCCGCGCAGCCGGCCAGGGACGCCGGAATGAGGACCGTGCACCTGCGGTCCGGCTTGGTACTCGCGCCCAGCGGCGGGACGCTCGGCAAGCTGGTGCCGATCTTCAGGCTCGGCCTCGGCGCCCGGCTCGGCGCGGGCACCCAGTGCATGAGCTGGATCTCCCTCGCCGACGAGGTCGGGGCGATCCGCTTCCTGCTCGGCCAGGCCGGCATCTCCGGCCCGGTGAACCTGACCTCACCGCAGCCGGTCACCAACGCCGCCTTCACCGCCGCGCTGAACGACGCGCTCGGCCGGCCGGCCCTGCTCCGCCTGCCGGTGCCCGGGCTGCGCATCCCCGCCTGGGCACCCGGCGTGCCGGCCACCGTGCTGCGGCTGGCCGTCGGCGAGGTGGCCGGTGAGCTGCTGTCCAGTGCCCGGGTGCTGCCGCGGCGGCTGATCGACTCCGGCTACGCGTTCCAGCACACCAGCATCACCGCCGCCCTGTCCTACGCACTGGCCT
>DASXME010000268.1:0-6278 GCA_036495825.1 Streptosporangiaceae bacterium
GATCACTTTGATCGCCAGGAAGGCGAAACCGGCGTAGACCACCGCGCGGCCCAGCGACTTCAGCCGTGGCCCAGCGCCGTCCTCGGCCCCCGCGACCCCGAAGATGGCTTCGCTCAGGCGCCAGAGCGCGTAGCCCGCGAACCCGATGGCCAGCAGCCAGAGCGAGACCAGGCCGTAGGGCTTGCCGGCTAGCAGTTGGAGGGCGCCCTGCTGGTTGGCTTGCTGGGAGCTCTGGCCGAGCGCGACCAGGATCGCGACCCAGCCGATGAGGATGTAGAGGACACCTCGCGCGGTCAGGCCCGCTCGTGCTAGCACTCGAATGAACAGGCTGTCGGGTGCCCGCCTGGCTCGGCGGGTCAGGCGCATTGCCGCTGTCGATCGCATGCCGCTTGCTACCACGTGGGCGCCCGGGGAAACCTTCCCTACCAGGAACCCCAGGTCAAGGCCGGTGCCGGGAGAGCGGGAGGTGTCAGGAAGGCGGCATTGCCGGTGAGGTCCAGCGCGTCAAGGGGTGAGCAGGCCGCGGCATCCCGTTCGGTGAGAGCAGGCAGGTTCCACGTCTGCTCGACGAGCTTGAGCACCGAGGTGTGGTCGAGCACCTCGGAGCATACGTAGTCCGGCCGGGCGTACGGCGAAACGATCACGGCAGGGACCCGGAATCCGTAGCGGTCGTAGTGATGCGGCCCCTTGGTGAGATTCTCTTCGTTCTCGACCATCTTGGGGGACAGCCGCCGGAGAATGGCCTGCAGCCGGGTCGGGCTTCCCAGCAGGCTCCGTCCCTGGACATCATCGGGCGGGACTGCCTCCGGCGGCGAAACGTGATCGTGATAGCCGCCGTGCTCGTCATACACCCAGATCAGCAAGGTATCCGGCCAGCCCCGGCCGTAGAGGACCCTGTTGATGACCTCTGCGGCGAAGCTCTCGCCTTTCCGAATGTCTTGCGGATTCTCCTCGGAATAGGTGTCGAAATCAGGGTCGACGATGCTGAACGCGGGCAGCGTGCCGTTGTCGGCATCGGTGAAGAACTGGTCGGTGCTGCGGACATGCCTCATGTGCTGACGCATCCCGAGGGGAAACACGTCGGCCGTGAACTGTATATCCTTCTGCACCCCGTGCGTGACCGTCCGGAACGACCGGCCCAGGGAGATCAGGCGCCGCCGGGCCATCTTGCGCTTGTGATGCGCGTAACGCACCAGCCGGTGCCGGGATCCGGCCACCGGGTGATAGTTGGCCCAGGAGATATCGTGCCGGGTCAGCATGTCGAAGATGGTGCCGGTCGGCGGATAGTCGAGCAGGTCGTACGGTGAGTCGTCGATCAGGCCGTGCGCCGTTCCGGCAATGAGGAAGCGCCGGTTGGGGAACGTCGGGCCAAGGCACGAGGCGAACCAGTGATCAGCCAGCGGGAAGGTCCTGGCCAGCCCGTAGTAGAACGGCAGGTCGGCGTCGGACCAGTAGCCCATGCCGGCGGTCACGGAAGCACGGGACGCGCCAGCCTCCGTTCCCTCCGGCAGCTCGGCCAGCACCTTCTGCGTGCTGGTCACGAAGCCGTCGCACTTCCCGCCTCCCCACTGGAGGTGACTCGCGTGCCAGCTCTGCGACGGTATCTGCGGCCGCTGGACCGTTGACGCCAGGTGAAAGGCGCGAATGGGCTCGCCTTCGGCGCTCAGGTTGGACACCTCAGGCTCACCATCGGGGCCGAGCGCAAACCCTTCTCCGCGGCCCCGCAGCATGCCCAGGTAGTTGTCATACGAGTGGTTCTCCATCATGAGGACCACGATGTGCTTGATCTGAGGCAGGAGATGAGTGCCGGGTGGCAAGGTCGGCTGCGGCAGAGGCCGAGCCTTCCGCGCTTCGGAGTCCGCGAACGTGCTACGCATGGAGGCGCATGCTACCCAGGACTCCCGCCGCCATTCGCCCGAGCCGGCGTGGGTGCCCGAAGGGCGTCGATATGCGGGTTGCTGCCCACCGGTGGGCAGCGATGTGCGGTCTGACGCCCTTCGGCTGGCGAGCGCGGCGGAGTCGGGGTTGGAACCGTTCGGAAAAATGAAAGGTCGGCGGCTGTTCAGTCGGCCAGGGCCAGTGCCAGGCGGTGCGCGGCCTCGTGCAGGTCCTCGGTCCGGCCGGTGGCGGCGAAGCTGAGCCTGACGAACGAGCCGGGCGGCTCGGCCGGGAAGAAGCTGCGGCCGGGGCTGACGGCGACCCCGCGACGGCTGGCCCGGTCGGCCAGCTGGACGTCGGCGTCCTGGCCGGGCAGCCGGGCCCACAGGCACACGCCGCCCCGCGGCAGCTCCGGGATCGTCAGCTGCGGGATCTGCTCGCGCAGGGCCTGCGCGAGGGCGGCGCGGCGGGCCGCGAGCGCGCGGCCGAGGCTGGCCAGATGCCGGGGCCAGGCGGGGGAGCTGACCAGCTCCAGGGCCGTTTCCTGCAGCGGCCGGCTGACGAAGAAGTCGTCCACGACGCGGATGGCGTGCAGCCGTTCGGCGACCGGGCCGCGGGCGATCAGCGCGCCGACGCGCAGCGACGGCGAGGCCGGCTTGGTGAGCGACGTGACGTGCACGACCCGGCCGTCGTCGTCTTGCGTGATGAGCGGCGGGGGAGCGGGCCGCTCGTGCGACAGCCAGCGGCCGTAGTCGTCCTCGATGACGAACGCCCCGGCCGCGGCGGCAGCCCGGAGGATCTGGGCGCGGCGGTCGCGGGTCATCAGCGCGCCGGTCGGGTTCTGGAAGGTGGGCTGGCAGTAGAGCACCCTGGCGCCGGTAGCGGCGAAGGCCTGGACCAGGGCCGCGGGGTCGATTCCGTCGCTGTCCATGGGTACCGGTACTGTCCGGATGCCGGCCGACGCCGCGATGGCGAGTGCCCCAGGGTAGGTCGGCGACTCGACGAGAATCGTGCCGCCCGGCGGGACCAGCGCACGGAACGCCGCGGTCAGCGCGCCCTGCGCGCCGGGCGTGACGATGACGTCCGCGGCATCGGCCTGGCTGCCGGTGCTGCGGGCGAACCAGGCGCGCAGGCCCCCGAGGCCGGCGACCGGCGGCCGCTGCCAGGCATCGGGCCGGCGGCCGGCCCTGGCCATCGCGGCCGAGAGCGCACGCAGCGGCAGGAGCGCGGGGTGCGGGTAGCCGCTGGCCAGCGGGATCTCTTCGGCGCGGGGCTCGGCCAGGGAGGGCAGCAGGCCGGCGGCGCTGGTGCGCCGCTCGCCGAGCGCGAGCGTCTGCCAGGAGAAGTCGCTGCCCCGGGCGGCGCCGCGGGCCGACCGGGCCGGCCTGGCCGCGACGAAGCTGCCGGCGCCGGGGCGGGTGACCACGACGCCTTCGGCGACGAGCGCGGCCAATGCGCGCGACACGGTGACCGGGCTGACGCCGAGCCGGCGCACCAGATCCCTGGTCGAGGGGAGCCGGTCGCCCGGCTGCCTGGCGCCGGATTCGGCACGGATGGCAGCCGCCACCGTGGCGACACTGCTATCGTTGTTCATGAGCATAGAGAGTAGCGGTATCGCCTCCTGGCGGGTATCGCAACCCAGGCTGGTGCCCGGCTGATGCCTGCCGCCGCCCTCGTCCTGGCGCTGACGTCCGCGGTGTCGAGCGCGGTGTGGAACATGCTGCTGAAGCGGGCGGGCGATACGCAGGCGGCGTCGGCGGTCGCGCTCGCGGGCGGCGTCGTGCTGTTCGGGCCGGCCCTGGCGTTCGGCCGGATTCCGCTGGCGGCGTGGCCGTGGATCGGGGCTTCGGCGGCGTGCGAGTTCGCGTATTTCGCGCTGCTCGTCATGGCCTACGAACGGGCGGAGCTGAGCCTGATCTTCCCGCTGGCCCGCGGGCTGGCCCCGGTCCTCGTCCTGTTCACCGGGCTGCTCGCGCTGCACGTGCGGGCCAGCCCGGGAGAACTGGCCGGGATCGCGCTGGTGGCCATCGGTGCGGTCGCCGTCAGGGGCATCCGGGGCATCCGCGGCAGCCGGGATATCCGGGTGGCGGGCGGGCTCGGCGACGCAGGGCTGGCGGTGCTGATCGCGGGCTGCATCGCCGGCTACACGCTGATCGACAAGCACGGCGTCAGCCTGGCCAGCCCCGCGCCCTACTTCGAGGCCGTGCTCGCGCTCGTCGCGCTGCCATACCTCGCGCTGGTGGCCAGGACCAGGGGCCTGCGCGCGCTGCGCGGCGAGATGCGGCTGCGCACCATCGGCATCAGCATCTGCCTGGTCGGCGGCTACGACCTGGTGCTGGCCGCGCTGCGGCTGGCGGCCGCCGCGCCGGTGGCCGCGGTGCGCGAGTCCAGCGTCGTCATCGGCACCGGCCTGGCGGCGTTCGTGCTGCACGAGCGGGTCGGGCCTGCGCGGTGGCTGGGCGCGTGCCTGCTCACGGCCGGCGTCATGGTGCTGGCGCTGGCCGCGGGGTAGTGACGGCCGGCGGCGGGCGCAGTGCCGCGGGGACAGAATGACGGGTATGGAAGCAGCGGAGCCAGCCCCGGCCACGACCCGCGACGCGGAATATTTCGACCGGTGGTACACCGACATGACCGCCTCGCCGACCAGGGATGCGATTGTGGCCCGCGCCCTGGGCCTGCCGCCGGAACTGCAATCGTCCAGCCTGCTGTCCTGGCAGGGCATCGCTGAGGTGACCGAGGCACTGCAGATGCCGCAGGGCGGGCTGCTCGTCGACGTCGCGTGCGGGCGCGGCGGTTACGGCATCGAGGTCGCCCGGCGTACCGGCGCGCGCCTGGTCGGCGTGGACTTCTCCACGGTCGCCGTGGAGCAGGCCAGGCTGAACGGTGCCCGGCTGCTGCCGTCCGGCCGGTCGGAGTTCCGGGTCGGCACGCTGGTCGCGACCGGCCTGCCCGCGGGCGTCGCGGACGGGCTGATGTGCGTGGACGCCGTCCAGTTCGCCGATCCTGCGCTCGGTGCGCTGACGGAGTTCCTGCGGCTGCTGGCGTCCGGTGCCTGGCTGGCGCTGACCTGCTGGGAGCCGGCCGGGCCGGCGGACGAGCGAGTGCCGCCGCGCCTGCGCAGGATGAACCTTCGGCAGGATCTGGCGGCGGCCGGCTTCACCGACGTGCAGGTGCACGAGAAGCCGGACTGGCGCGAGGCCGAACGGGCGATGTGGCAAGAAGCGCTGGCCGCGCCGTCCGCCTGCGACCCGGCGATCCAGTCCATGCAATCCGAGGGCCGTCGCGTGCTGGACACGTTCGGCTCGGTGCGCCGCGTCTTCGGGACCGCCACCGCGCCGTGAGCGCCGCCGCCGCGCCGTGCGCAAGGATGGGCGGATGATCTGGCACCTGATACCGCTGTCGCAGTGGCGCTCGGACGGCGAATCGCCGTACGTGCCGGGCACCAGGGAGGCGGCCGGGTTTGTGCACGCGTCGCCGGACGAGCCGGTCGCGCTGGCGGTCGCCAACGCGCTCTACCGCGACGCGGGGGAGCCGCTGGTCGCGCTGGGGCTGGCCGAATCCGCGCTGTCGGCGTCGGTCCGGCGCGATCCCGCCGATCCCGAGCCGCCGCCCGGAGTGCCCGCAGGAACGCTGTTCCCGCACGTGTACGGGCCGGTCGAGAGGGCCGCGGTCACCGAGATCCGGTACCTGCGGCGCGACGCCGCCGGGACTTACACCGGGCTGGAGACCAGGCCCGCCACCGCGGCGGCGCTCGACCTGCTGCCGCACCCTGAGGGCGGCTGGTACCGCCAGACCTGGGCCGCCGGGCCGTCATCCCGACCGCCGGGCTACCCGGGCGAGCGGGCCGCCGCCACCGCGATCTACTTCCTGCTGTCGCCCGGCGACCGGTCGTGCTGGCACGCGGTCCGCTCGGACGAGCTATGGCTGTGGCACGCCGGCGGCCCGCTGGCCCTGCAGCTGGGCGGGACCGGCCGTGCACCCGACGACCGGCCGGCCGTGCTCACCCTGGGCGGCGACCTGGCCGCCGGGCAGCGTCCTGCTCAACTGGTCCCGGCCGGGCACTGGCAGTCGGCCGCGCCGGCCGGCCCGGCGGAGGTCCTGGTCAGCTGCGTGGTGGCGCCCGGTTTCGATTTCGCCGACTTCAGCATCCCGGCTGCGGATCCGCGCTGATCAGCCCAGGAACCGTTGTTTAAACCGCCGCCATAGGGCAGTTGGCGCTCCGCAAGCGAGCGAGTCCTGAAGGGGTTTCTGCATGCCTGACGTGGCCGTGGTGGCGCACTCCCGCAAAAGCTTCGGTGGTGGCCTGCGCGAGCTCCGCGAGGTCCTGGCCAGGGAAGGCGTCACCTATCCGCTCTGGTATGAGGTTAAGAAGAGCCGTCACGCGCCCGCATACGCGCGCC
>DASXME010000269.1:0-9083 GCA_036495825.1 Streptosporangiaceae bacterium
CGGTCGCGGTCGGCCGGGTGCAGACCGCGACGCCGCACAGCGTGCACCGCACCTCCGGCCTGATCCGGCGCGACGACGCCGCCGAGCTGTACCGGGTCGTGCTGGCGGTGTCGGGCGCGCCGCTGATCACCCAGGACGGCCGCACCGCGCGGCTGAAGCGCGGCGAGTTCGCCATCTACGACTACAACCGGCCCTACGACGTGGCCTACGACTCGCCGGTGCGGCTGGCCGTGTTCGGCTTCCCGCGCGACCAGCTCGCGCTGCCGCCGGACTCGGTCGCCGGGCTCACCGCCGTGCCGATCGTGGGGGACAGCGGGACCGGCGCGCTGGCCGGGCCGCTGCTGCGCCGGGTGGCCCAGGATCTGGAGACCTATCAGCCCGCCAGCGCGGCCCGGCTGTCCGCGGTCGTGATGAACCTGGTCAGCACGGCCGTGGCCGAGCACGTCGGCCAGGCCGGGCTGCTCGGCGCAGAATCCAGGGAGCAGACGCTGCTGGCGGGCGTCCACGTCTTCATCGAGCAGCACCTGGGCGACGCCGGCCTGGCTCCAGGCCTGGTCGCCGCCGCGAACCACATCTCGGTGCGCTACCTGCACCGGTTGTTCGAGACCCAGGACACCACGGTGGCCGCCTGGATCCGCCGCAGGCGGCTGGAGTGCTGCCGGGACGACCTGGCCGACCCGGCGCTGGCGCACGTCCCGGTGAGCACGGTCGCGGCCCGCTGGGGCCTGCCGGACCCGGCTCACTTCAGCAGGCTGTTCCGCCGCACCTACGGGATGACGGCCGCGGAGTACCGCCGGGCCTGCCGGGTGCTGCCCGCCTGAGTCGCCCCCGTGCGCGGAACGCCCGTGCTTAGAACGTCTGCGCGCGGAACCTCTGTGCGCGGAACGTCAACGGGCTGGCACCAGGAGCCAAGACCGGGCGGTCCCGGATCAGCAGACTGAGGGTGTCCGGGCCGCAGGGGCGCGGGCAGCCTCAGGAAGGATCAACCGATGACCACCAAGCTGTTCGTCAACCTGCCGGTCAAGGACCTGGAGCGGTCCAAGGTGTTCTTCACCAGCCTGGGCCTTGACTCCTACGCCGCGACCGACGACATGGCCTCCGTCGTCATCAGCGAGCACACCCAGGTCATGCTGCTGGCCGAGCCGACGTTCGCCGGGTACGTGGCCAAGGGCGTGGCCGACGCCGCGGCCAGCACCGAGGTGATCCTCGTCCTCGGCGTCGAGACCCGCGACCAGGTGGACGAGCTGGCCGACAAGGCGATCGCCGCGGGCGCCAGCCCGGTCGGCGCCCCGAGGGACGAGGGCCACCGTTATCAGCGCGGCTTCAGTGACCTGGACGGGCATCACTGGGAGGCGCTGTGCCTGATCTAGCCCGCCGCACGGTGACCGGCACGGTGACCTCGGCCGACGGCACCGCCATCGCGTTCGACCGGTCCGGCGCTGGGCCGGCCGTCATGCTGGTGCACGGCGCGTTCACGGGCCGGGGGCACCCCCCGCTGACCGGCGTGGCGGCCGCCCTGGCCCCATGGTTCACGGTGTTCAACTACGACCGCCGAGGCCGGGGCGACAGCGGCGATACCCGGCCCTACGCGGTCGAGCGCGAGATCGACGACCTGGCCGCCCTGATCGCGGCGGCGGGGGGCAGGGCCATGGTGTTCGGCGGGTCGTCGGGGGCCGGGCTGGCGCTGGCCGCCGCGGCGCGGATCCCGGCCATCACGAAGCTAGCCCTGTGGGAGCCGCCGTATCACGCCGGCGACGGTGCCCCCGAGCTGCCGCCCGACTTCGCCGGCCAGCTGGACGCCCTGGTCCGGGCGGGCCGGCCCGGGGACGCGGTGCAGCTGTTCATGACGGCGGCGGCGCAGGTCCCGGCCGCCGCGGTCGCCGAGATGCGGGCGCAGCCCTCCTGGGCCGGCGCCGAAGCCGCTGCCGTCACCCTGTCCTACGAGGCCAGGGTGATGGGGCCGGGCAACGCGCTGCCTGCCCGGCTGCTGGCCGCCATCCGCCAGCCCACGCTCGTGCTCACCGGCGGCAGCAGCCCGGCCTGGCTGGCCAGCGCGGGGAAGGCGGTGGCCGGGACCGTCCCCGGCGCGGTGCACCGGGTGCTCGACGGCCAGGCGCACAACGTGTCCGCCGGTGCTCTCGCCCCGGAGCTGCTGGAGTTCTTCACCGCGTGACCGGCTGGCTGGCCACCTTGGCGCGCAGGCGCTCGGTGCCGGGATAATGGGTCCGCTGGAGGACCTCCAGCGCCTCCCGCCACTGTTCGCGCGCGGCCTGATGGTCGCCGGCCGCCTCGTGGGCGTCCCCGAGGTTGACCAGCACCTCGGCGCGGTACCAGACCGCGCCGAGCTCCGAGTAGATCGCGGCCGCGAGCTGATAGCAGCTGACCGCCGCCTCATGCTGGCCGAGCAGGTCCCGCACGAAGCCCAGGCTGTCCCAGGTGGCCGCGGCGTTCGCCCGGTCGCCGATGTCCTGGGCGAGGGCCAGGCCCTGCTGGCAGTAGGCGAGGCCCTGCTCGACCTGGCCCAGCCAGGCCTCGAGCCAGCCGACGGTATTGAGCGAGGCGGCCAGGCCCGGCGCCTGCTGGAGAAGCCCGAACATTTCGCGGGCACGGTGAGCATGGCCGAGTGCTCGTTCGCTGTCGTCCATGTCGTGCAGCAGGCAGGCGAGGTTCAGGTGGGCGCGAGCCTGGCCGTCGAGATTGTCCAGCTCGGTGAACTGCTCAAGGCAGCGCTGCAGGTGGACGTGGGCGTCGCTGAGCCGTCCCAGTCGCGCGAATGCGCCGGCCAGGCCGCGCTGAGCATAGGCTTCGGCTTCCCGGTGGCCGGCCCGCTGCGCGGCCGCCAGTGCGGTAGCGCTGCAAACGGCCAGGTCGCCCCAGCATGCGGACTGGTCAAGTATGCCGGTCAGCGTCACCGCAAACTGGCAGGCATGAAGATCAAAGCGGTGATCAACGGCCAGCGCGATCGCCGCCATCAGCACCGGGTGCTCGGCGTCGAACCAGTCCGCGGCCGCACGGGGGCCGGCGAAGCGCTCGAGCGTCACCCCCCGGGTGATCCCGGCCAGGATTATCCAGGGCTGCTCCGGCTCCAGCAGCGCCGCGGCGGCGAGCGCGGTGTGCAGGTAGTGGTCGAGCATCCGGTGGATCGCCGCGCGCCTGCTGACCTGGGTACCGGTGCACCTCGCCTGCTCGGCCGCGTACTCGCGGAGCAGGTCATGCAGCGCGAACCGGCCGGGGGAGTGCTCGTCGATCAGGTGCGCGCTGACCAGTTCCCGCAGCCCCTGGCGGGCCGCCGACAGCGGTATCCCGGCGAGGCTGGCCGCGGCCTGAGCCGAAAGGCCGGGACCAGGATGCAGCCCGGCCAGCCGGAACAGCCGGGCGGCCGGGGCGGACAAGCTGAGATAGGACCAGGAGAACACCGACCGCACGTCGGTGGCCGAGTCCCCGGTGCTCAGCGCGTCCAGCCGGTTCTTCGAGACGCGCAGTTCGGCGGCCAGCGCGCCCAGCGGCAGGTGCTGCCGGGCGATCGCCCGGGCGGCGACGATCACCAGGGCGACCGGCAGCCCGGCGCACAGCGCTGTCAGCTCGGCGAGCGCTTCAGGCTCCGCCACCGCCCGCGTCCGGCCGAGGCGTCCGGCCAGCAACTCGGCCGCCTCGGCATCGCCGAGCACATCGAGGCTGAGCTGGCCGGCGCCCTCGGCTGCGACCAGGCCGGCCATCGAGCTACGGCTGGTCACCACCACCATGCAGCCGGCCGACCCGGGCAGCAGCGGCCGTACCTGCGCCGGATCGCGGGCGTTGTCGAGCACAACGAGCATCCGCTTGTCCGCCAGCAGGCTGCGGTACAGGGCCGCCTGGGCATCGGCGGTCGCGGGGATCATCCCGGCCGGCACCGACAGCGCGGCGAGGAAACCGCGCAGGGCGTCAGCAGCGGCCACCGGCGTGCCCGACGGGTCGAATCCCCTCAGGTTCACGTAAAGCTGGACGTCGGGGAAACGCCGCGCGGCCTGATGCGCCCAGTGCACGGCCAGCGTGGTCTTGCCGACCCCGGCGACCCCGGTGATCGTCATGATCCGGGCGCGCTGCCCGGCGCCGCCGTCATCGGTTGCTTTCGTCAGCGTGGCGAACTCGGCGTCCCGCCCGGCGAAGCTGGGCACCGTGGCCGGCAGCTGCCGGGGCGCCAGCGGCGTCGCCCCGGCCCCGCGGCCTGGTCCTTGCGGCACGTCTTGCCGGAGCACCCGCTGCTGCGCGTCGGCGAGCTCGGCACCCGGGCGAACGCCGAGCTGGTCGTCGAGGCGGCGGCGCAGGTCATCGAACAAGGTGAGCGCCGCGGCCTGCTGCCCGCTGCCGGCCAGCGCGAGCATCAGCGCCGCGTGGGCCCGCTCGTTCAGCGGCTCCGCCGCGGCGAGCTCCCGCAGCCGCGGCAGGACGTCACCGTGCCGCCCCGCCGCCATAGCCGCTTCCCCGTACCTGATGACGAGGTCCGACCGGCGCTGGCGCAGGGCGACCACGACCGGATGCGCGTGCAGGATCTCGATGTCGGCGAGCGGCTCGGCCCGCCAGGTATCGAGGGCGCCAGCGTACGCTTCGCAGGCCACGCCGAGCTCGCCTGCCGCGTGGGCCCGCGTCGCGCGGCTCGCCCGCACCTCGAATACCATCAGGTCGAGCTGGCCGTCGGCGGCCACCAGTTCGTAGCTGGTCCCGGCCGACGTCAGCAGGCGGCCGGGATCCAGCAGGCGGCGCAGCCTGTTCACGTAGACCTGGACCAGGTGCACAGCGGTCGCCGGGACGTCATCGCCGCACACCGCGTCGATGATCGTCTTCCTGTGCACGGGAACGTTGGGCGTGAGCGCCAGCAGCCCGAGTACCGCCCGCTGCCTGGCCGGGCCGAGGCCGACCCGCACCCCGTCGCGCCACGCGGTCACCGGCCCGAGTACCCCGAGCCTTAATCCGTGACCCATGCTCGTGTCGCGTGACCAGGAATTGAGCGTTCCGGCATCGAGCGCTGCGATGCTGGCCGCACGAATGACGGTACTCATAAGGAGAGAATATGCACCGAAGCCGGGCAATAATTGCCGCGGCCGCGGCTGTCTTCCTGGTGGCGGGCCTCGCCGCTCCGGCGGCCGTCAGGGCGGCCACCGCGGAGCCGGCCCGGGCACCGGCGCCCGGCTCCGGCATCATCTCGCAGCTGAAGCACCTGCCCGGGGTGACCTACCTGGGGAAGAACGCCTTCCCGCCGGCCGGCTATCAGGTGTACGAACTGGAGATCCGCCAGCCTGTCGACCATCGCCATCCGAATGGCGCGACCTTCGAGCAGCACCTTGAGCTGTACCAGCGCGCCCTGGCCGCGCCGATGGTGATGTACGTATCGGGCTACTTCAACTACACCTTCCTCAGCCCGCAGGCCACCTACCTGTCGGTCCCCGCCATGATCGACGGGGCCAACCAGATCAGCGTGGAGCACCGGTACTACGGCGACTCGGTGCCGCACCCGACGCTGTGGCGGTACCTGACCGTCTGGCAGCAGGCCGCCGACGAGCACCACGTCGTGCAGGTATTCAAGCAGCTCTACCACGCGCGGTGGCTGATCAGCGGCGTCAGCAAGGGCGGGGAGACGGCGATCTTCCACGACTTCTACTACCCCGGCGACTTCTCCGGCACGTTCGCCTGGAGCGCGCCGAGCATCACCCACACGTTCAGCCGCACCTATGACAACTTCCTGTCCAGCGTCGGCACCCCAGCCTGCCGCGCGGCGCTGCTGGAGGCCCAGCGGCGCGCACTGCGCCACCGGGCCGCCATGGAGGTCATGCTGGCCGCGGAAGCCAAGGCCGCGCACGGCACCTTCCGGGACTGGGTCAGCGGTCTCGACCAGAACTTCGAGCTCACCGTGCTGCTCACGCCGTTCGTGTTCTGGCAGTACGGCGGTGACTGCTCGACCATTCCGGGCGCTAGCGCCACGCTGCAGCAGCTGTACAACTGGTTCGACGCCGTCGCCGGCTGGCTGGCCGCCGATGACCAGGAGAGCGCGCCCTTCTTCTCCTACAACTACCAGGCCGCCACCCAGATGGGCTATCCCGTCATCGACCAGTTCACCCAGCTCGGGTCGCTGCTGCACTACCCCCTGACCGCGCAGGAGCCGCTGCAGGACGCGCTGCCGAGCCAGCCGGTACGCCCGCTCAGCCAGGGACTCATGCGGACCGTGCACCAGTGGTTCCTGACCCGGGGCAGCCACCTGCTGCTCACCTACGGCCAGGATGACCCCTGGTCAGCGCAGCGGTTCTACCTCGGCTCCGGCACAACCGACAGCGCCATCTTCACCATCAAGGGCGGCAACCACGTCACCCCCTTCACCGCCCTGCCCCCGGTCCAGCAAAAGACCTTCGTCGACATGCTGCGCACCTGGGCCGGACTGAGCGACGCCACCGGACCGGTGCAGACGGCCAGCCCCGACCGCGTGCCCCTGGCCACCCTCATCGGCGGACGCCACTAACCAGCGGCCCGTCCCCCGGGCACGCTCCGGGGGAGCGTGGCGGATGCGGCACTGCCCGTGCTCCGGTCGGCATGGGTAGTGCCGCATTCACGCCGAAAGCCAGGCCGCTACTCCTGGCCGAAGGACTTGATCTCGGCTTCTTCCAGCTCGGTCAGCTCGCGCGGCTTCTCGCCGCTGGCCTCCTTGGCGCTCTGCACCTGCTGCCTGATGCCGTCCACGACCTCCGGGTTGGCCAGCGTGGTGATGTCGCCGACGTCGGTGAAGTTGGAGACCGACGCGATGACCCGGCGCATGATCTTCCCGGACCTAGTCTTGGGCATGTCCGGGACGATCCAGATGTTCTTCGGCCGGGCGATCTTGCCGATCTCGGTCTCGATCGCCTTGGTCACCTTGGCCTCGATGCCGTCGGCCTCGACCCCGGGCTTGAGCGAGATATACATCTCGACCGCGCGGCCGCGTACGTCATCGACCACCGGGACCGCCGCGGCCTCGGCGACCTCATCGACCGTCAGGGACGCGGACTCCAGCTCCTTGGTGCCCAGCCGGTGGCCGGCCACGTTGATCACGTCGTCGACACGGCCGAGGATCCGGAAGTAGCCGTCCGCCGCCTGCACCGCGCCGTCGCCGGCGAAGTACGGCCAGTCGTGCCAGTCCTTGCTGTCCGGGTCCCGGTTGTACTTGCGGTAGTAGGTGTCCACGAAGCGCTCGGGCTGGCCCCAGATCGTCTCGAACACGCCGGGCCAGGGGTTCCTGATCGTGATGTTGCCGGCCTTGCCGCTGCCGGCCGGGAGGGCGTTGCCGTCCTCGTCCTTGATCTCGGCGTAGATGCCCAGCGCCATCGGACCGCAGCTGCCCGGCTTCATCGGTCCGAGCGCGGGCAGCGTGGTGCCGAGGAAGCCGCCGGTCTCGGTCTGCCACCAGGTATCGACGATTACGGCCTCGCCCTTGCCGACGACCTCGTGGTACCAGCGCCAGACCTCGGGCTCGATCGGCTCGCCCACCGTGGTCATGTGCTTGAACCGGTAGTTGTACTTGGCCGGCTCGTCCGGGCCCACCTTGCGCAGCATCCGGATCGCGGTGGGGGAGGTGTGGAAGATGTTCACGCCGAGCCGCTCGGCGATCCGCCAGGGCCGGCCGGCGTCCGGGTAGTTGGGCGTGCCCTCGTAGATGACCGAGGTGGTGCCCAGCGAAAGCGGCCCGTAGACGATGTAGGAGTGGCCGGTGATCCAGCCGATGTCGGCCATGCACCAGTACGTGTCGTCCGGGTGGATGTCCTGGTAGTACTTGGAGGTCCCGGTCACGTACGACATGTAGCCGCCGGTGCTGTGCTGGCAGCCCTTCGGCCGGCCGGTCGTGCCGCTGGTGTACATCAGGAACAGCGGCGCCTCGGCCGGCATCGACACCGGGTCGACCTGCTGGCCGCGGTAGTCGCCGATGACCTCATCGACAAAGAAGTCCCTGCCCTCGACCATCGGCGTCTGCGACGCGTACTGGCCGGCGTGACGGCGCCAGACGAGCACCTTGTCGACCTCGGTGCCCTCCTTGCGGGCGGCCGCCACCGCCTCGTCCGCCTTGACCTTGTGGTCGATCAGGTCGCCGCTGCGGTAGTAGCCGTCCATCGTGATCAGGATGCGGCTGCCCGAGTCGGCGATCCGGCCGCCGCAGGCGGCGCCGCTGAACCCGCCGAAGACCTGGGAGTGGATGACTCCCAGCCGGGCGCAGGCCAGCATGACGACCGGCAGCTCGGGAACCATCGGCATGTGCAGGGTGACCCGGTCGCCGGCCTGCACGCCGCAGAAGTCGCGCAGCAGCGCGGCGAACTCGTTGACCCGGTGGTACAGCTCCCGGTAGGTGATCACCACGGGATCCACGGACTCGGGCTCGGGGACCCAGATCAGCGCGGCCTTGTTGGCGCTGGTGGCCAGGTGCCGGTCCACGCAGTTGTAGCAGGCGTTCAGCTTGCCGCCGACAAACCACTTCCAGAACGGCGCCTCGCTGGTGTCCAGCGTGGTGTGCCAGTACTGATCCCAGCTCAGCAGGTCGGCGTAGGCCCGGAAGCACTCGGGAAACTTATCCTCGGCGAACTGCTGGTAGATGTCGGGGTCAGCCCCGTTCGCCTGGGCGATGAACCTGGCCGGAGGGTAGAAGTATTTCTCTTCGCGCCAGTGCACCGCTATCTGGGCTTCGGAGACCTCTTCGACCGACTCTGGACCCTCACTCATTGGCCTGTCCCTCCGCTGGAAGATCGCCTAGGGCGGCTCAATCGTATCGCCGGCCGCCTAAGCGGACTAGGCCCGCCGGCCGCTCCGCGGCGGGTTGACATCGCGGCGAACAACGGTATGTTGCTGGGCAGTCCAACACCGGGCTGACCGGCCGGAGCGATCGAGGCAACCGGCCCGGGCTGCGTGCGGCGGGGGATCGGCATAACTCCGCCTGAGTGCCAGGCGCAGCACGGACGGGGCCGCAGATCGGGACCCGGCTGGGTGGGGGGGTTGGACCCAGGATGGGCCCGGGTAACCAGTAGACAACGGAGGCCGAGCTCGTTGCCGACGGGACGGACTCCGGTCCGAAGGGATGCCCGGGCCCTCCTCCCCGG
>DASXME010000270.1:0-2151 GCA_036495825.1 Streptosporangiaceae bacterium
CGCGCAGCGTTCCTGCACCGACTCGAAGAACGCCAGGTTGAGCTGGCCGGTGGCGTCGTCCAGGGTGGCGAAGATGATCCGCTGGCCGGACCGGATGGCCGGCGTCTGCGTCGAGGTTTTCACGCCGGCCACCAGCACGGATGCGCCCGGGCGGCAGCGGTGCAGCCGGTGCGCGCGCACCACGCCAAGCGCGCCGAGGATCTCGTCATAGAAGCCGATCACGTGCTGGCTGACGTCGATGCCGAGGATCTCCAGCTCGGCCGCGACGCGTTCGGCCGCGGAAAGCTCCGGCAACTCCCCGGCCGGCACCAGCCGGGCCACGTCATCCCCGCGGCCATCGAGGTCAAGGGTCAGCTGGTCATGGTCGCGGTCGCGGCGGGTGCGCCGGCCGGCGGCCGAAGCGCGGGTGCCGCGGGCCGGGCCGGCCAGCACGCGGACCCTGGCCAGCAGGTCACGACGGGTCGGCTGGCCCCCTTCGGCCCCCGGCCCACCGGGGTACAGCGAGTCGAAGGCGCCGGCCAGCACCAGGCGCTCGGTTACCGGCCGCGATGCCCGCGCCCGCGCGCAGAAGTCCCGCAGCGACCCATCGGGCCGGCAGACGATGATCCCGGCCACCTCGGCGTCGCTGATCCCATTGACCTCGCGCAGCCCGACGCGCAGTGCTTCCTGCATCTGGGCCTCCCGCGTCTGGGCCTCCCGCAGCGGTTCCCCGCGGTCCTGCGAGCGCCGGATGACGTGCTCGACCTGCCAGTCGGCCGCGGAGGCGTTCACGTCGGGGGGCAGCAGCGGGATCCCGGCCAGCCGCGCGTCGCCCGCGATCACCCGCTTGGGGTACATGCCAGGGTCGTGGCTGAGCACTCCGGCGTAGAACGCGGCCGGATAGTGCCGCTTCAGCCAGGCCGACTGGTAGGTCGGGATGGCGAAGGCCGCCGCGTGCGCCTTGCAGAAGCCGAACCCGCCGAACGCCTCGAGCACCTGCCAGACGCATTCCACGACGGCCTCGTCATATCCTCGGCGCAGAGCGGCCCCGCGGAACCACTGACGGACACCCGACCGGGCGGATTCATCGGCTAGATTCCGTCGGCACCGTTCGGAATCCGAAAAACTGCACGCTGTCATCGCCTCGATGATCCGCAGCACCTGCTCGTGGAAGATGACCACTCCCCCGGTCTCGCCGAGCGCGTCCACCAGGTCCAGGTGCGGATAGCAGGCCGGCCGCCTGCCGTGCCTGATATCCAGGTAGGGAGTGATCATGTCGGAGTTGACCGGCCCGGGGCGGAACAGCGATATGTCCACGATCAGGTCGCCGATGTCGCGCGGCGCCAGCCTGGTCACCAGCTCGCGCTGGCCGGGCGATTCGATCTGGAAGCAGCCGAGCGTGCGGCCGGAGCGGATCATCTCGAACGTCGGCTCGTCGCCGGGGTCGATCATGTCGATGTCCACCGCTTCGCCGCGGGTCCGCTCGATCTCGGCGAGCGCGTAGGTCATCGCCGACTGCATGCGTACGCCGAGCACGTCCAGCTTGATCATCCCGGCGGCTTCCACGTCGTCCATGTCGTACTGGCACAGCGGCAGTCCCTCGGCGCTTCGCTCCACCGGGACCCGGTCCAGCAGGGTGCCGCTGGACAGCACCAGCCCGCAGGGGTGCATCGCGATGTGCCGGGGGAGCCCGTCGAGCCGTTCGGCAACCCGGAACAGGCCGGCCAGCTGGGGCATCGCCAGGTTGCTGGCCCGCAGCTCGGGCAGGTCGGCCAGCGCGGCGCCGATGCCGCGCGCCCTGATGTGGCCGAACGCCTTGGCGATCGCGCCGATCTCGTGCGGCGGCAGCCCGAGCGCGGCGGCCGTGTCCCTGATCGCGCTGCGGGCCCGGTAGGTCTCCATCACCGACACGCAGCCGCAGCGCTCCTCGCCGTACCGCTCGAGGATCGCGCGGTACGCCTCGATCCGCCGCGCGGACTCGACGTCCAGGTCGATGTCGGGCAGATCCTTGCGGCCTTCGGAAAGGAACCGCTCCATGATCAGGCCGTGCTCAAGCGGGTCGATGCGGGAGATGCCGATCAGGTAGTTGACCAGGCTGCCCGCGCCGGACCCCCGGATGGCGCAGCGGATGCCGCGGTCCCTGATCAGCTGGGCGACGTCGGCCACGGTGAG
>DASXME010000271.1:0-2919 GCA_036495825.1 Streptosporangiaceae bacterium
GCACATCGGCCGGGTCCGGCTGCCCTGGCCAGCAGCCCCCAGTTCGGGTTGTAGTGGAACTGCCCGTTATAGCCGACTAGCGCACCCATGGCCGCGACCTTGGCCGGGACGGCCCTTCCTCCGGGCGCGGCCTGGCTGGGGGTGACAGCGGGCAGCGCGGCGCAGCGGCCGGAGGCAGCCCGGGGCGCGCTGGCGCGAGCGCCGGCGTTGAGGGTGAGCCAGCCGCCGGCCGGGCAGGCGAGCGCGGCCGCCGAGGCAGCGTGCACGACCAGGTTGCCCGGTGAGCCGTCCAGAGCCAGCTGCCACAAAGCGGGCGTGGCCTGCCGCGACACGTCGGTCCAGAGCAGGCCTGGGATGCCGACCAGCACAATCGGGCCGGTCGGAGCGGCCGATGCGACGGCCCGTGTCGCGGCGGGCACAGTCGCGCCTGACACGGTCGCGCCTGACATAGTCGCGCCTGGCACGGCGGCCGCAGCCGCGGCACCGGTCACGCTCAGCGCCGCACCGAGCAGTAGCACGGCGGCCAGCCTCTTCATCACGTCACAAACGTATCGGCCGCGTCAGCTCCGCACCGCCAGGAGAGCCGTCCGGGCTGCAAGAGGGTACTCCGCGCCGCTTGAGTCAGGCGGTCGCCGGGCCGGCCTGGGCCGGGCGCTGGACCTCCAGGTGCGGGCGCGACTGCCACAGCGCCCATTCCGCGCTGACCTGCCCGGCCGTTATGAGCAGCAGCGGCAGGTACCCGGTCAACAGGTGCTGGACGCTGGTCTCGGCGGCGTGCACGGTGACGTTCATCGCGGCCCGTACGACGCCGTCGCCGTCCCGCACCGGCGCGGCGACCGACCGGACGCCGGGCGCGAGTTCCTCGTCGGCCAGGGCCCAGCCGCGCGCCCTGACCTCGGTCAGCTCGTCACGTAGCTGGCCGGGCGACCGGCCGATGTAGGGCGGCAGCCCTGAGCGGCTGGGCTCGGCCAGCACCGCCTCCGCCTGGTCCGGCGGCAGGGCGGCCAGCAGCACCTTGCCCTGCGATGTCTGCGCCGCCGGAAAGTGCGTGCCGATCTCCACCCGCAGCGCGATCAGCTTCGGTACCGAGACGCGAGCCACGTAGACGATGTCCGAGCCGGACAGCTGGGCCATGGACGACGACTCGCCGGTGCGGGCCACCAGCGCCTCCAGGTGCGGGCGGGCGATCTCCCACAGGCCCAGCGAGCTGACGTAGCCGACGCCGAGGCTCATCACCTTCGGCGTCAGCAGGAACGTGCCGTCCGCGGAGCGGACGAAGCCCAGCTCCTGCAGGGTGAGCAGCAGCCGCCGCGCCGTGGGCCGGGCCAGGCCGACCGCCGTGGCCACCTCGCTGAGCGACACGGCCCGCCGCTCGGTGCCCAGGTAGGCGAGGATGTCTAGGCCGCGCGCCAGCGACTCGACGAAATCCGGCCCCCGGCCGCGTCCGGCCATGCCCGCCTGCTCCGCTGCTATCCGGCGTCGCCGAACACGCTGCCGCGGGCACCGTGCGTCGAGTCGGACTTGTACTCGGTGTACTGGTACGGGTTGTCCAGCACCTCTGTGCCGGGCGGGTCCGGGTTCATCCCGTCGGCCCAGGCCTCCTCGCCCATGTCCGCGCGCAGGTAGTCCAGGGTGTCCTCGACCAGCCGCCGCGCCGCCAGGAGATCGGCGCTGACCAGCCGGTTTTCGTACTTGACGATCTTCCCGTCCACCAGCACCGTATGCACGTCACCGCGCTGCGCCTGGAAGGCGACGTGACCGTACGGATTCAGCAGCGGAAAGGACACCGGCGAGCTGTCGTTCTTGATCAGCACCACGTCCGCCTTCTGGCCTGGCGCCAGCAGGCCCAGGTCGTCGCGGCCGAGCGCGCGGGCCCCGCCCCGGGTGGCCCAGTCGACCACCTGCTCGGCCCGGAGGTGGGCGTGGGTAACCGTTTCTCCCTTTACGTGCGCCTCGAGGTGTTCGCGGGACCGGTCGGCCCCCAGCGTGGTGCGCATGGCCGAGAACAGGTCGCCGCTCCACCAGACGCTGGTGTCCATCGACAGCGACACCGGGATGTCGTGCTTGCGCACCTGCCAGGTGGGCGGGTAGCCCTGCCCGGCGCTCTGCTCGGACTCGGTGGACACCGAAATCGAGCCGCCGGTGGCCGCGATCCGGTGGTAGGAGTCGGTGCTGAGCGAGGCGGCGTGCACGTAGGTCGTCTCCGGGGTCATGAACCCGTGCTCGTGCATCAGCCGGATACCGTCGTCGTTGGTCGCGCCCCAGACGCCCGCGTGCGTGGTGACCGGCAGGCCCAGTTCGCGGGCGGCCTCGAAGGCCGCCTCCTCAGGGAAGGCCGGGTCGCCGGTGACGTCGAAGGCGAGCTGGAAGCCGAGCATGTCGCCGGCGCCGGAGCGGCTTCGCTCCAGGAAGGAGCGGACGGCCGGGTCGGTGGCCCACTCCCAGGGCGCGGCCTGGATGTTGCCGTAGGCCAGGACGAACCGGCCGGGCAACCCCCGCAGCGCGTCCAGGGCGGCCTCGGCGTGGTCCACGCTCTGCAGCCCGTGCGACCAGTCCACCGTGGTGGTCACGCCGGCTTCCAGTGCCTCCCAGGCGGCCAGCGTGTTGCCGGCGTAGATGTCCTCGGGGCGGAACCGCCGGCCGTGCTCCAGGTAGTACCAGACGAAGTACTGGGTCAGCGTCCAGTCCGCGCCGTACCCGCGCATAGCCGTCTGCCACATGTGCCGGTGCGTGTCGATCATCCCGGGCATCACGATGCCGCCGCTCGCGTCGATCTCCAGCGCGCCCGAGGGCGCGTCCAGGGCGGTCCCGACCGCCGCGATCCTGTCCCCGGTCACCAGCACGTCCCCGCCGGGCAAGACCGTGTGACGGTCGTCCATGGTGAGCACCGTGCCGCCGCGCAGCAGGACCGGGCGGCCG
>DASXME010000272.1:0-11384 GCA_036495825.1 Streptosporangiaceae bacterium
CGCTGGCTGCACCCGCCGGTGCCGCTGGCGCACCCGTTCCCCGACGGGTCGGCCGCGGTGCTCGACCGCTCGGTGCGCGAGACCGTGGCCAGCCTCGGCGAGGACGCGCGGGCCTACCGGCGGCTGGTCGCGCCGTTCCACGGCCGCTGGGACCAGCTGGCCGGCGACCTGCTCCGCCCGCAGTTCGGCGGGCGGCCGGCGCACCCGCTGCGGCTGGCCCGCTTCGGGCTGCGCTCGGCGCTGCCGGCCGCGGCGCTGGCTGGCACGGTCTTTCGGGGAGAGCGGGCCCGGGCGCTGCTGGCCGGGCTCGCCGCGCACGGGATGGCCCCGCTGACCTCGCCCGCGTCGGCGGCGTTCGGGCTGCTGCTGGCGATCGCCGGCCACGAGGTCGGCTGGCCGGTGGCGGCGGGCGGCTCGCAGGCGATCTCGAACGCGCTGGCCGCGCACCTGACCGAGCTCGGCGGCGAGATCGTGACGGGCTATCAGGTCCGCTCTTGGCAGGATCTTCCGAACGCACGCGCGGTGCTCTTCGACACTGCACCGCAGACACTGGCCCGGATCGCCGGCCGCGAGCTGCCGCCCGGGTACGCCCGGCGAATGGCCTGCCGCCGCCGCGGCCCGGGCGTCTTCAAGATCGACTATGCGCTGGCCGGGCCGATGCCGTGGACGGCCCGGGCCGCGCGCCGGGCCGG
Source organism: Streptosporangiaceae bacterium (assembly GCA_036495825.1). Lineage (GTDB taxonomy): Bacteria > Actinomycetota > Actinomycetes > Streptosporangiales > Streptosporangiaceae > PALSA-505. Next base: position 693 of record DASXME010000272.1, read on the forward strand.
CACGGTCCATCTCGGCCCGGCCTACGGCGACATCGCCGCGGCGCTGCGCGCGGTCGCGCACGGGGCGGCGCCCGACCCGCCGTTCCTGATCGCCGCGCAGCCGTGCGTGGCCGACTCGTCGCGAGCCCCGGCCGGGCGCCATGTGCTCTGGGTCTACGGCCACGTGCCCAACGGCTGGACCGGCGATGCGACGGCGGCCACCGAGCGCCACCTCGACCGGTTCGCGCCGGGTTTCCGTGATCTCGTACTGGCCCGCGCCGTGGCCGGGCCGGCGCAGATCGAGGCGCGCAACGCCAACTACGCGGGCGGCGACATCGGCTGCGGCAGCTTCGGCGGGCTGGCCGGGGTCGCCCGGCTGCGGCAGGTCCCGTACGCGACGCCCAATCCGGCGATCTTCCTCTGCTCGGCCGCCACGCCGCCGGGTCCCGGGGTCCACGGGGCGTGCGGGTATCACGCAGCGCGGAGCGTGCTGGAGCGTGCGTTCGGAAGAAAATTTATGCCTTTTACATCTTGATGGCCCCGCCCATGGCGGACCGGATGAAATAGCGCTGGGTGGCGATGAACAGCGCCAGGATGGGCAGGCTGGCGATGACGATGCCCGCCGCGAGCAGCGTCCAGTCGCTCTCGTTCGCGCCGAAGAACGAGAACAGCCCGCGGCTGACCGGGAACAGCGACGGGTTCACCAGGAACACGACCGGCCCGATGATGTCGTTCCACACGCCGAGCATCGAGTACAGGAACGTGATCAGCAGGCCGGACCAGGTCAGCGGGGCGATGACCCGCAGCAGGTAGCGCAGGTAGCCGCAGCCCTCGCTCAGCGCGGCCTCGTCCAGCTCGCGCGGCACGGCCGCGATGAACCCGGCCAGCAGCACCACGCCGAGCGGCAGCCCCGGCTCGACGTGCAGCAGGATGTAGCCGATCCGGCTGTCGTACAGGTGCAGATCCCGCGCCTCGATGAACAGCGGGATGATCGACAGCGGCAGGAACAGGCCCACCACGATCAGCGCGTACAGCGCGTTCGACCCGGCGACCAGGCGGCGGGCGATGGGGAACGCGATCAGCAGGCTGAGCACGGTGGTCAGGGCGGCCGCGGTGACCGAGTACAGCACGGTGTTGAGCAACTCGGGGCCGAGGTCGCCCTGGTTCCACACCTGGGAGAAGTTGCCTGCGGCCGGATGCGCCGACGGGGTGAGCGGGTCGCTGAGGAAGTGGCTGGCCGGCTCCAGCGACACCATGATGATGTACAGCACCGGCAGGAAGAACAGCAGCACGATCAGCACGCCGGTGAGGATCCGCGACGCGAGCGCGTACCGGCCCGCGCGGCGGGCGGCCGGGACTGCGGCCTGCGCGCTCACGAGGTGATCCGCCATTCGCGCATCCGCAGGTAGCGCTGCAGCGGCAGCGCCACGATCAGCGTGAGGACGAACAGCGCCACGCTCACCGCGGCGCCGTAGCCGAGGTTCGCCGACAGCCCGAACGCGTTGTTGAACGCGAGCATGCCGAGCGTGTTCGTCGAGTACTGCCCGTCGGTCAGGATGTAGATCAGGTTGTAGGTGGTGAACGAGCCGATCACGGCCAGCAGCACGTTGACCGTCATCGCCGGGGCGAGCAGCGGCAGCGTGATCCGGCGCAGCCGGGTCCAGCGGCCCACGCCGTCCATGCTGGCCGCCTCGTAGACGTCGGCCCCGATCGATTTGAGGCCGCCGATGAACACCAGCGTGGTGAAGCCCAGGTTCTGCCAGATCTGCACGCCGATGACCAGCGGCAGCGCCACGCCCGACTGGCCGAAGAAGGCCGAGTTGGTGCCGAATGCGCGCAGCAGCGAGCTGGCCGGGCCCTGCGCCGGGTCGAAGATCAGGATCCAGATCAGCCCGACCACGGTCACGCCGAGCACGATCGGCAGGAAGACCAGCACCCGCAGCACGCTGTCGGTCCGCCTGCTGCCCTGCAGCCGGTGCGCCAGCATCAGCCCGAAGGCGTTCTGCAGCACGGTGACCCCGGCCACGAAGAAGACCGTGATCCACAGGGCCGAGATGAACCCGGGCCGTTCGGTGGTCAGCATGGCCCGGTAGTTGGCCAGGCCGGAGAACGAGGTCGTCGAGCCGGCCAGCCCCGAGTAGTTGGTCAGCGAGACCAGCACGTTGGCCAGGGCGGGCACCAGCCCGAACAGCGCGTACACGGCCAGCCCGAGCAGCAGCCCGAGCCGCATCGTCCAGACCGAGCCCGCCGACAGGAGGCGGGCGCTGGAGCCCGGCCGAGATGGGCGTCGGCGCCCGGGGCGCCCGCGCCCGGGGTCGTCCGCGCTGGCCGCGCGGCCGGGCGCGAGGCGCAGTGAGGTCACCCGGTCTGCCAGCCGCTCTGGTACTTGGCCTCGGCCTGCTGCGGGGTCATCTTGCCCTGGATGACGTCGAGCTGCGGGGTCGACCAGTTGGTGACCTCGTCCCAGAACGCGCCGCTGGTCGGCAGCGCGGGATAGGCCACGTCCTGGTTGACGCCCTTGCCGAACCACGAGCCGAGCACGCCCGCGGCGAAGTTGGAGTACGTGCCGGTCTTCTCCGACGGCGAGATCCCGGTGATGTTGACGTACTGGTCATAGATCTTCGGGGTGGTGAAGAAGGCCAGCCACTTCATCGCTGCCGCCTTGTTGGGCGCGTTCTTGAGCACCGCGAACGCCAGGTCGCCCTTGAGGAACGGCTGGTTGTTGCTGACCGTGTTGCTGCCCGGCAGCGGGAAGAAGCCGACCTTGAGGCCGGGGTTGGCCTGGTGCACCGACGCCAGGTCCCAGGAGCCGTCGAGCAGCATGGCCGCCGCGCCGTGCGCGAACTGGCCGGGCATGCCCTCCCACGGGACGCCGGTGTAGTTGGGCTCGAGGTAGGCCCCGATCGCCTTCTCTTCCTGCATGACCGTGGTGAAATGCGGGTCGGTCCACTTCACCGAGCCGTTCTCCAGGTCCAGCGCCAGGTTGTGATGGGGGGCGTACGGGTACCACAGGTCGGCCATCAGCGGCCAGTACAGGAACTGCAGGTAGATGGGTCCGACGTCGCCGAGCCCGTCGTAGAGCGGGGTGACGCGGTGCGCCTTGAGCGTGGCGCACAGAGCGAGGAACTGGGTGTAGGTCGTCGGCGGGCTCAGGTGATACTTCGTGAAGATCGCCTGGTTGTAGAAGACGCCCTCCTGGTAGGAGCCGGACTCGAGCGCGTCCGTCTGGCCCTTGTAGGTCTCCACCGAGATCGCGCTCGACGAGAGATTCTTGAGGAACGGCTGGCCGTTCAGCGGCTGGAACACGCCGTTGCTGCTCCAGTACTGGAAGTTGCTCTCCTTGCTGCGGGTCGGGCTGAGCGGCATCGGCTGCACCGGGAGGACATTGGTGACGATGTCGGCCGTGCCGGCGTCGACGCTCGTCTCCTCCAGCTGGGCGTAGGGGCCGTTGACGTTCGCGGCGGTCTGCAGCTGGACCTTGATGTTCGGGTACTTCTGGTGGAACTCCGCGTCGATCTTCGTGATCGCGGTCACGGCCGGCGGGTTGACCCAGGTGATGATCTTGAGCGTGCCGGCGCCGCTGCTGTTCGAGCCGGACGAGCCGCAGGCGGCCAGCGTGGCGGCCGCCATGACGGCGACGGCGAAGGCGGCGGTATTGCGCCGCAGGGCGGTGTTGCGCCGCGAGGTCGTCGCCGGCCTCGTTCCTGTATGCATGTCACGACCGCTTTCTGTGTGGGGGGAGCCCGCTCAGCCCAGCCGATGAGGGCCGCGCCGTGGGTCCGGCCGAGCACATAGGCCGTGCTGGTGGCGTTAAGATATCACGCGATCAATCAGGTATATATACATCCTTAACCACCCATGTTCGGGCATTTGGGTCGGATCACGTCCACGGTGACCATGTGCGAACGCCGCTCGTCGCGGGTTACCCGCACGTCGGCCGCGCGGCATGCGGCGCGAAGCACGCCCCGCGCGGCCTGGAGATCCTCGGCGCAGGTACCGGGCGGGCACCGCAGGTGAATGCGCTCGCCGAACGATTCGCGGGTGACGCGCACGATGGCCGGCTGACGGCCGGTCCTGTTCTGGATCCAGGCTTCGCGCAGGCCCGCACGGAGCAGATGCGGGGTGATCAGCTGCCATCCGAGGGCCCTGAGCCGGTCCGACCAGGGCGGCGAGAGCACGCCGAGCATGACGGACAGGCTGACAACGGCCCAGGCGATCCCGAGCGCGTTCAGTATGGCGATGAAGAGAACGGCCGCGCCGATGAGCAGCGCGAGTTCCTTCCGCCATCTCCAGATGAGCACGGGGAGGGGGGCGCGTCGGCGCGGGGTGGCCAGCTTGTCCAGGGTGCCCAGTAGCTGCGCCTCACGCCGCGGCGGGCGTTGCCGGTTCATCCTGCCCGCCCTTTCACGCGCGAATCCACCCGCCCGGTGCCGTCACACAGGTCGCACGGCTCCTGGCCGCGGCCGCCGCTGCATCGCGGGCAGGCCAGCAGGGAGTCGAACCGCGGATCGCGGTAGCTCCGGGCGAGGCCGCCTCGGCGCGCGGTGATCTGCCAGCCATGCCCGATCGCGGCCCGGTCGTCCGCGGCGAACCACCTGCGGCCAGCGGCCTCCGCGAGGCCGGCCAGCCAGCGCGCCGCGCGACCGCGTGCCTGCGTTGCGCTGGTGGGGGTGTTCAGCCGCCGTGTCATCGTCGATGCGCCTCTCGCTGGCCGCGCAGGTCCGTCCACCTCTACGAGGCCGGCCTGGTCGCGAACTGACACCTGACGGGTATGGAAAGACCCTGGACCAGCCGTGTCGCCAGACGGCGGCTGATCCAGGGTCTCGGTCCGGGGTGCTGCCGGGGGTGCTACTCCCAGCGGAAGAAGCGCTTGGCCGCGAAGCCGAACACCACGGCGTACGCCACCAGGATCAGCAGCGGCACGGCCGGGGGAAACTGCCCTTGCATCGAGTCCTGGATAGCCTCGACCGCCGCGCCGAGCGGGGTGGCCTCGCTGACGACCTGCAGCGCGCCCGGCATGAGCTCTCGCGGCCACCACAAGCCGGCGAAGAAGATCAGCGGGAAGAACGCCAGCCGGCCGATGACGCCCGCGCCGTTCGTGGTCCGGGACACCGAGGCGATCAGCAGCCCGAGGGGGAACAGCCCGGCGATCGACAGCACGAGCGAGAGCACTAGGCCGCCAGGGTTCTTCGGGGCGGGTGCGCCGAAGGCGTAGACGCCCGCGATGAGGATGACGAGGGACCCGGTCACCGCGACGCACAGCTGGATGACCCCCTGGGCGGCGAGCAGCCAGGACGGCGGGACCGGGGTGGTCGACAGGCGGCGCAGCACGCCGAGCTCGCGGTAGGTGACGAGCGGAATCGGCAGGACCATCAGGGCGATCATGGCCAGGCTGAACACGATGAGGATCGGCACGTACACGCCGAACGCGGTCAGCCCGCCCAGGTCGGCGGACGTGTGGTGGAACGTGGGGATCAGGTTGAAGACGACCAGCAGCACGATGGGGAGGCCAAGGCCGCCGACCAGGCCGACCGGCTGCCGCCAGGCGAGCCTGGCCTCGTTAAGCACGATCTGGCCGAACGCGGCACGCGGTGCCGTCCCCCGAAGCGGTAGCGAGAGCGTGCTCATGTCGTCGGTCCTTCCTGGTCTGCGTTTCCCTTGCCTGGGTGCCTTCTGTCTAGGTGGCTTCCGGTGAGCCGCACGAAGGCGTCCTCGAGATTTGACGAGTCGAGCTGCACGTCACGCGCGGTCACGCCGGCCGCGTGCAGGGTGAGGATCACCGCGTTGACGAGCTCCCCGGTCCCGGTCACGATGACGTGCTGGCTTTGCCGGTCGACCCGTGTCACCTCGGGAAGCCCGGTCAGCAGCCGGTCATCGAACGGGGCCGAGGGCGCGAACCGCACGGTCTTCCCGCCTCGGGCCTGGTCGGCCAGCCGGGCCGGGGTGTCCAGCGCGACGATGCGCCCGTTGTCGACGAAGGCCACCCGGTCGCACAGCCGCTCGGCTTCCTCCATGAAGTGCGTCACCAGGACGATCGTCACGCCGCGGTCGCGAATGCCCTCGATAAGCGTCCAGGCGTCCCGGCGGGCCTGCGGGTCCAGTCCCGTCGTCATCTCGTCTAGTACCGCGACCCTCGGCCTGCCGACGAGAGCCAGCGCGACCGACAACCGCTGCCGCTGGCCGCCGGACAGCGACCGGTAGTAGTCCGCGCGCTTCCCGGCCAGCCCGAGCACCTCGAGCAGCTCGCCGACATCAGCAGGCTCGCGGTAAAACGACCGGTACATGTCCAGGATCTCGCTGACTCTGAGCTTGCCCGGCAGCGCGCTCGTCTGGAGCTGCACCCCGACAATCTCGTGCAGCTCGTCCCGGTCGGCGCGCGGATCCAGGCCCAGCAGCCGGGTCGTCCCCGAGTCCGGCGTCCTGAGGCCGATGGCGCACTCAACGGTGGTGGTCTTCCCCGCGCCGTTCGGGCCGAGGATGCCGAAAATCTCGCCTTCGGCCACCGAAAGCGACACGTCATCGACCGCGACCAGCGTCCCGTACGCCTTGCGCAGGTGCTCGATCTCAACCGCGGGCCTGCTCGCAGCCTGCCCGGTGCCGGCTGCACTCGTTTCCGTGCTGGTTTTCATGCTCGCCTCCGCCGTCCCGACGCGCTCACGGGTTCCTGCTTCATTTAAAGTGATATCACAAAGATAGCGGGTATGGTATCGGGCAGGCCAACAGGTTTCGGAGGGGGCGGAAGGGCCGGACTGCCCGCAGTCGCAGCGCGAGGCCGGATCTACGCGAGATGGCGGATGTTAGCCGTCTCGGATGCCTGGAGTATCAGGTCATCGAGTCTGGAGGCCTGTCGATGACCACAGCCAGTGCATTCGCTGCCAGCGGCTCTGCCGTGCTCACCGCCGATCCCGTCACGCGCCCGGCCGGCCCCGATGCCGCCGGCCCGGGTGTCGCTGGCGGCACTAGCGAGGCGGGGCAGGTGCTGGCCTGGGCGAGGGAGCTGCTGCTGCCCGCCCTGCGGTCGGCGGTGGACGGGCTGCCGGAGCAGGTGCGCGCCGTGGCCGGGTACCACTTCGGCTGGCTGGATGAGTCGGGGCGGCCCGCGAGGGAGTCGCCGGGCAAGCTGCTGCGGCCCGCGCTGACCCTGCTGTGCGCGCAGGGGGCAGGCGGCCCTGCCGGGAGCGGCCTGCAGGCGGCGGTGGCGGTCGAGCTGCTGCACAACTTCTCGCTGCGGCACGACGACGTGATGGACGGCGATCTGACCCGGCGGCACCGGCGGACGGCGTGGTCGCTGTTCGGCGCTCCCGCCGCGATCCTGGCCGGCGACTCGCTGCTGGCCCTGGCGATCGGGGTGCTGGCGGAGACGCCCGGCTCGGTGGCGACGCTGTGCGCGACGACGCAGGACCTGATCCGCGGTCAGAGCCTGGACGTCTCGTTCGAGCAGCGCGACGACGTCAGCGTGGCCGAGTGCCTGGAGATGGTGTCCGGCAAGACGGCGGCACTGCTGCGGTGCGCGTGCGAGCTGGGGGCCAGGCACGGCGGCGGCTCGCCCGGCCAGGTGGCGGCGCTGCGTGAGTTTGGCTGGCACCTGGGTATCGCGTTCCAGTTCGCCGACGACCTGCTGGGAATCTGGGGGGACCCGCAGGTGACCGGCAAGCCGGCGCTGGCGGACCTGCGGGCCAGGAAGAAGAGCCTTCCGGTGGTGGCGGCACTGGCCGCCGGCGGCCCGCACAGCCGCGAGCTGGCCGAGATGTACCTGGGCCCGCAGCCGCTGGCGAGCCGTGACCTGCCGGCCGTGGCGCGGCTGATCGAGCTCGGCGGCGGCCGGGCCTGGGCGGAGGCCGAGGCGGAGCATCACGTCGCGGCCGCGCTCGATCGCCTGACCGCGGCGGTGCCGCCCGGCGCCCCGCGAGAGGCGCTGGTCGCGCTGGCCGCCCTGGTCACCCGGCGGGCCGGGTGACCGCGCCGGCCGCTGAAACTCTCCGTGTCCGCTCTTCCCAGCGCCCCTCCCCGCGCCCTTCCCAGAGAGGTACGACCGTCATGACACTGCTCGGTACCGTCAGCGAACCGGGCCAGCTGGCCGGGCTCAGCTCAGCGCAGCTGGAAACCCTGGCCGGCGAGATCCGCGCGTTCCTGGTGGAGAAGGTCACCAGGACCGGCGGCCACCTGGGGCCGAACCTGGGCGTGGTGGAGCTGACCATCGCCCTGCACCGCGTCTTCGAGTCGCCCAGGGACATCCTGCTGTTCGACACCGGCCACCAGGCTTACGTCCACAAGATCCTGACCGGGCGGCGCGCGGACTTCGACGCGCTCCGCGAGCCCGGCGGCCTGTCCGGATACCCGTCGCGGGACGAATCCGAGCACGACGTGATCGGGAACTCGCACGCCTCCACCGCGATGTCCTACGCGCACGGGCTGGCCAAGGCGATGTCGCTGCACGGCTGCACCGACCGCAAGGTGGTGGCGGTCGTCGGCGACGGCGCACTGACCGGCGGCATGTGCTGGGAAGCCCTCAACAACATTGGTGCTACCCCGGATCAGCCGGTCATCGTGGTGCTCAACGACAACGGCCGCTCCTACGACCCGACGGTCGGCGCGCTGGCCGCGCACCTGGCCCGCTGCCGCTCCACCACCGCTGTGCACAACCTCTTCCACTCGCTGGGCCTGGCCTACATCGGCCCGGTCGACGGGCACGACATCCGCGCGATGGAGGTGGCCATGAGCGCCGCTGCCCGGCTGAACCGGCCGGCCGTCGTGCACTGCGTCACCCGCAAGGGCAACGGCTACGCCCCGGCCGAGGCCGACGAGGCCGATCGCATGCACGGCATCGGGGTCATCGACGCGCAGACCGGCCGGCCGCCGCGCCCGGCTGGACCCACCTGGACGTCGGTGTTCGCCGACGAAATCGCCGCGATCGGCCGGCGGCGCCAGGACGTGGTGTGCCTGACCGCGGCCATGCTGCGCCCGGTCGGCCTGCACGGCTTCGCACAGCAGTTTCCCGACCGCACCCTGGACGCCGGGATCGCCGAGCAGCACGCGGTGACCTGCGCCGCCGGCCTGGCGCTCGGCGGCCTGCACCCGGTCGTCGCGATGTACGCGACGTTCGCCAACCGCGCCTTCGACCAGATCCTGATGGACGTCGCGCTGCACCGGCTGCCGGTGACGTTCGTGCTGGACCGGGCCGGCGTCACCGGCGAGGACGGCCCGAGCCACCACGGCATGTGGGATCTGTCGATCATGCAAGCCGTGCCCGGGCTGCGCATCGCCGCTCCCCGCGACCCGCACATCCTGCGCGAGGTGCTGCACGAGGCGGTGGACACCCACGACGCACCCACCATGATCCGCTTCCCCAAGGCCGACGCCAGCCGGCTCATCCCCGCCATCGAGCGCCGCGACGGCATCGACCTGCTGCGCGCCAGCGCCCGGCCCGACGTCCTGCTGCTGCCGGCCGGCCCGCTGGCCGGTCCCGCCCTCGACGCGGCCGCCGTCCTCGAGGCCGAGGGAATCGGCGTCACCGTCGCCGATCCCCGCTGGATCCACCCGATCGCGCCGGCGCTGCTCGAACTCGCCCGCGGCCACGACCTGGTCGTCACCGCCGAGGACAACGGGCGGGCCGGCGGCTTCGGCGCCCACCTGAGCCAGGCCCTGCAGGACCAGGAGATCGACATCCCCGTCCGGTCGCTCGGCCTGCCCCAGTCCTACCTGGCCCAGGGCCGGCGGGAGGACATCCTGCGCGCGCACGGCCTGGATGCCGACGGCATCGCGACCAGCGTTGCGCGCCTAGCCCGCTCGCTGCCTGCTGCTCCGTTCGCCGTACCCGCCGCCGCCTAATCAGGAGAACGGATCAATGGGCGATCAGGCTGCACAGGCTGAGGTTGAATAGCCCTGTGGGGGTGCTCGTGTCGCGGCTCGTCGATAAGGTCTGCGTGGTCAACGGGGCCGCAAGCGAAATCGGCCGGGCGGTAGCCGAACGTTTCGCGAGCGAGGGCGCCGTGGTGGTCGGGGTCGATCAGGCCGCGCACTCCGTCGGCGAACACGTAGTGCAGGCCGACCTCGCCGATGAGCCGCAGGTCGAGTGGATGTACGAGCAGGTCGTGCGGAGGTACGGCCGGCTCGACGTCATCTACAACAACATGGGGCTGATGGACCGCGCCGACCACTCCGCGCTGGACACCAGCCTCGAGACGTGGCGCCGGGTGCAGGACGCGAACCTGACCAGCGTCTTCCTTTCCTGCAAGCACGGCATCCCGCACCTGCGGAAGACCGCCCCGGCCGGCGGCTCGGTCATCAACGCCGCGTCCTTTCTCGCCGCGATGGGAGCGGCGACCGCCCCGATGGCGTATGCGGCGGCCAAGGCCGGCGTCGTGCAATTGACCAGAGATCTGGGCGTGCAACTGGCGCGAAGCGGAGTGCGGGTCAACGCGGTGCTATTCGGGCCGATCGAGACGCCGGGACAGCGAGCGGTATTCGACCGCAATCCGGGGGCGCTGGACAAGCGGATGGTGCACTGGCCCATGGGACGGTTCGGCACCTTGGCGGAAGCGGCCGGCACGGTGGCTTTCCTCGCGAGCGACGATTCGGGATTCATCACTGCCACCGCGCTGCCGCTCGACGGCGGCATTACCGAAGCATTTACGGTGCCGGAGTAGCGGTCGGCGGCTCATCCGCCAGGCTGGTACGGCATGGCCCGCACCGGTCGGTCTAGGCCTGTGAGCC
>DASXME010000273.1:0-3560 GCA_036495825.1 Streptosporangiaceae bacterium
GCGGAATACCGCGGGCAGCCGGTCGGTGCAGAACCCGGAGTGCTGGCAGATGCCCCGGTTGTCGAAGATCGTCACCTGCACGCCGGGGTAGCTGTCGCGCCGGTCCGGCACCCGCTTGGGATCCTTTGCGCCGCTGAATCCGGTCCGCGCGTGCGACCCGTCGCAGAACGGCTTATCGCCCGACTCCCCGCACCGGCACAGCGCCAGCTGGGGCGGAACCCGCAGCGGCTCGCCCAGGTGGTCGCGCACGCCGGCGGCGTTGGTGACCAGGTACGGCCCGTCGTCCGCGACCACGATCCGCGGCGCCAGCCTGCGCTGCAGTTCCGCCAGCTCGCCGACCTGCGCCGCCGCGTCCGGGGCCAGGCCCACGGCGATCAGCTGCAGCGCCGCGACCGCCTCGAGCAGCTCCGGCGGGGCCGCCTCCGCCAGCCGCGTGCGCAGCCGGGTCGCGTCCGCCGCGGCGCGCCGGGCTAGTTCCGGTACCGGCGCGTCGGGGACGTGGGACACGGGGATCGGCGGGCGGCCGGCCGCCGTATCGCGGCCAAGGAGGCCGGCGAGCGGCCGCAGCACGCTGTCGGTAATACGCGCCACCGTAGCCGCCTCCGCCGCCGATGATTCCGGACGGCTGGCGTGTTCCAGCAGCTGGTAAGCGGCGCGGGCGACGTCGGCGAGCGCCGAGGAGGTGGCGTCTGCGGGGGAGACGCCAGCGCACGTTCGGTAGAAATCGCGGGCCCGCTGGAGCAGGACGGGCAGTTCCGCGGCTACCGTCGCGGGGCGGGCAGCCTGAGCGAACCCTGCGCGGGCGGGCACGTGCGCTCCCAGCGAGCGGGCGATGCCGGCCAGCGACTCGCGGACCGGGGTCAGCTGCCGCGTCACCTCCGGGGTGGCGCCGGCGCCGGCCGGCTCGCAGAACGCGGCGGCCACCTCGATCCGCTCGGCCAGGAGTATCCAGGCCGCCTCCCGGTGCGGTAGCACGTAGTCGCTCTCGTAGAACAGCTCGAAGCTCGGGCCGGCGGTGCGGCCGGGGTATTCCGGTCCGGCGGGCAGCTGGGTGATGATGTTGCCCAACGGCTTGAGGGCCTGCGCCATCAGCGCGTAGGTCCCGTCGGCCAGCGCCTTGAGCTGGGCCTCGGTTTCTTCTGTGTGCGCGAAGAAACGTTGCAGCATCAGCAGCAGGATCTCGTAGCAGACATTGAACAGGTCCATGACGCGCTGCGCGAGCGCGTCGGTAACCAGCGGCACGTCCGGATCGCGCTCGGTGGGCCGGACATTGAGCGGGAGCACCGGGCGCACCGGGTCGAAGCCGCGGTCGGCCTCGCGGAACTGTTCGAACTCGTCGAGAATCTCGACGAACTGCCCGAAGTGCGCGTTCCGCCAGTCCCCGCGTGGCCCCTCACCTTGCTCCAGGATCTCACCGATCGCCTGCTTCGCGGTCGCCACGTCCGTCACCGCGACCAGTTCCGGCCAGCCGAAGTACTCCTGGGTCGCCTGAGCGCGCGGCGGGCCGACGAACAGCCACCGCTCGCCGTATTTCTCCGCCAGGTGCTCGATTCCGGCCTCGATCGACCGGTACAGGTGGCCGACGGTCGCGAAGTCCTGGCCGCGCGGCACGATGTCGCCGGCTTGCATCGACGGCGCCGCCCGGCTGAAAGCGGCCAGGCCAGGCGCGTCGTGAAGCGCCATCCCCTCCGGGCGCTCGAGGAACATGAAATGCCGCAGCGCCGCCTCGCCGAACGGCAGCAGCGTCAGGTTAACTCCGGCCGGGTAATGGCTCGCGGGCTGAGGAAAGTTCGGTCGCGACAGGTGCGGCGCGGCACCGACCGCGGACAGCAGGTTCTGCACCAGTGCCAGGTGCAGCATTTCCTGGACCGCGACGCGGGAGATCCGTTCCCGCCACCGCCGGACCGCGGCGACCTGGTCGTCCGTCAGCCCCTCGTCGGCGTTCTGCTTGATCGAGAACGCGGCGAACAGGTACTGGCACATGATCCCGTGCTCGAGCTCAGCGGCCTCGCACAGCATATAGATCAGCGCCTCGCGGTGCTCGATCACGAACGGTTCTTCTGCCGGTGCCAGGCCGCCCCGGGTCGCGATCACCCGGGCGAGCCGGCCCGGCAATGCCTGCTGCTCTTCAGCCCGCTGTTGTTCGGTGCTCTCAGTCATGTTTTCCTCACGGTTAGGATGAGCTAGCGATGAACATCGAGCTGCGCCATCTCAGGTACTTCGTCGCGGTCGCCGAAGAGGCGAGCTTCACCGCCGCGGCGAACCGCGTGCATGTCGCGCAGCAGGTTCTCAGCACGCAGATCCGGCAGCTGGAAGACGCCGTCGGGAGCCAGCTGCTGAACCGGACGAGCCGGGGCGCCACGCTCACGCCAGCCGGCGCCGCCTTCCTTGACGCGGCGCGGGAGGTGCTGGCTGACCTGGACCGCGGCGTCGCGGCCGCGCGGAACGCGGCCCGTGCGGTGGCCGGCAAACTGTCGGTCGGGCTCGGTTCCGGCTGCGAGAACGAGACCAGGACCCGGCTGCTCACCGCCTTCGAAGACGCGCACCCCCAGATCGATGTGCGCATGCAGACCTTCGACATGACGCAACCGTCTGCAGGGCTGCTCGACCACAGCAGTGATGTCGCGCTGCTGCGCCCGCCGGTCGCGGCGCCCGGGATCGAGCTGGTGCTGGTGCGCTCGGAGCCCCGGGTGTTCGTGCTTCCGCTGGGGCACCTGCTGGCTGGGCGCGAAGCGCTCCGGCTGTCCGACGTCGCCGGGCTGCCTTTCGTCACCGCCGACCTGGCCGCCGACGGCTGCGAGCCAACGGCCTGGCAGGACGACTGGCTCATCAAGCCCCGGCCTGGTGGCGACGTCCCGATCATCGGTGCTACCGCGCGGACTGTCGACGAGTGGTGCGAGCACGTCGTGGCCGGCCACGGCATCGGCGTATGTCCGGCGTCCGCGGCGAGGTTCCACGGCCGCCCAGGTGTCTGCTTCGTCCCGAGCACCGGGCTGCCGCCCACCACGATGTGCGTGGCCTGGCGGACCGGCGACGCCCGGCCCGCCGTGCAGCGGTTCGTCTCGCTGGCAGCAGAATCCGGGCCGCGGCGGGACGGGACGGGGTAGCGGGGGAGCATGGCGCGGTCGATCACCCGGCCGTGCCCGCCAGTGCCGCCTCGGCGATCGCGCGGTCCTCGGCGGCTGTCATCGCGCCCGCGACCCCGATCGCGCCCGCGACCTGGCCGTCGGCCAGTACCGGCAGGCCTCCCGCGATCAGGGCCAGCCCGGGGCGGTTCGCGAACGACGCGACCGCTGCGGGATCCGGCTCGATCGCGGCGAAGAAGTCGTCCGGCGGCATGCCGATGGCGGCGGCCGCGTACGCCTTGTTCATCGCCGTCTGCAGGCTGACCAGCGGGGCGCCGTCCATCCGGCGCACCTCCCTGAGTACGCCGGACTCGTCTACGGTCACGACAGTCACGCGGAGCCCGCCGGCCGTGGCCGCGGCCACGGCCGCGTCCACCAGGCGCCGCGACAGCTCCGAGGAAAGCGTCGGCCGTGTCGTCCACGTCCTGGTTGTCA
>DASXME010000274.1:0-6357 GCA_036495825.1 Streptosporangiaceae bacterium
TGCTGCTGGTCGGGCACAACCCGGTCGCGCTGCAGATCGTCTGCCGCCTCACCGCGCGCAGCGACCTGGACTTCCCGACCAGCGCTCTCGCCGTGCTTGGCCTCAGCGACTGGGACCGGCTGGCCCCGGGCACCGGCATGATCCACTCACTGTGGACGCCCAAGTCTCAGGACGACTGACCCGCAGCCGGATCAGCGCCGGGCCTGCCGACCAGCCTCCGCCCCGGCACTGACCTGCAGCCGGTTCAGCGCCAAGCCTGGCCGCCCGTGTCCGCAGCGGCCGCCCCCGACGCCCCTGCCGCGGCAGCCGTCTGCGACATCGCGTCCGCGTCCGCCGCTACCGCGTCCGCCGCATCTACGTCCTCACGGGAGATGCCCAGCAGGTACAGGATCGAGTCCAGGTAAGGCTCGCTGACAGCAGTATCGGCGGCCTCCCTGACCGCCTGCTTGGCGTTGAAGGCGATGCCCAGGCCGGCCGCCGCGATCATGTCGAGGTCGTTGGCGCCGTCGCCCACCGCGACCGCCTGGCTGACCGGCACGCCCGCCTGCGCGGCAAAACGCCGCAGCGCCGCCGCCTTGCCGCGCCGATCCACGACGGTGCCCGACAGCCGCCCGGTCAGCGTGCCCTCGCTGATCTCCAGCGTGTTCGCCGCCACGTAGTCGATGCCGAGCTCGGCCGCGAGCGGCTCGATGACCTGGGTAAAGCCCCCGCTGACGATGCCGCACCGGTAGCCGAGCCGGTTCAGCGTCCTGATCAGCGTCCTGGCCCCCGGGGTGAGCCGCAGCTCGCCCCGCACCTCGTCGAGCACCCGCGCATCCAGGCCGGCCAGCAGCGCGACGCGCTCGGTCAGCGACGCCGTGAAATCGAGCCGTCCGGCCATCGCGGCGGCGGTGATCCCGGCCACCTGTTCGGCGCGGCCGGCCTTCGCGGCGAGCAGGTCGATCACCTCGTCCTGGATCAGGGTGGAATCGACGTCCATCACGATCAGCCGCAGGGCACGCCGGTGCAGGCCGCCGGGCTGCACGGCCACGTCTACCCGCTGCCGAGTCGCCTCGCGGGTGAGAGCGGCCCGCAGGTCGCCGGGGTCGGCCCCGGAGACGTCCAGCTCGATGCAGGTGACCGGGCGATGCGCGAGCCGGCCGATCCGGTCGATGTTCGCGCCGTTCGCGGCGATCTGGCCGGCGACCGCGGCGACCGCGGCCGGGGTGAGCGGCCGGCCTAGGATCGTCACGTGCAGCTGGCCGCGGCGGTGCGGCGCATCTGCGCGGCCAGTGCCCGCGGTGATCTCGGCGTCGAGGCCCAGGTCGGCGGCGACCCCGGAGACCGCCCGGTGGATCGCGGTCAGATCCGGCGGCGAAGCGCAGCCGAGCAGCACGCCGAGCACCAGCCGACCGCGGATCACCACCTGCTCGGCGTCGATCACGTCGAGCTCGTGGCGGGCCAGCACGGAAAACAGTCGTGAGGTCACCCCCGGCCGGTCCCGGCCGGTCAGGGTGATCAGCAGCGTCGTCTGCGGAGCATCCATCGCGCAGGCAACGCTACCGGCCGGCCACCACCGGGCCGGGACCAGGGAGGCAGCGCGCCGCCTCGTAGCGTAACCGCGGGGCGCTGTCGGCACGTTCCCCGGATCGTGCTTGCCGATGGAGCCAGGGCGGTCGATGTGCCGTCGACAGCCTCAGGCGGCGGCCCAAGTGCCATCGACCGCCCTGCTGCCCGGCCGAACGCAGTACACCGGACCGAAGAGCCTGGTCAGGGGAGCAGCAGGTGGACGTCGCCGAACTCGTGCCACAGGTAGCCGCGTTCGGCGGCGGCCTGATAGCAGCGGCGCAGCAGCTCATCGCCCGCGAACGCGCTCAGCATCAGCAGGTGCGAGGAGCGCGGCTCGTGCAGGCCGGTGAGCAGCCCGTCTACCACGCGCAGGCCGGCCTCCGGCGTGATCACGCGCGAGGTCCAGCCCGCCGCCGCGGTCACCACGCCGCAGGCGTCCGCGCACGTCTCCAGGGCCCGCACTACCGTCGTGCCTGCGGCGATCACCCGGCCCCCGCTGGCCCGGGTCAGGTTCACCAGCCTGGCCGTGGCCGGCGGTACGTCATACGGCTCCGGGTACGGGACCTCGTCGCCCTCCAGCGAGGATACGCCGGTGTGCAGGGTGAGCGGGGCGATCGTCACGCCCCGCGACACCAGCCGGGTGACCATCTGCGCGGTGAACGGGCGGCTGGCGCTCGGCATCTCGGCACTGCCCGGGCGCTCCGCGAACACCGTCTGGTACGCCTCGATCGGCCAGGCGCGCTCGACGTAGGAATACCTGATCGGCGAGCCGTGCCGCAGCAGGTAGGGCAGCACGGCGGTGGACAGCCTGGCCCGCCACAGCCGGCCGGTGACCCGCTGCTCGAGCGTCAGCACCGCCCCGCCGGGCAGGTCAAGCCGCTGGCCCGCCGACCCGCCGCCGTACGGCACCGTCGCGGAGCCCTCGCGCGCCCGCAGCTCGATCAGCCACGCTCCGTTCGGAAGAAATGTACTGAAATGGACCGACAGGCCCCCGCCTATCGGTACAGCGGCCGGGACGGTACCCGAGGTATTGACCACCAGCAGGTCGCCCGGCAGCAGGATGCCCGGCAGCTCGCCGAACCCGTGGTGACTGATCTCGCCGGCCGCGCGGCGGCTGACCATCAGCCGGACTCCGTCGCGGCCTGAGCCGCGGGCCTCGGCGGGCTCGCGGGCGGCCAGCTCGGGCGGCAGGGTGAACTCCATCAGCATGGTCATGGTCGTTTACCTCCTGGTCAGGCCCGGCCGTTGCTGGCCGCGGGCAGCAGCTCGGCGGCGCGGTACCGGCCGCTCGGCAGCCGCTGCGCGATCAGCCTGCGCAGCCCGGGCACCACGACGTCCGGCAGCGGACGGTCGGAGATGTCCTCGCCGGGGAACGCGTCCTGGTGCATCCGCGTCCGCATGTCGCCGGGATCCACCCACCAGACGCGCAGCACGTTCTCCTCGGCGGCCAGCACGCTGGAGGCCTGCTCCAGCGCGGCCTTCGCCGCGCCGTAACCGCCCCAGCCCGCGTACGGCTCGACGGCCGCGTCCGACGTGACGTTCAGCACCGCGCCGCCGTGCGCTCGCAGCGAGGGCAGCAGCAGCTGGGTTAGCGCGATCGGAGCGAGCACGTTGACCTCGAAGGCGGTGCGCAGCTCGTCGATCGGGTAGTCGGCGATGGCCGGCAGCGGGCTGGCGCCCAGCGTTCCGGCGTTGTTGATCAGCAGGTCGGCGCCGCCGAGCTGGTCGGCGGCGCGGGCGAGCGCGGCGCGGTGCGCCGGGTCGGCGATGTCGCCGGGGATGGCCGTCACGGCGGCCGAGCCGGACGGCCCGGCGGCGCCGATGGCGGCGGCCGCGGCGTGCAGCGCGCCGGCGTCGCGCGCATCCACGATGAGGCGGTAGCCGTCTGCCGCCAGCCCTTCGGCCAGCGCCAGGCCGAGGCCGCGGGATGCGCCGGTGATGATCGCGATGCGATGGCTGTTCGTATTCATGCTCAGCACGCTAGGCGCGGCCGCCCGCGGGCACATCGGGCCGTGGTCGGTGCGGTCCTGCGCCGATGGTCCTAGGACCCGCGGCTGATGCACGGGCGGCTCGCGCGCGGGTAGCGTCGGCAGGGTGAAGGCGCTGCGCGACGAGAGCGGGCCGGCCGTTCCCGACGAGGACCAGGTTCTCTACCAGGTCAGCCGGGCGGTGCTCGCCGTCACCAGGCAGCTGTCGGTGCGCGACGTGCTGCAGGTGATCGTGCGGTCCGCGCGCTCGCTGTCCGGCGCGCACTACGCCGCGCTGGGCGTGCCCGACGAGGCGGGCTCGTTCGCCGAGTTCGTGGTGGACGGCATCAGCGCCCGGCAGCAGAAGGCGATCGGACCGCTGCCGCGCCAGCACGGCATGCTCGGCGTGCTGCTGCGCGAGGGCAAGCCGCAGCGGCTCGCGGACATCAGGGCCGATCCGCGGTTCGGCGGCTGGTGGCCGTCAGCGCATCCCGATCTCGCCGACTTCCTCGGGATGCCGATCAAGGACGGCCCCGATGTGCTCGGCATCATCTTCGTCGCCAACAAGACCGCTGCCGGCGGCTTCACCGCTCGCGACGAGCAACTGCTCGGCCTGTTCGCGGCGCACGCGGCAATCGCGCTGATCAACGCGCGGCTCTACGAGCGGGTGGCCGAGCTGTCGGTGATGGAGGAGCGCGCCCGGCTGGCCAGGGACCTGCACGACGCGGTGTCGCAGAAGCTATTCAGCATCAGGGCCAAGGCCCGCGCCGCCGCCATGCTGGCCACCAGGGACCCGGCCCGCGCCGCCGCCGAGATGGACAGCGCCGCCGGCCTCACCGGCGAGGCGCACGCCGAGCTGCGCGCCGTGATCAGCGGGCTGGCGCCGCCCGAGCTCGGCGAGCGCGGGCTGGCCGAGTCGCTGCGCAGGTACTCGGCCCTGGCCGCGGCGGCGCACGGCGTGCCGGTGCGGTTCACCGCGGCCCCGGTCCCTGCACTCGGCCCGCGGCGCGATGCCGCCGCGTACCGCGTCGCGCAGGAGGCGCTGCACAACGCGATCCGGCATTCGGGCGCGGCAAAGATCGAAATATCCCTTTCCCGAACGCTGCGGCGTGTCCTCGTTGAGGTCAGCGACAACGGTCGCGGGTTCGCTACCGATGCGCCCGCGGCCGGGCTGGGACTGGCATCGATGCGCGAGCGGGCGGCCGCGGCGGGCGCAACGCTGACGATCAGCTCGGCGCCGGGCGCAGGGACCAGGGTCAGGCTGTCGATCCCGGTCGAGCCGGGCGGCGGCTCATGACCGGGCCTGCCGGCCCCATCAGGGTGCTGATCGCGGACGACCATCCCGTGGTCCGCCAGGGCCTGCGGGTGCTGCTCGAGGTCCAGGACGACCTGGCCGTGGTGGGCGAGGCGGCGGACGGTGACGAGGCGGTCAGGCTGGCCGCCGAGCTCGCTCCCGACGTGATCGTGCTCGACCTGAAGATGCCGGGCCTGGGCGGCGCCGAGGTCATCGCCGAGCTGCGGGAGAGGGGTATCGGGTCCAGGACGCTCGTGCTTACCAGCGTCGCCGATCCGGCGGCGGCCGCGGCCGCCGTGCGGGCCGGCGCGGCCGGCTTCCTGTACAAGGACGTCGACCCCGATGCGCTGGTCCGGGCGATCCGGTCGGTGCACGACGGGAACACGCTGCTCACCCCGGAGGTGGCGGGAACGCTGCTGCGGGCCGGCGGCGGCCGCGGCCGCGGCGCGGTGGCCGGGCTCGACGCGCTCACCGGGCGCGAGCGGGAGGTGCTCGGGCTGCTCACCAGGGGCATGTCCAACCGGGAGATCGCCCGCACGCTGAGCGTGGCGGAGAAGACGGTCAAGACGCACGTCAGCTCCGTGCTGGCCAAGCTCGGCGTCGCCGACCGCACCCAGGCGGCCCTCTACGCGGTCCGGCACCCGGCCGATCACGGCTGGGACGCCGGCGCGCGCGGCTAGCCGACGGTTAGCCGGCCACGTGAGTGGGGCCGTGGCAGGGTTGCGGAGTAGGTTCGGTCTGGGACGCTTGAGGTTGCTGTCGGCCAATGCCGCCAGGGAAGGAGCCGGGTGTCAGACGAGGTGCTCCGGATGCGCGGCCTTGGCGTCCGGCGGGACAAGTCGATGCTGCTCCGCGACGTCGACTGGACGGCGCACGAGGACGAACGCTGGGTCGTGATCGGCCCGAACGGCGCGGGCAAGACGACGCTGCTCCAGGTGGCCGCGGCGCAGCTGTTCCCGACCGCGGGCACGGTGGACGTGCTGGGCGAGCGGCTCGGCGACGTGGACGTGTTCGAGCTGCGCTCCCGGATCGGGTTCGCCAGCGCCGCCGTCGCCGACCGGGTGCCGCCGACGGAGAAGGTCATCGACCTCGTGCTGACCGCCTCCTATGCGATCCTCGGCCGCTGGAAGGAGGAATACGAGTCCTCCGACGTCACCCGCGCGGTCGAGCTGCTCGACGCGCTCGGCTGCGCGCACTTGATCAGCCGCCGGTTCGCCACCCTGTCGGAGGGCGAGCGCAAGCGGGTGCAGGTCGCCAGGTCGCTGATGCCGAACCCCGAGCTGCTCCTGCTCGACGAGCCGGCCGCCGGACTGGATCTCGGCGGCCGGGAGGATCTGCTGCGCCGGCTGTCCGCGCTGGCGCGTGACCCCAAGGCGCCGATGATGGTGCTCGTCACGCACCACGTGTAAGAGGTGCCGGACGGATTCACCCACGCGATCCTGCTGCGCAAGGGCGCCGTGGTCGCGGCCGGCGAGCTGGCCGAGGTGTTCACCGACCGGCGGCTCTCCAAGTGCTTCGGCGTCGCGCTGACCGTCGAGCACAGGCAAT
>DASXME010000275.1:0-14155 GCA_036495825.1 Streptosporangiaceae bacterium
CGAGCTGCCGCAGGTGAAACGAGCAGCTCGCCGAGCTCTCGCCGATCAGCTGGCCGGCCTGGGTGGCGGTCAGGGCACCTTCCCGCCGCAGCACGCCGATCAGCGACAGCCTGATCGGATGGGCCACGGCGCGCAGGGCCCTCGGGTCGGTGAGCTGCTTGACCACCCGGGGGGAGCGGGTCAGATTCTGATCGCGCTGCTGATCGGGCTGCGCGGGCTGCTCGGCTGCCATAGATGCAAAGATAGCTTTCCAAAGACTTCTTTGCAAAGAGTTCTTTGGAACCTTAGTCCCGGGTGTCGCCGGCGTGGCGAGCGGCGGCGGGTCAGAGGTCGGCTAGCAGGTCGGTCTCGGTGATGCCGGGGCCCTGGCCGGTGCGGATGAACCATTCGGTGCCGAACGCGTAGCTGAACCCCTCATCGGGCATGGCCAGGAAGAAGGAGTGCTCGCCAATCTGGCTCGCGTGCGCCCGCATGGCCTGGCGCTTGTACTCCAGGTAGGGCGAGACGTCGACCGCCGCGGTGATCTCCGCCTCCGGCTTGCCGAAGCCCTCATCGTCCGTGACATCAGGCATCTCGAACCCCGCGGCCGCAGCCTGCTCGGCGAACTCGCGTCTGCCGCGCTCGAGATGATCCCGGTTCATGGTGCTCTGGTAAACGCGCGGCGTGCCGGCCAGCTCGGCCGCCAGCAAGCCCACCCTGTGCACCTGGATGTGATCCGGGTGACCGTAGCCGCCGTTGTCGTCGTAGCAGGTCAGCGCGTCAGCGTTCTCTTCCTTCAAGATTGTCGCCAGAGCCGCCGCGGCCTCGTCCACCGGAGCGGTCCAGAACGAGCCGGGCAAGTCGTTCGTCGGCGTGCCCATCATCCCGGAGTCGGTGTAGCCAAGGAACTCAAGGCGCTGCGCGCCCAGGACCCCGGCGGACGCCTCCGTCTCGGCCACCCGGCGCTGCCACAGCTGCTCCCCGTCGGTGAGGAATCCCTCCGGCACCTCGCCGTGCTCACCACGGGTGGCCACGACCAGCACCACCCGGTGGCCCTCCTCGAACGCCTTGCGCATCACCCCGCCGCAGGCGATGCACTCGTCGTCAGGGTGTGCGTGGAACGTAACCAAGGTTGCCATGCGACCCTCCTGTTAGCGCCCGGTCAACCGGTCTGAGTCACCTTGCTCAGGCCGCGCGGGCTGTCCGGATTGAGGCCAAGCCGGCGGGCCAGGGCCTCGGTGAGCAGCTGGCCGGGCACGATCAGGCCGATGGGCGCCAGCCATTCGGGCAGCCGGGGTCCCGGCAGCGCGATGCGGCACTCCCGGGCCAGTCCCGGCCCGCCGCCGACGGCCAGCGTCGTCGCGCCGGCCGCGGTGACCCGCTGGGCTAGCTTGATCGCGCCGTCCAGGGCGGGCCCGGTGCCCGCGGCCACGATGATCGCCGGGGTATAGGCGTCCACCACCGCGATCGGGCCGTGCAGCAGGTCCGCGTAGGACAGGCCCATCGCGTGCAGGTAGCACGCCTCCTTGAGCTTGAGCGCCAGCTCGAGAGCCGAGGCGTACGCCAGGCCGCGCCCGGACACCACCAGGCCCCGCGCGCCGGCGATACCCGCCGCGGCGGCATCGACGTCCCCGGGCTCGGCGAGCATCCGCTCAATCTCGTCAGGAACCTGGCGCAGCTCATCGGGTGCGACGTCCGCGCCGAGCCCGACCCCGAGTACGGCCAGCGCGGCCAGTTGCGTGCTGAAGGTCTTGGTGGCCGGCACGGCCTGCTCGGTACCCGCCTCGGTGACCAGGGCCACCTCGGCGATGTCCGCGAGCGGAGAGGCGGCCGAGTTCGTGATGGCCAGCGTGCGCGCGCCGCAGTTACGGGCCCAGTCGAGGCTTTCGACGATCTCTTCGGTGCGGCCGGACTGGGACAGCGCGACCGCGAGCACCCCGGTCAGGTCCACCCTGGCGCGATAGCTGGTGGCGACGGACGGCGAGCCCAGCGTGGCGAGCCGGCCGGCGTATACCTGCAGCAGGTAACTGCCGTAGACGGCGGCGTTGTCCGAGGTTCCGCGGGCGATGAACAGGACCTGCCGGGTGCCGCCCGCGAGGGCCGCGACCTCCCCGGCCCTGGGCAGCAGCGCGTCCAGCGTGGCGCGCAGCGCTCTGGGCTGCTCGCCGATCTCGGTTCGCATGTGGGTCAGCAGGTGCGAGTCGCCCGCTATCGCAGGCCCCGCGGATAGCCCGCTCATCGTTGCGCTCCCTCCGCTGCCGCCGGCCGTGCGCCGCCGGATCCAATTGCCGAGTACACCATGTCGCCGGCCACCCATGCGGCCTGGGTTCGCAAGTCGTCGTCGAGCCAGGCCAGGTCGGCCGCGGCACCGGGAGCTATCCGGCCCAGGTCAGGCCGCCCGATCAGGTCGGCGGGAATGCGGCTGGCCGCCGCGACCGCGTCGGGCAGCGCGGCGCCGGCCGCGACCATGTTGGCCACCGCGGTGTCCATCCGCAGCGCCGATCCGGCCAGCGTGCCGTCCGCGCGCACCGGCGGCGCGCCGCCTTCGGGCAGCGTGATCGGCTCGCCGCCGAGCAGGTACTGCCCCGGTGGCATGCCCGCGCACGCGGCGGCGTCGGTGACCAGGCAGATCCGGCCGGGAGCCGCCGCGAACGCGATCGCGCAGACCTCCGCGGCCACATGCCACATGTCGGCGATGAGGCCGCTGGTCACGCGCGAGTCGGCGAGCGCGTGGCCGGGCACGCCGGGCTCGCGGTGATGCATCGGGCGCTGCCCGTTGAACAGGTGCGTGACCATCCGCGCGCCGGCGTCTACGGCCGCCCCCACCTGAGCGGACGTCGCGTCGCTGTGGCCCACGCTGACCAGCACGCCGGCCTGGGTGAGCCTGCCTATGGCGGCGAGGGCACCGTCGCGTTCTGGCGCCAGGGTGACCAGCCGGAGCTGGCCCGACCCGGCGGCCAGCAGCTCTTCCAGCGCGGCGGGCGCAGGGTCGGTGATCCACTCGGCGTTGTGCGCGCCCTTGCGGAGCGGCGAGATGAACGGGCCCTCCATGTGGATCCCGAGCACTCGCGCGCCGGCCGGCAGGCCGGGAATCAGCGTCGCGGCGGACCGCAGTGCGGCGGCGAGCCTGTCGACCGGGCTGGTGATGATAGTGGGCATGAATGCGGTCACGCCGGTCTCGGGGAGCCGGCTGACCACCCGGCCCCATCCGGCCGGGCCGGCCGTCGCGAACTCCTCGCCGAAGTAGCCGTTGACCTGGAGATCGACGAAGCCGGGGACCAGCAGGCCGCCGGCCAGCTCGACGTCGGGGCAGCGCGGCGGCGGCCCCTGGCCGACCTCGGCGATCCGCCCATCGGAGACGACGAGGTACCCCGGCGACAACACCCCTGGGCCGGCCACGATGCGCCCGGCCGCCAGGACCAGGCCGCCCGCAGCCCCCGTCACGCCTGCGGTCCGCGCGCCGCCGCGGCCGCCATCATGGCCCACATCTCCCTGGCCACGTCGCCGGGCCGTTCCAGCATGGCCACGTGCCCGGTCCGCGGCAGCAGCACGACTCTGGCGTCACGGAATGTCCGGGCCGCGCGCACGGCCATCTTCGAATTCACCAGGCGGTCGTGGCTGCCGTAGATGACCAGGACGCTGGCGTCGATGCTGGCCGCGTCCCGCCAGAGCGATCCGGGGCCGCGGCGGAGGTACTCCGCCACCAGGGCCTGCGCCGACTTGAGCAGCGCGTCGCCCAGGTAGCCAAGCCCTTCCATCCGCTGCAGCTCGGCGATCTCCTCGGCCACGCGGCTGGGGTGCACGACGCTGGGGTCGTAATAGACGTCGCGCAGCAGCAGCGCCACCCGCTTCTCGGCCGGCGCCTTGCCCGCCCTGCGCAGCAGCCACGGCCCGAGCGCGGGGACGGTCGCCACGGTGATCCTGGCCGGCACCGGACGCGGGCGCAGGTCCGGCAGCGCGGGCGAGATGAGGGTCAGCGTCCTGACCAACTCGGGCCTGCGCGCCGCGAGCCGGGTGCTGATGGCGCCGCCCATCGAATTGCTGATCAGGTGAACCGGGCCGCGGCCGCTCTGCTCGATCAGCCGGCCGACCACGGCGGCCTGCGCGCTGATCGAGTAGCTGCCGCTGCGAGGCTGCGGCGAGCGGCCGAAGCCGGGCAGGTCCACCGCCTCGCAGGCCAGCCCGCCCGGCACCGCGGCCGCCGGAGTCCGCAGCACGTCCATCAGGTCGGTCCAGTTCGTGGACGCTCCGCCCAGGCCGTGCACGCACAGTGCGGGCTCCGCGCCGGGCGCCGCGGGCGTGCTGCGCACGAAGAGCTCGTCCGCCCCGACCGTGACCAGCTCACCCGGCCAGGGCGGGATCGGTGTGGCCTGGCTGGTGCCGACGGCCGATGTTGTCTCCACCCGGCAAGCCTAACCCTGGCCAGCGCAGACGATCAGTTCCCGGCCCGCGCGCCACTCCCAAGGCCCGCAAGATCCCTACTGTTTCGTCGCTCTCCAGACGGTTACGCGACCGTGGCTGCCATGATGAAGCGACGGAGACCGAGGCCTGAGAGAGGAGGAAAGGTAGGCAGATGCCACAGTTCGATGTTGTCGTGCTCGGCGGCGGAACGGCCGGCGTGCACGTCGCCACCGAGGTGGCCAGGGGAGGCCGCACCGCGGCCGTCGTGGAAGCCGGCCTGGTCGGGGGCGAGTCCCCCTATCTCGCCTGCATCCCGTCGAAATCGCTGCTCCAGTCGGCGCGGCGCGGCGAGACCTGGGAACACGCGGTCGCCCGCAGGGATGAGGTCACCGGGCACCTGGACGACACGGCCGCGGCGGCCAGGCTCGCCGAGACCGGCGTCACGCTGATCCGCGGCACAGCCAGGGTGGCCAAGCCCGGCGTGATCGAGATCGAGACGATCCCGGCCGGCCGGGCGCATCCGAACGGCGCGGCCACGCCCGCCGAGCCCGAGACCACGTCGCTCGGCTACACCGACCTGGTGATCGCCACCGGCAGCGAGCCGATGGCCCCGCCAGTCGAAGGGCTGACCGATATCTCCGCGTGGACCAGCGCGGAGGCGCTGACCTGCCCAGACCTGCCCCGCCGCCTGGTGGTGCTCGGCGGCGGCCCGGTCGGCTGTGAGCTGGCGCAGATCTACGCGGCGTTCGGCAGCCAGGTGACGCTGATCGAGGCGGAAGATTACCTGCTGCCGGGCGAGGCTCAGTTCGCCGGGGAGATCCTCGCCGACGGGCTGCGCAGGACCGGCGCCGACGTGCGGCTCGGATCCGCGGCGGCCAAGGCGGAGACCACGGACTCCGGCCTCGCCCTGACCCTGGCGGACGGCAGCAGGATCGAGGCCGACCGGGTGCTGCTGGCCACCGGCCGCAGGCCGCGGCTCAGCGGGCTCGGACTGGACAAGCTCGGCGTCGAGATCGGGCCGGGCATGGCCCTGCCAGTAGAAGCGGGCTGCCGGGTGGTGCCTGCCGTTACTCCCGGGCGCCCCAGGAAGGCCGCCGGGCACGTGTGGGCCGCAGGGGATGTCACCGGCGCGGCCCCGTACGCGCACACCGCCAGCTACCAGGCCCGCATCGTGGCGGCGAACATACTCGGCGGCCATCGCGAGGCCGACTACCGGGCCATCCCCCGCGTGGTCTACACCACGCCGTCGGTTTACACGGTCGGGCTCTCCCCGGCGCAGGCCGCGGCGGCCGGCGTCGAGCTGTGCACCGCAGGCTTCGACCTCGCCGAAACGGCCCGCGCCACCGTGGAGGACGACGACCGGGGCCGGGTCGAGCTGTACGCGGACTCGGGCGGCACCCTGGTGGGCGCGGCCGCCGTCGGCCTGTGCGCCGAGGAATGGATGTCCGAAATCACCCTGGCGGTCAGGGCCGGGATCGCGCTGACCCTGCTCGCCGATACGGTGCACGCCTTCCCGACCTATGGAGCAGCGATGGAGCCGCCGCTGCGCGAATTGGCCGGCCGGAAAGACTGAAGCACACCGCCCGCCGGCCGGCCAGGTGTCCGCTACCTCGGCGAAAAGAGCTACTCGGTCGTAGGATTACCGGGGACGCAACGGACCACTCACGCAACTGACCCCGGAGAATGTGTTGACCGCAACCCCCGATGCCAGGCCACGCGGAACTCGGCTGCCCCGGCCGGCCCGGCGGCGCCAGTTGCTGGGGGCGGCGCAGGAAGTCTTCGTCTCGCAGGGATATCACGCCGCCGCGATGGACGAGATCGCCGAACGCGCCGGCGTGAGCAAGCCGGTCCTGTACCAGCATTTTCCCGGGAAGCTAGAGCTCTACCTGGCGTTGCTCGAGGAGAGCACCGACGCGCTGATCGCCACCGTGCGCGACGCCCTGGGCTCCACGACCGATAACCGGCAGCGGGTGGCCGCCACCTTTGTCGCGTTCTTCGATTTCGTCTGCGGGGATGGCGAAGCCTTCCGCCTGGTCTTTGAGTCAGATCTTGGCAACGAGCCGGCCGTGCGGGTCCGGCTTGATGACACCATGAACGCGTGCGCGGAGATGATCAGCCGGGTAATCCGGGAGGACGCCGGGATCAGCGACGACGAGGCGCACCTGCTCGGGATGGGGCTCGTCGGGATGGCCAACGTCAGCGCCCGGTACTGGGTGCGCACCGGCGGCGAGATCCCCAAGGATGCCGCGGAGCAGCTGCTGACCCGGCTGGCCTGGCGCGGAATCAGCGGCTGGCCGCTCACCGCGTAGCCCCGCGTGCGATAGCGTCCACCTGCTACCGGATAACCACCCGGGCGCGCGTCACGCATTAGTCATGTAACCAACGCTAGCCTCGATAGACGATGGCCCACTGGCCCGCAGATTCACCAAGAGGAGTGCCGTGGAAGTAAAGATCGGGATCCAGTCCGTGCCGCGTGAGCTTGTCGTGGAGACCGAGACGGCCACCGAGGAAGTCGAACGTACCCTCACGGCCGCGCTCGCCGACGGCAGCGTGTTCGCGCTCCGCGACGACAAGGGGGGAAAGATTCTGATTCCGGCCGAAAAGATTGCCTACGTCGAGCTAGCCGGCTCGGAGACGCGCCGGGTCGGATTCGGCAGCCTCTGACCACCACTCCAACGGGGGCACCACTTCATCGGCACTTCATCGGCTAGGCCTTAATCGGACAGGCCTAGCGCGCGCATGCGCTGAGTGTGAGCGTCGGTGAGCCGGGCGAACATCCGGCCCACCTCGCCGAGCTGGCTGCCGTCGCCGACGAGCAGCCGGGCCAGCGGCGGGCGTTCGGCGGCGACCCGCTGCGCCTCGCCCAGTGCCTCGCCGACCAGCCTGCGCGCCCACAGGGCGAGCCGGCCGGCCACCGCCGGGTCCGCGTCCACGGCGGCGCGGACCCGCTCGACGGCGAACTGGGCGTGACCGGTGTCGGCGAGCACCTCGAGCACCAGGGTGCGCCGCTGCGGATCCAGCACCACCGCGGCGGCGCGGTAGAAGTCCGCGGCGAATCCGTCGCCGACGTACGCCTTGACCAGGCCCTCCAGCCAGTCCGCGGGAGCCGTCCTGACGTGGAACGCGTCGATCGACCCGGTGAACGGCTGCATGGCCAGGTCCGCGTCGGCGCCGAGCCGCTCCAGCTCGGCGTGGATCCGCTCGAAATGCGAGAACTCCGCCACCGCCATCCGGCCCAGCGCCGCCTTGTCGTCCAGCGACGGCGCCAGCGCCGCGTCATCAGAAAGCCGGAAGAACGCGACAAGCTCGGCGTACGCCAGCATGCCCAACAGATCGACCACGCCGCCCGAATCGGTCATAGCGGCAGCGTAACAACGCGACTCGCAGCTCGCGGCGCTGCGCCAGCGACGATCGCCCTGCTAGACTCGGCTGCGACCCATGACCGGAATGTGGTAATGCCGGGCTGTGTTGGTCTATATGACGTCGGCCTCACGGCCGAACCTTGCGGATTCACCGCAACCCCCGCGCTCATACGACAAGCCGCGGGCACCGATGGAGGCTGAAGGCCCTGACCACCCAGACACTTACTGAACCGAGCATTCCGGACGGCGACGATCAGGCCGCCATGACAGTGGATTCCAGTGCAGAAGATTCCAGCGCAGTAGATTCCATGACAGTAGATTCCAGTGCAGAAGATTCCAGCGTAGAGGACTCGACGCTACTCCCCCCGTCCCCGATCGAGCCGGAAGCCATCCCCTTCCGCGAGCTGAATGTTATCGATGACATCTGCAGCGCTCTCGAGGACAAAGGCATCACGACCACGTTCCCCATCCAGGCCCTGGCGGTGCCGATCGGGCTGAGCGGGAACGACATCATCGGCCAGGCCAGGACCGGCACCGGCAAGACGCTGGCGTTCGGGATCCCGCTGCTGCAGCGGCTGGCGCCCAAGTCCGACAACTCGCAGGCCGGCGACCTGGCCCAAGCGCTCGTCGTCGTGCCGACCAGGGAGCTTGCCATCCAGGTCGCGGAGGACCTGCGGCTGGCCGGCGCCAGGCTCGGCGCCCGGGTGCTGACCGTGTACGGCGGCCGCGCCTACGAGCCGCAGATCGACGCCCTGCGGGCCGGCGTGGACATCGTGGTCGGGACGCCAGGCCGGCTGCTCGACCTGGCCGGCCAGCGCCACCTGAACCTGTCCGGCGTCAGCGCGCTCGTGCTGGACGAGGCGGACCGGATGCTCGACCTCGGCTTCCTGCCGGACGTCGAGCGCATCCTGAAGCTGGTACCCGAGCCGCGGCAGACCATGCTGTTCTCCGCGACCATGCCGCAGGAGATCGTCACCCTGGCCCGCCGCCACCTCAACCGGCCGGTGCACGTCCGCGCCGAGGGCACCGGCGAGCCCGAGCACGCGCCGGACACCGAGCAGCACGTGTTCCGCATCCATCACCTCGACAAGATCGAGGTGCTGGCCCGGGTGCTGCAGGCCACCGACCGCGGCCTGACCATGGTCTTCTGCCAGACGAAACGGTCGGTCGACCAGGTGGCCGAGGCGCTGGCGACGCGCGGCTTCGCGGTCGCGAGCGTGCACGGCGACCTGGGCCAGGGGCAGCGCGAGCGTGCGCTGCGCGCGTTCAGGAACGGCAAGGTCGACGTGCTCGTCGCCACCGACGTGGCGGCCCGCGGGCTCGACGTGGACGACGTCACGCACGTCGTGAACTACGAGTGCCCGGAGGACGAGAAGGCCTACCTGCACCGCACCGGCCGGACCGGGCGCGCGGGCCGGACCGGCATCGCCGTCACGTTCGTCGACTGGCGCGACATGCGCAGGTGGAAGCTCATCGACGAGAGCCTCGGCCTGGGCTTCCCCGAGCCGATGGAGACCTATTCGACGTCGCAGGAGCTGTACGGCGCGCTGCGGATACCGGCCGGGGTCACCGGCACGCTGCCCCGCGGGCAGAGCGGCCGGGCCGGCCTGGAGGCCGAGGAGGTCGAGAACATCGGCGAGACCGGGCGGATCAGATCCGCCCGCGGCAGGGACGGCGCACCGCGCGGCCGGTCCGGCGGTTCGGCGCGCGGAAAGGCGGGCGCACCGCGCGAGAACGGCAGCGGGACGCGCAAGCCCAGAGTCCGGCGCCGCACCCGCAGCGGCAAAGACATCAGCCAGGGCAGTGCTAGTCAGGGCCGTGCTAGCCAGGCCAGTGCTAGCCAGGCCAGTGCTAGTCAGGGCCGTGCTAGCCAAGGCAGCAAGGACGCCAGCAGCGGCACTCAGGACGCCGACCGCGGGGCCCGCAATGCCGCACGCGGCCGCTCCCAGGCCCGCTGAGACCCGGCGCCCGTTCGGCAGTTCGCGCCGCGGCACGCAGTCCCCGGCGGGCCGCGGCGGGTATGGTGACTCCCCGTGAGTACCCCCAGGTCGATTGATCTTCCTTCTGGCGTGCGGCCGCTGGCCCTGCGGACCGGGCGCGGCCTGTTCGCCGCGCTCGACGCGATGCCCGCCACCGGAGTGTGCGAGCGGCGCCCCGCGCTGCTCGTCCCCGGGTTCACCGGCAGCAAGGAAGACTTCCTGCCGATCCTGCGCCAGCTGGCCGCGGCCGGCCGCCGGGCGGTCGCGATCGACATGCGCGGGCAGTACGAGACCGGCGGCACCGATCAGGCCGACGCGTACAGCCTCGCCGAGCTCGGCGCCGACATCGGCTCCATCGCCGCCACGATCGCGGCGGACCCGCCGACCGCAGGCCAGGCGGCAGGCCCCGGCCCAGCCGGCGTGCACCTGCTCGGCCACTCGTTCGGCGGCCTGGTGGCCCGGCATGCCATCCTCGCCGGGCAGGCGGACGCGTGTTCGCTCACGCTGATGAGCTCGGGCCCCGGCAAGCTCACCGGCCCGTGGGCCGACATACTCGGCGCGATCCTCGACCGGCTCCCGCCCGCCGGAGCTCGCGCGCTGGCGGCCGAGTTCAGGCGGGTCTGGGACGCTGAGCTGGCGCCGCAGGCCCGGGCCGAGGGCACGCCGCCGCACATCATGACCTTCCTGGAGCGGCGGATGCTGGACAGCTCCCCGGACGGCCTGGTCGCCATGGGCCGGCAGCTGCTCGGCTGTGAGGACCTGACCGACGACCTCGCCGAGGCGTTCGACGCGCCCATCCTGGTCCTGTACGGGGAGTACGACGACAAGTGGCAGACCCCGGTGCAGGAAGAGATGGCCGCACGGCTGGGCGCGCAGCGCCTCTGCATCCCGGCCGCGACGCACTCCCCCGCCGTCGAGGCGCCGGAAACGACGGCCAGCGCGCTCACCGCGTTCTGGAACGCCGCCGAAGCCGTCAGCCCGGTCAGCCGGGTCAGCCGGTAAGGTCGGCCAGCCCGTCCCACGGCTTGCGCGGCTCGGTCACGGCCGCGCCTGCCGGGCAGTGCTGCAGGTAGTCGCACCAGCCGCACCAGGAGCCTGGCCGCGGCGGGAACACGCGATCGACGCCGGCCGGCTCGAGCCCGCTCTTGTACTGCTCGTCGGCCGCGGCGCACTCGGCCGCGATGTCCTCGGCTCGGCCCAGCTGCCGGGCGAGCGCCTCGTCGCTGTGCTCCCAGGCGAGCACCGCGCCGGTCGGCAGGTGATGCAGCTCGACTCGTCGGCAGGCCCGCCGCATCACCCGCTGCGCGGCCAGCGCGTACAGCGCCATCGGCAGCGAGGCACGCGCGTCGTCCACCGTGAGCACGTGCCTGCCGGTCTTGTAGTCCACCACGACCAGCTCGCTGCCGCCCCCCTCGGCCACCCGGTCGTCCAGCCGGTCGATCCGGCCCGACACCGCGATCCGCTCGGTCCTGGTCGCGACCGTGCGCTCCACGCCGATCGGCTCGCGGGCCGGGTCGAGCCGCGCCACGTAGTCCTCGACCATCTGCCGCGCCCGGTGGCGATGCTGCGCGGACTGCTCGTCGTTGGCGAAGCCGAGGCTGATCCAGCCGCGGTCGAGCAGGTCACCCGCCGCGGGCACGGTCCTGCCCGCCAGCGGCAGCCGCCACCAGGCCGCCAGCGCCGTGTGCACGCTGGCGCCGAGGCTGTTGTGCCCCCACGGCGGCCCCTTGGGCGGCGCCGGACGGTCCAGATAGGTCATCCGGTACCGGCGCGGGCAGTCCAGCCACGTGCCCAGCCGCGTCGGCGTGCAGGTGTACAGCCGCTGCGGCATCCCGTCCAGGCCGAGCTGCTCCCCCTGGCCGGCGCCGCGCCTGGCTTGGTTCACGTTCCTTTCCTACGGGGAGGGTCTGACAGTCTGATCGCCTGCTAGACGGCGGCGTCCTCGGCCAGTCCGTCCGGCCCCGCGGTCACCCAGGAGTCGAACTGCTTCTCCGCGGCCGCCACGGTGATCTCCTCGCCGTGGCCGGGCAGCACCCTGGTGTCGGCCGGCAGCGTCAGCAGGTTCTCCCCCACCGCGGTGAGCTGGCCGGCGAAGTCACGGAACTCGCCGCAGTACGGGGCGGGACCGCTGGCCAGCAGCGTGTCACCGGAGAACACCACGCCGAGTTCCTCGCAGTACAGGCAGACCGAGCCGGGCGTGTGCCCCGGGGTGTGGATCACCTCCAGGCTGACGTCGGCCACCTCGAACATCCCGCCGTCGGCCATCTCGATGGCAGGCTCCTCGTCCGGGTGCGACTCGCGCCACAGCAGCAGATCCTTCGGGTGCAGGCCGACCGGGGCCTCATCCCGCTCCGCGACCTCGAGCGCCGCGGCCACGTGATCGGGGTGCGCATGCGTGCAGATCACCGCGAGCACCTCACGCTCGCCCACCGCGTCGAGTACCGCTTCAGCCGAATGACCAGGGTCGATAACGATCACCTCGTCGTCGTCACCGAGCACCCAGGTGTTGTTGTTCATCGGGTAAGTGGTGCCGTCTTCGGTGATCTCACCCGACGTCTCCACTTGATCGATCCGCGCGTCCATGCAGGCTCGACCCTTCCTTCCGGCCCCGCGATCAGCCTTGCTTGACGAATGCTCGCACAGCTTCGGCAACAAGCTCTACCGCAATGGCCGAGAGAAGCAGTCCCGCAATCCGGGTCAGCAGCTCCACCCCGTTGTCGGTGAGCACGCGGTGGATGACAAAGGCGAACCGCATCGCCAGCCAGGCCGCGACGGCCACCGCGACGATGGCGATGGCCAGCGCGAGCACCTGGCCGCCGTCGTGCGTCCGCTGCACGAACAGCATCGTCGCCACAATCGCGCCCGGACCGGCCAGCAGCGGCGTGCCGAGCGGTACGAAGGCCACGTTGACGGTGGCCATCTCCTGCTCGGTCGGCTCGGCCGCCTTGCCGGTCAGCAGCTGCAGCGAGACCAGCAGCATGAGCAGTCCGCCCGCCCCCTGCAGCGCGGGCAGTTGCACGCCCAGATAGCTGAGCACCGACTGGCCGAACAGCGCGAACGCCACGATCACCCCGAACGCGACCACCGCGGCCTGCCAGGCCAGCCTGCTCCGGTCCCGCGCCGTCAGCCCCCTGGTGAGCCCGAGGAACACCGGCACCGTGCCCGGCGGATCGGTGATCACCAGCAGCGTGACGAACACCTCCCAGAAGAACTTCACGAACGGCTACGATATCGGCCGCCGTCTCCGCTGCAGGCGCCGGTGATCTGCGCCTGCCGGGTAACGCGCTCAGCCGGTCAGTGCGCCGGCTTGTGAGTCATTGACCCCAGCAGCTTCGCCAGGCCATCCCCGATGACGGCAAAGGCGTGCCCAAGCCCGCTGAGTGCCGCAGACATCGGCTCTGGCGCCTTCCAGAACAGGAACACCAGGAGCGCGATGATGAGCCAGAACAGCGGGCGGCCTGCGATTTTCATGGATGGCCACCATCCCCCCTCAACCCCAATAATTCACAGTCTGATACTTGTGTGGGGTTTTGTCACGAAACCTCACCGTGGCGGCTGAGGGGGCGAGATCTCCGTGCTGGCCGAGGACACCGGTTCCGCTGCGGGCAGGTGCTTGCCCTGCACCAGGGTCCAGGCGCGGCTGAGGGCCACGCTGAACAGGGCGATCTGCAGATACGCCACGTTCTCGATGCGACTGATGCTTTGCTCGTGAGGGATCAGCAGGATGCCGAAGGCCAGCTCCACCAGGTAGGTGAGCACGCCGAGGACCAGCATCGTGAGGTGGAGTTCTTGGCGGGCCACCTCACGATGCAACGTCGCGGTGTTCAGCAGGCTGCTCACCGCGAGGATAATCGCGGCGACGCCGAGCCCGGCCTGCGGGATGAGCGCCACCATGGAGACGAAGAAGCAGTTGACCAGGGCGGTGAAGGCCGAGCCCGCGTGAGCCCGGCCGACGGCGGACGCGGCCTCGCCGAAGACGGTCTCCGGGCGCAGCGACACCGCCACGAACAGCAGGCCGATCAGCACCCCGGAGGCGGCCGCCGAGGCCGTGAAGTACGCGGTGAACTGAGGGGGAACTCCGGCGGCGTCCCCTGCGACCGTGAGGTGCGCGGCGAACTGGGCGGGGACCACCAGCTTCCTCCCTGCTGCGGAGTCCCGCTGATGTCAGCCGCTCACGCCTGGACTGGGACCGCGCCGTTTGCCTGTCCCGCGAGCCTCTCATAAGACTCGGGCGAGATCGTCTCACAGCCGATCCGGTGCCCGGTTAGCGTGCCGTGATCGTCACTGCCGCCAGATGCCACCAAGCCGAGCTCGCTGACCAGTGAGCTCAGTCGGCTCCGTTCGGAAAAATCCTGTTCTGGATGACTTACCTCGACGCCAGCCAGGCCGCGGCCGGCCAGCCAGGCAAGCGTCTCATCGGGCACCATCCAGCTG
>DASXME010000276.1:0-19087 GCA_036495825.1 Streptosporangiaceae bacterium
AGGCCGGACCCGTGATGGATGCTGCGGCCGCGATCGCGCGCGCCAGGGAGCTGTCCGGCCGGGCCGGGCCGCGGTTCGTGCTCGGCCTGGCCGGGCCGCCGGGCGCGGGCAAGAGCAGGCTCGCCGGGCGGCTCGCGGCCGCCGCCGGACCGCAGGCCGTCGTGGTGCCGCTGGACGGGTTTCATCTGGCCGACGTCGAGCTGGCCAGGCTCGGGCGGCTCGGCCGCAAGGGCGCGCCGGATACCTTCGACCCCGCGGGATATCTCGCCCTGCTGCGCCGCATCAGGGCCGCCGAGCCCGGGGTCATCGTGTACGCCCCGGCGTTCGGCCGGGAACTGGAGCAGCCGGTCGCGGGCAGCATCCCGGTGCCGCCGGACGCCCGCCTCGTGATCACCGAGGGGAACTACCTGCTGTTCGACGAGCAGCCCTGGCATCAGATCCGCGACCTGCTCGACGAGGTGTGGTGGATCGACCTGCCCGATCCGCTGCGCCGCGGGCGGCTGACCGCGCGGCACATCGCGTCGGGCAAGTCGCCCGACGAGGCCAGGCGGTTCGTCTGGGAGAGCGACGAGGCCAACGCTACTGCGGTGGCATCCGGCCGCGACCGGGCCGACCGGATCGTGCTGCCCGGGTGACCCCGTCTCGGCTAGCTGGCCTGGACGTTCCAGGACGCGATGACCGGCATCTCGTGCTCGGTGCCGAGCACGCTGATCGTGCCGGTGTCCAGCCGGAACAGTCGGCCGTCAGCAGGCGCCAGGCCGAGCCAGCGGGCGGTCAGCACGCGCAGGATGTGCCCGTGCGCCACCAGCGCGACATCGCCGTCGCCGGTCGCCAGCAGCGGCCGCACCCGGGCCAGCACCGCGTCGGCGCGGGCGCCGACCTGGCCGACGGTCTCACCCGGGTGCGCCGCGTCGCCGGGGACGACGCCGTCCCGCCACAGGTACCAGCCCGGCCGCTCCGCCTGGATCTCCGCGGTGGTCCGGCCCTCGTAGCCGCCGTAGTCCCACTCCCACAGGTCAGGATCGGGGGTGGCGCCGCCCAGGCCGGCCAGTTCGGCCGTCCTGGCCGCGCGCCGCGCCGGGCTGGTGAAGGCGGCCTGGATCCGCCGCTTCGCGACCTGCGGGGCGAGCGACGCGGCGATCGCCTCACCGCGCGCGGTGAGCGCGATGTCGGTCCGGCCGGTGTGCCTGCCTGCGATGCTCCACTCGGTCTCGCCGTGCCTGAGGAGAATCAGTTCCGCCATGGACATCGGTCCTGCCAGGTCAGTTGAAGAGGTAGTTGCTGTCCTTGTCGGCCGGGTTGTTGACGAAGGCCTGCACGGTCAGCGAACCGCCGTGCGCGAACACCAGCGTGAGCGTGATGTCCTTGCCGCTCTGCATCCGCCCGGCGTCGGTGATCAGCAGGTGCGGCCCGTTGGGCACCAGCCGGACGGTGGCGCCGGCCGGGATCCCGATCGAGGAAACCCGGCTCATCGCGCCGCGGCCCCGCGCGGGCGCAAGGAAGCTGACCCGCCCGCCGGCGCTCGTCCTGACCGCGATCAGGCTGTCCGCGGTGTGCGCGTTGTTGCGGATAGCCAGGTACGCGAACGTGGTGCCCGGCGTGACCGGCAGCGGAACGTAGCCGGTGGACGCCTCGATGACGGGGGCCTTGTTGGAGGCCGACGCGCTGACGGCACAGCCGGCCGTGCCCAGGCCGACCGCGACCGCGGCGATCAGCGCCGCCGCCGGCCTCAGCCCCGGCCCCCACGGCCCCCCGTGCCAACGCAGCATGATCGGTTCCTCAGGTTCGGTTCCTCGTGACGATGCCACCACCGTACCGCCCGCCGGCTGCGGCATGTCAGCACCCCGGGCGTTAGTCCGATCCCTGGCGGCGCGAGTAATCGCCGTCCCACACGCTCACATATTTCCAGGCCGAATCGAATAGCACCGTGACAATGGACTGACCGGCCGGGAGCTCGGCGGCTACCTGCGCCGCGACATGCGCGTTCGCGCCCGCGGTCGGACCGGTGAACAGCCTTTCCTCCGCGATCAGCCGTTTCATCATCGCCCACGCGTCCTGGCCGGATACGGTGCGCACTTCGTCGATGAGTTCCTCGCGCACGTTCGGCGGAATCTTTCCGGGCCCGAGTCCCATCAGATTATGCGGGCTGTGCCGGAACGGGCTGCGGGCTCGCTTGGCGTGCAGCGGCGCCGACGCGTCCACCTCGACGGCGACGGTCCGCACGCCGGGGAACTCGCTCTTGAGCGCGGCAGCGATGCCGGAGAACGTGCCCCCGGTGCCGATGCTGCACACGAAGCGGTCCACGCCGCGGCCCAGCCGGCGCAGGTCAGCCGCGATCTCCGCGCCTGCCTGCCGCCATGCCTGCCGGTTCAGCGGGCTGGTGGACTGGTCCAGGTAGTAGCTGCGCGGATGGTCGCGGACGTAGTCGCGGGCTTCCGCCTCGGCCTGCAGCAGGAAGCCGTCCCCATCCGTCTCAATGATCTTGGCTCCGAACGCACGAATCTGAGCCTTCCGCTCGATTGTCATCCCGGTTGGCATGATGACCACGACCCGGTAGCCGCGGGCCAGGCCGACCCGCGCCAGCGCCGCACCGCCGTTGCCGGTCGACGACTCCACCAGCGTCCAGCCGGGGGCGATCTCACCGCTCGCCTCGAGGGCGTCGATCATGAAGTTGAAGATCCGGTCCTTATGGCTGCCGGTCGGATTCCTGAACTCGCACTTCGCGTAGACGTGCGCACCGCCGGCCGGGACAACGCGGCGGAGTTCGCGCAGCTCGATCCGGCCGGCCGGCGGTTCCCTGCGGCCGTCCGGCGGTAACTCAGCGGGCTGGTCCCGGG
Source organism: Streptosporangiaceae bacterium (assembly GCA_036495825.1). GTDB lineage: Bacteria > Actinomycetota > Actinomycetes > Streptosporangiales > Streptosporangiaceae > PALSA-505. The sequence goes on from DASXME010000276.1 coordinate 2,838, forward strand.
CCTGATCCCGGGCCTGATCGGTGCCGGGCGGCGGCAGGACGTGCACCCGGCCGGTCGCGGCGTCGATCGTCACCCGCAGCACCGGCTTGACCTCGACGCCGCACCGTGCGAGCACCGCCGCCGCGCCGCCGTTGGCTGTCTTCTCCGTGACGACCAGGGCCTCGGTGACCTCGGCGCCGGACCGCCTGACCGCCTCGATCAGCGCGACCAGCGTGCCGCCGGTGCTGATCGTGTCATCGATGATCACCACCCGGTCGCCGGGGACGATCCCGTTCACGTAGAGCCGTCCGGCGAAGTACTCCGAGGCGATCGCCACCTCGATCGGCGGCCGCCCGGCGTCCGGGGGCAGATCGTACGGGTACCAGCGAGCCACCGCGAGCGGCAGGCCGGTGGCCAGGCACACCGGGCCGGCCAGCACCGCGCCCTTGTCCTCCTCGACGAGCAGCTTGGTCGCGGCGGAAAAGGTTCCGAGGCCGACCAGGCGGGCGACCGCCTCGGCGAGAATCTCGGGCCTGAGCGCGGGGCGCTGGTCGGTGAGCTCGTTTACGGTGGTGCGGTATCTTCCCGAGAATACGGTCGGCGCGTTTTCGTAGATCTGCTCAAGTAACATTTAAGGTAGTAAAACACAAAATTCCGGTTATGTCCCGGCCGACGGCAATGTTTAACAATGTTATTGCAGTCGCCTGATGAAACCATTGAAACGCATGAAGCCCAAGTAAATGCTGACGTGTTGCGAGCCTGGCCACCGATGAACATCGATGTGAATTTGGTGTTCTTCTATGACCGTCGCTGTCACTTTGATGTTGATCAACTTCGGGCGCGGAGGCGCGGGCAGCGCGGAGGCGCCGGCCGGGCGGGAGCGCGGGCGGGCGGGAGCGCGGGCGGGCGCGGAGCGCGGGCCGGGCGCGGAGCGCGGGCCGAGGTGCCCCCGCCCCCGGTCGGCGAGAATCAGGGTCGGCGTCAGCCGCGCTCCAGTGCTGTGCCCAGCAGGCCCAGCGGCGGCGAGCCGAGCTCCATCAGCGCCGTGTGGAAGCGGCGCAGCGAGAAGCCCGCGCCCCACTCCTTCCTGGCCCGTTCCCGCAGATCCATGATCACGAGCTTGCCCCAGGTGTACCGGCCGTAGGTCGGGTCGAAGGTGGCCCGGGCCGCCTCGGACAGCGCGGCCGGGCCGGAGATGTGGGTGTCCGCCGCGAACCTGCGGGCCCCTTCCTGCACGGTCATCCCGGCCGTGTGCACGCCGATCGAGCAGGCCAGCCTGGTCACCCTGATCAGCGCCTCCAGCCAGACCCCGATGGCGAACCGCGGGTCGTCGGCGCAGAAGCCCTCCTCCACGCACAGCTCTTCGGCGTAGTGCGCCCAGCCCTCGATGAACGCGGCGGACGCCAGGATCCGCCGCACGTCGGTGGGCGCCCGCCGTATCGCTCGGCCGTGCGAGAAGTGCCCGGGAGCGACCTCGTGCACGGTGATTCCCGGCAGCGTCGTGTCGCTGAAGACCTGCAGCCACTCCTCGCGCTCCTGGGCCGGCCAGGCGTCATCCGGCGGGGTGATGTAGTACCAGGATGGCCCCTCCGGCTCGCCCGGCGCGTTCGATGACATCATCGCCATGGCCCAGCGGCGGGACTGCGGGGCCGGCCCGACCAGGCACTCGCCGTCGTTGTACGGCAGCAGGTCGCGCTCGCTGGTGAACTCGATCGCCCGCGTGGTCCAGAGCCGGGCGGCGTCGATCACGCCGGCCGCGTCGGGGTGATCGAGGACAAGCTCGCGGGCCACCTCGAGCGGCGGTCGCGACGGGTCGATGCGGGCGCAGCTCTCGGCCAGCCGGGCGAGCAGCCTGTCCCGTTCGGCGTCCGCCTGCCGGGCGAGCCTGCCCAGGTCGACCTGCATGGCTTCGGCGCTGCCCATCAGCGCGGCCAGCGCGTCGGGGCCGAGCGCCGCTTCCGGGCCGCCGCGGCCGGCCGCGGCAGCGACATGATCGCTGAGCCGCGCGTGCGCGGCGAGCGCCCGCTCGCGGACGGCGGGGTCGGCGTCGCCGGGGATGCCCGCGGCGAGCCCGCGGACGGCGCCGAGCAGCGCCTCGGCGGTCGGCCCGCTCAGCTGATCGAGCGCGGCGATCGCGTTGTCCACCGCCTGCGGCCAGCCGGCCAGATGCTGGGCCTGCGCCGCCGCGCGCTCCGCGGCCGGCGCGTAGTCCCGGTCGTAGCAGGCCAGGTCGAGCGCCCCGAGGTGAAAGAGCGGGTTGCTGCGGTGCAGTTCGAGCTGGCCGTAGGTAACCCGTGATACTTCCTCGAAGGCGGACAGGTGCGCCTCGTCGTGCGAATCGGCCAGGGTGCCGCCGTCGGCGCGGGCCGCCGCGAGATTGGCGAGCCCGGAGCGCACGCCATCGGGGGACAGATCCTGGATCATTCCGTCATATTCGTGGCGGCCGCTTTCCTCGCGCATATCCGCCATGTTGAGATCGCATACGGCGCGCAGCCGGGGGTTCAGCTCTTCCATGCGGTCAGACGTTACAGGCCGGGGCCGCACCTGCGGGTGTGCCATCGGTGGCGCGATAGCGTCAGATCTCGTGGCGGCCTTACGCAGCGAGACAGGCAGCGACACAAGCTGGGAGACAGGCATGCAGAGCCCTTTGTTCACCACTCGTCCCGAGCTGGCCGGCACGTTTGGCATGGTCGCCTCGACGCACTGGCTGGCCTCCGCGGCCGGCATGGCCATCCTGGAGCGCGGCGGCAACGCCTTCGACGCCGCGGTAGCCGCGGGCCTGGTGCTGCAGGTGGTCGAGCCGCACCTGAACGGGCCCGGCGGCGAGGTGCCGGTCATCGGCTACGACGCCGTGCGCGGTGAGGTCTTCGTGCTGGACGGCCAGGGTCCGGCTCCGATGAGTGCCTCGCTTGCGACGTTCGGAAATCTCGGTTGTGAACTCGTGCCGGGCAGCGGGCTGCTGGCCGCCTGCGTGCCCGCCGCGTTCGGCACCTGGATGCTGCTGCTGAGCAGGCACGGCAGCCTGCCGCTGCGGTCGGTGATGGAGTACGCGATCGGGTACGCGGCGGCCGGCTACCCGGTGCTGCCGGCGATCAGCGCCGGGATCGCGAGCGTGGCCGACCTGTTCCGCGAGCACTGGCCCTCGTCGGCGGAGGTCTACCTGCGCGGCACCGGCGCGGGCGGCGTGCCCACCCCGGGGTCCAGGTTCGCCAACCCGGTGCTGGCCGCCACCTACCAGCGGATACTCGCCGAAGCCGAAGCGGCCGGCCCGGACGCCGGCCAGCAGATCGAGGCGGCCAGGCGGGCGTATTACGAGGGGTTCGTCGCTGAGGCGATCGCCGCCTACCTGCGGTCGGCCGAGGTGATGGACGTGACCGGACGCCGGCATCGCGGCCTGCTCGGCTACGACGACCTGGCCGGCTGGCGGGCCGGCGTCGAGCCGCCGGTCACGCTGGACTACGCCGGCCTGACCGTGTGCAAGACGCAGCCCTGGGGGCAGGGGCCGGTGTTCCTGCAGCAGCTCGCGCTGCTGGCCGGGTTCGACCTGGAGCGGATGGGGCCGGGCAGCGCCGAGTACATCCACACCGTGGTGGAGTGCGCCAAGCTCGCCTTCGCCGACCGGGAGGCGTGGTACGGCGACCCCCGGTTCGGCGAGGTGCCGGTGGCCGACCTGCTGTCGGCGGACTACGCGGCGCAGCGGCGCGGCCTGGTCGGCGAGCAGGCGTCGGCCGGCTTGGTCCCCGGCGCGCCAGGCGGCCGGACGCCGCGGCTGCCCGGGTATGTCACGTCCGGCCCGCCGCCGGCGGCCGGTCTCGCGGCCGCGCCCTCGCTGGACGCCGGCACCGGCGAGCCGATGAACCGGTTCGGCGCCGGGCCGGGGGACACCTGCCACCTGGATGTGGCCGACAGGTTCGGCAACCTGGTGTCCGCGACGCCGAGCGGCGGCTGGCTGCACAGCTCGCCGGTCATCCCCGGACTCGGCTTCTGCCTGGGCACCAGGGCGCAGATGTTCACGCTGACGCCAGGCCTGCCCAACACGCTCGCGCCCGGCAAGCGGCCGCGCACCACGCTCAGCCCCAGCCTGGCGCTGCGCGACGGCGAGCCGTACCTGGCGTTCGGCACGCCGGGCGGCGATCAGCAGGACCAGTGGACGCTCGCCTTCCTGCTCAACCACGTGCACTTCGGGATGAACCTGCAGCAGGCGATCGACGCGCCCGCGTTCCACACCCGGCATTTCCCGTCCTCGTTCTACCCGCGCGAGTCCGAGCCGCTGGCCGTGGACGTGGAGGAGCGGGCCGGCCCTGAGGTGATCGCCGCGCTGCGCGCCCGCGGCCATCAGGTGGACGTCAGGCCACCCTGGTCGCTGGGCCGGATCAGCGCGGTCGCCCGGTCCGGCGGGTTCCTCTACGCGGCCGCCAATCCGCGCGGCATGCAGGGCTACGCGGCCGGCCGCTAGCCTGCCTGGAATCTCGGCGGGCTGCCGGTCGTTACTAAGCTGTACTGCCGATGTGGTTCAGTTAGCTAAGGTGATCTACGGCAGGGAGCCTCTCCTCGCCGGAGGAGGCGGACATGACCAATCACATGAAGTTTGCGGTCGGCGGGATCATCCTCGGGATCATCCTGCTGTTCATCATCCCGGAGTGGGCGGCCATCCTGATCATCGCCGCCGCGATCGGCATCCCGGCCGCGGCCTGGTTCATGCTCGACCCGTCCCAGCGGCGCAGGCTGAAGGAGGCCCGCCGCCGCGGCCAGATCGGCCGCTAACGACTCCGCGCTCCGAAAAGCGGAAAGAGCTACGCGCTGGCCTTGGCGGCGGCTTTCAGCTGCTGCTTGAACGCGCGGACCCGGGTGAGCGAGTTCTCGTCCACGATGTCGGCGACCGACATGTAGGTCTTCCGGCCGCCGAACGGGCCGGCCGCCTCGCGCCAGCCCCTGGGCCGCACGCCCAGCTGCTTGCCGAGCAGCGCGACGAAGATCTGCGCCTTCTGCGGGCCGAATCCGGGCAGCTCGCCCACCTGCTTGAGCAACTGAGCCCCGGACTTCGCGGTCGTCCACACTCCGGCCGCGTCGCCGTCGTAGCGGTCGGTGATCAGGCGGCACAGGCCCTGCACCCGGCCGGCCATTGCCCGCGGGTACCGGTGCAGCGCGGGACGCTGCGAGAAGATCGCGGCGAGCGCATCGGGGTCGAAGTCCGCCAGCTCCCTGGCATCCGGCTCGTGCCCGAGCCGCTCCACCAGGTCCGCGGGCGAGCCGAAGGCCTTCTCGATCGTCACCTGCTGATCGAGCAGCATCGCGATCAGCAGGGCCAGCGGACTGCGTGACAGCAAGTCGTTCGCGGTCTCGCTGACCGGCATCCAGAGCGTCATCGATCCCCCTATCGCCAGGGACCATCATGCCGCATGCACCGGGCTACCGGCAGCTCAGGCTGTGCGCCCGCGGTGAGGACAGCAAGCCGGGATAGATTGCGCACGCGGCCGAAGAGTACGCCCGCAACATCCCGCTGCGCCCGCGCGCCCTTTACACCGGCCGCGGCCGGGTGAAGCCGGAGACCGGCTGCCATAGCGGAAATGGCCGGCTGAACCTCTCAAAAGCGGCATTTGGCATATCTGACTCGGCCGCCGAGAAGCAAGGGCGGCAATGTTCAGCGAGAATTCATATGTGCGCGCCCCGCGCTTCATCGGCCGGAGTTATTCTTGTGCGCCGCCCATCCTGCGGGTGACACTGGAACGGGGGTTGCATGCACACGGAAGCGTCCGGGGTCTTCGCCACGCTTAACACCTGGATCGACAGCCGCGGGGTGTCCACCGGGCTGCTGGTCGCGGTGATCGGCGGCCTGGGCGGATGGGCAATCAACACGTTCAGGCAGCGCCGCCGTCTCGGCTGGAGAGTCCTGTACGACGAGGCGATCAACCAGGGTGACCCTTTCGGCATGGCCGAAATGGGCGGGGCTCAGCTGAATCAGAATATGTGGGAGATCCAATACCGGCGGGGCAAGGGGCAGCGGGCGTATCCCGTGAAAAAAGGCAGTCTCGTGATGATCGAGATCCGGAACATTGCCTACGTGCAGATCAATGAGGCTGACTTCGGCGATCAGCGCAAGTTCACCTTAATGTTTCCCGGTCGCCGGGTCGTGCACTTCAAGATCCGCGACAACCCGGAGTATCACGATCTCGTCGATACCAGGGAGGCGCCGACTCCCGGCACGCAGAACTCACTGGCCCTGCCGGCCCTCACGCTCGACCGCAAGGACGGGTTCAAGCTCCTGGTGCTGCTGGTCGAGGCCACCCCGGAGCAATCCGAGAAAGACAAGTGGGAACTATCGCGGGCCGAGCGTTCGGAGCGGATCTTGCTCCGGGGCAAGGTCGCGGGCGGCCGGATCGTGAAGTACGCCCGGCGCCCGCGCCGGGTGCGGCTGATCGTGGCCACGGCCGCCGTGGTGACGCTGCTCGTCGGTTTTGTCGTCGGGGTCAAGCTGGCCAACCACGCGCTGACTCCGGACCCCGTGTGCGCATCAGGGACGGTTGACTTTGACGGGTCGACCGCTTTCGCGCCGATTCTCAATGAGGTCGCCACCGAATACGAGCAAGACTGTCCCCGTGCCCAGATCATCGTCAAGGCCGACGGCAGCGCCATTGGCCTGACCCAACTGGAACAGAACGGGAAAACGTCGCCGCCGGTGGTCGCCATGTACGACGGCCTGCCTTCGGCTTCTCCGGGTGCGAGCTACCGGGTCCTGCCGGTCGGCGTCATTATCTTCGCGATGGTCGGGAACGCGGACCTGCCGCCGCGCCTGTTTACCGCCGGATCCGGCGGCATGACCGACGCACAGATCGCCCGGGCCTTCGAGGATCCGGCCGGGGGCACGCCTGCCCTTTCGCCGGTAGGGCGTTCCGACATCTCGGGAACCCGCGAGGCGTTCTACAGCGACGTGCTGCACAGCAGCGGCGCGTCGGTGACGTACGCCAGGAGCGAGCGCGGCACGATGGGCGTGCTCGGTTACGTCAATGAGACGCAAAACGCGATCGGGTACGCCGAGGCCGATGCGCTGCCATTCTTCCCTGAGGTCAGGGCCATTCCGATCAATGGCTACGCGCCGAGCCGCGCGAACGTGCTGAACGGCCATTACGACTTCCTCGCCGCCGAGCACCTGTACACCAGCGGCCGTCCGTCCGGCCTGGCGGCCGACGTCATCGACTTCCTCACCAGCCGGGCCGTGACCACCCAGCTGCGCGACACCTCGTTCATCGGCTGCCCCGACCTGGGCGGGTCGAGGCTGAGCCGGTACTGCCCGATGAGCTGACGGCGGGAATTGAAGCGGGCGTCGCGGGCATTGCTTACAGCAGGATCGCCAACGTCAGGAGGGGCACGTCATGCCCGTTCGCCGCCTTAACCACGCCGTGCTCTACGTCAGCGACGTCGCGCGTACCGTGGCCTTCTACACCGAGATGCTCGGCTTCGAGGTCCGCACCGAGTACGAGGACCAGGCCGCGTTCCTCGCCGCGCGGGGAACCGCCAACGATCACGACCTCGGCCTGTTCAGGATCGACGACGCCCGGGCTCCGTCCGGCCCGCAAGTCGGCCTCTACCACCTGGCGTGGGAGGTGGGCACGCTGGCCGAGCTCGCCGAGATCCGGGGCAAGCTCAGTGCGGCCGGCGCGCTGGTCGGCGCCAGCGATCACCGGGTGTCCAAGTCGCTCTACGCTAAGGACCCTGACGGCATCGAGTTCGAGGTGATGTGGCGGGTGCCGGCGCAGGATTGGGAGCAGGAGCGTCAGCGCGGCGACACGATCGCCCCGCTCGACCTGGAGCAGGAGCTAGCCCGCTGGGGCGACCGGGTCACCGGCGCGGCCTCGGGCTCGGCCACCTGACTTCCGCTGAAGCCGCTGCGGGGCCGGCCGCGTACCGTTCGGGAAAATTAAAAAGGAGACACGATCAGATGAACGACGAAGCCTCGGCCGGCGCCGGGATTGACCTGGCCGCGATCGATGCCGAACGCGACCGGCTGCGGTCGGTGTACCTGCGCGAAGACAGGCCGGCCAGTTCAGCCCGCGGCGTGCATCACGTCGCGCTGCTGTCCGCGGACGTCGAGCGGACCATCGGGTTCTACCAGGGGCTGCTCGAGTTCCCGCTCACCGAGATCTTCGAGAATCGCGACTACAGCGGCTCCAATCACTTCTTCTTCGACCTGGGCAACGGGAACCTGCTCGCCTTCTTCGACTTTCCCGGGCTCGACCTCGGCCCGTACGCCGAGGTGCTCGGAGGGCTGCACCACATCGCGATCTCGGTCGAGCCCGGCCGCTGGGAGCGGCTGCGCGGCAAGCTGGACGCCGCCGGGGTCGGCTACCAGCAGGAGAGCGGCACGTCGCTGTACTTCAGGGACCCCGACGGAGCCAGGATCGAGCTGATCGCCGACCCGCTCGGCAACATGTACGGCACCGAGGTCGCCTAGGCTCTTTTAACGGCTGATTTCCCTGTCGGTGCCGGGCGGCCTGGTGCTTGTCTCGATCGTGCCCTTGTAGGCGATGCCGCGCACGTGCACGACGGGCGCGTCCTGCGGCAGCCGGCTTTCCAGGTCTTCCTCGGCCGACCAGCCCTTGGACACGCCAAAGCCGTCCATCTCCACCCGCACGCCCGGCGGCACCAGGATGTCGATCCGCGACTTGTACGCGACCGCGACGACCGTGGTCACCGGCTCGGTGAGCTCGGCGGCGCGCAGGTCGATCCAGCCGCTGCCCTTGTAGACCACCGGCGTGAACTTGGCCGGCACCCGCCAGCGCCCGCCGCGGCGGATCGAGTTCTTGTAGGCGATCGCGTACCGGCCGGGCTTGGGCGGCGCGACCGCGCGAGCCGACGTCCCGGCCTGGGCGGTGCCGGGCCGGGGGGCGGGCAGGTCGGCGGACAGCGTGTCGAGCTCGCCGCGAGTCGTGGCGGTGAGCGCCGCCCGCATCCGCAGGTCAAACTCGGCGTCGTCCAGGCTGCCTTCGGCGAACGCGTCCTGCAGCCGGTGCGCCGTCTCGTCCCTGTCCCGGTCCGATGCCCGCATGACGGGAACGTTCCGGTCGGCCGGATGCTGGGCCGGCTCGGTACCCTCCATGACCGTCCTCCCTCGCGCAGATTCGAGATGTATCTTAACCTGTCGCTCCGGCGGCGCCGGCCCCTGCCTGCGGGGCCTTACTCGGCCGCCGGGGACTCCGGCTGCTCTTCGCCGGCGGGGGACGAGAAGCGCTTGGTCGCGGCCCGGGTGGCCAGCAGCTTGGCGGTGGACATCGCGAGGCCGATCAGCGTGGCCCAACCGAGCGCCTCGACCAGGGCGACCTCCGGGTCCTCGGGATGCTCGGGCGGCTCCTTGCCCATGATCCGCTTCCAGGCCAGCGTCATAACCTTGCGCGCGACGAAACCTGCCACGAACGTGGCGATCCCCCCGACCGCGCGGCCGACGAGGTCCGCGCGCTTTTCTGCCATGAAAAATCCCTCCTGATACCCGCCGGAACCGGTTTGACCGGCGGTTGGCCGGGTCCGATCATCTCACGGCAGCGGCCAGGGGTCGCCGCTGGTGACCAGTGCTGTCCGTGATGTCTCGATTGCGGCGGCCAGCGCGGTGGCGCGGCGGGTGCCGATCAGCCAGTACGGCTCCGTGGCGTCGGCGCCGATGACCGCGACGTACACCGACTCGTTCAGGTACGGCCGGATCAGCAGGTACGCGGCGGGATCCGCGTGCGGGCCGCGCATGGCCCGGGTCTGCGCCTCGTTCAGCGGCCTGACCTCGCCGACGGCACCCAGCGGCAGGGGCCGGGCCGGGCCGGCCCGCAGCTCGCCGTCGCGCACCTCGATCACCGCGCCGCCCCAGTGCAGCAGCGTGGCCGCGCACACCAGCGCGAGCACGATGTAGACGCCGACCCCCACGGTCAGGCTGAACCCGGCGAACAGCTCGGTCCCCAGCACGATGACGCAGACGGCGGCGATCAGCCACCAGCTCGCGGGTACGCGCAGCCGTTCGTGGTAGTCACGCATGGGTCTACGTTAGTTGGTTGGAGGGGGCAATGGCCTGGCGGATCCGGCGCGGCGGGTGGGGAGCGATACGGGGCATGATCATGGCCGCGCCACAGGATGCGCCCGCGCCCGATGCGGCGGATGCCGTGCGGGATGCCGGAGCCGGGCCGGGGGATGCTGTGCTGGATACTGCTGTGCCGGATACTGCTGTGCCGGGTGTTGCCGCCGTGCCGGGGGGCGAGGGCGGCCGGCGGCTGGTGCCCAGGTGGCTGGAGACCGCGGGCGGGTGGGCCTGGCGGCTGCTGCTGCTCGGGCTGCTGATCTACGTCGCCGCCAGGATCACCAGCGCGCTGCGGATCGTAGTGCTGCCGTGCGTGGCCGCGCTGCTGCTCACCGCGCTGCTGCAGCCGCTGGCCAGCCGCCTCAAGCGGATGGGGCTGCCGCCGCTGCTCGCGACCTGGTGCGCGCTCATCCTGGCGCTGGCCGTGATCGTCGGCCTGGGGACGCTGATCTACGTCCGGGTGAACGCCGAGTACCCGAGGCTGATCAGCGAGGTCACGCACACCGGGCACGAGCTGCAGCACTGGCTGGCCGGGCCGCCGTTCCACATCCGGCAGGACCGGCTGCGGAACCTGCTCACGAGCGTCGAGAACGAGATCAAGACGCACAAGACCATCGTCGCCGGGACCGTGCTGACCGGCGGGCGGATCGCAATCGAGATCGTGGCCGGGATCATCCTCACGCTGTTCGTCGGGTTCTTCCTGATCAAGGACGGCGACCGGATCTGGGTCTGGCTGACCCGCGCTCTCGGCCGGGCGAGTCGCGACCGGGCCGACCGGGCCGGCCGGGCCGCATGGCAGGTCCTGGTGTACTACGTGCGCGGGACCGTGCTGATCGCCGCGATCCATTCGGTGGTGATCGGGCTGACCCTCTGGATACTCGGCGTGCCGCTGGTGATCCCGCTGGCCGTGGTGGTGTTCCTCGCGGCGTTCGTCCCGCTGATCGGGGTGCTGGTCGCCGGGGCGCTGGCCATCGGCGTGACCCTGGGCACCAGGGGCTGGATCGCCGCGGTCGTCCTGCTGGCCGTGTTCCTGCTGGAGAACCAGCTGGACGGGCACCTGCTGCAGCCGCAGGTGGTGGGCCGCATCATCAACCTGCACCCGCTGGCGGTCATCCTGGTGCTCGCCGTGGGCGTCGTGATCGCCGGCATCCCCGGCGCGCTGGTGGCGGTGCCGACCACCGCCGCGATCGCGCGGGCGTGGCCGGAGCTGCGCGGGCGGGCGCCTGACCCGCGCGGCGGCGCCCCGCCTGTTGTCCCACCAGCGCTGTGATGCCGGTGTCGCTGTAAGGTCTCGGGGGTGAATTCAATGAGCTCAGGCGCTGGCGACGGTGCGGACGTCCTCATCAGGCGGCTGGATCCGGCGGTGCCGGTGCCCGGCTACGCTCATCCTGGCGATGCCGGGGCCGACCTGGTCGCGGCGGCGGATGTGAAGCTCGCCCCCGGCCAGCGCGCGGTCGTGCCCACCGGGATAGCGATCGCGCTGCCGGACGGTTATGCGGCGTTCGTCCACCCGCGCTCGGGCCTGGCGGCGAAACATGGGGTTACCATCGTGAACGCACCGGGAACCGTAGACGCCGGGTACCGGGGCGAGATAAAGGTCACCATGCTCAACACCGACGCGACCCAGACGGTCAGGTTCCTGCGCGGCGACCGGATAGCTCAGCTGGTGATCCAGCGCGTGGAGCGAGCGGTGTTCCACGAGGTCGAGGTCCTGCCGGGATCAGCACGGGGGGACGGCGGCTTCGGCTCGACCGGCGGCCACGCGGGTGCGTCCCAAACCAGACTTGTCAACGATAAGTAAGGAGCGTGCGGAGTGTTCCGGCGCCGCCGTAACGCGGCCGACGACCAGCCGGCAACCGGCCGGCCGGACGCGGCACCCGATGACGAAGACGAGTTCGCCGGCCCCGACGAGGACGAGTACCCCGACGCGGACGAATACTCCGGCGAGGACGAGTACTCCGGCGCGGCCGGTTACTCGCAGCAGGACACCGGCCTGCCCCCGGAGCAGGTGTCAGGCTCCGGGCCCTGGGACGCCAGCAGCGGATACCCGCAGCGCGAACGCGTCGACCTCGGCAGCCTGCTCATCCCCGTCTTGCCCGGGGTGGAAGTCCAGCTGAACGTGGCCGAGGACCAGATTGTCGCGGTCACCATTGCCCGCGGCGACAGCGCCCTGCAGGTGCAGGCCCTGGCCGCGCCCAAGACGGGCAGGCTGTGGGATGACATCCGGTCCGACAACGCTGCCGAGATCGCCGGCCTCGGCGGGGAGACGGCCGAGGCCGAAGGCCCGTTCGGCACCGAACTGCTGGCCCGGATGCCGGCCGAGCCCGGCAGCGGGCTGACCGGGCTGCAGCCCGCCAGGTTCATCGGCGTGGACGGCCCGCGGTGGATGCTCCGCGGCGTGCTCAAGGGCCAGGCGGCCGCCAACGCGGAATTCGCCGGCCCGCTGGAGGAGGTGTTCGCCGACATCGTGGTGGTGCGCGGAGATCACCCCGCTCCGCCGCGCGACCTGCTCGAGATCCGGCTGCCGCCCGATCTGCGCCAGGCCATGGAGCAGGAAATGGCTCGCGCGGAGGAAGAGGCGCAGGCAGAACAGCGCCGCCAGTACCCGAGCCCGTTCGAGCGGGGCCCGGAGATCACTGAGACCCGCTGACACAGGACTGAAACACTGAGTTAACTAAAGGTCACACTGCGCTGGACGAAGACCCGCTAATGTCTGAACATGAGTGCCGGTACAGCCGCCGCAGAAGCTTCGGAACGTTCGCCATATGAACGCTACAGAGCGCGGTTCGACGGGAATCTTTCGCTGGTCAGGTGCCGCCCCGTCGGCACCTCCACCGCCGTCGAGGCCATGCTGGACGACGGCAGCGAAGTCATCAGGCTCGTCTGGATGGGCCAGCAGCGGATCACCGGGATAGAGCCTGGCCGCACGCTGGCCGTCGAGGGCATGCTGGGCGTGCACCGCGGGCGCAAGACGATATTCAACCCGCGGTATCAGCTGATCCCGGACCAGCCGGCTTCCTGCTGACGCGCTACTGGCTGGAGAGCAGCTCGCCGAGCTGATCCTCGACGTCCTCGTTCGTGACGAACAGCAGCTCGTCGCCGCCTTCGAGCGGGTCGTCGTCGTGCGGCACGATGACCCTGCCCTCGCGCAGGATGGCCACCAGCGCGGTGTCCATCGGCCAGTCGATGTCACCGACCCGCTGGCCGGCCAGCGGCGCGTCCGGCGGCATGGTCAGCTCCACCAGGTTCGCGTCGCTCTGCCGGAAGGTCATCAGCCGGACCAGGTCGCCGACGCTCACCGCTTCCTCGACGAGCGCGGAGAGCAGCCGCGGCGTGGACACCGCGACGTCGATGCCCCATGACTCGTTGAAGAGCCACTCGTTCTTCGGGTGGTTCACCCGCGCGACCACCCTGGGCACCCCGTACTCGGTCTTGGCCAGCAGCGACACCACGAGGTTCACCTTGTCGTCGCCGGTCGCGCAGATCACCACGTTGCAGCGCTGCAGCCCGGCGTCGTCCAGCGAGGTGATCTCGCAGGCGTCGGCCAGCAGCCACTCGGCCCGCGGCACGCTGTCCACCTTGATCGACCGGGGGTTCTTGTCGATCAGCAGCACCTCGTGGCCGTTCTCGAGCAGCTCGCCCGCGATGGACTTGCCGACCGAGCCGGCCCCGGCGATGGCGACGCGCATCAGTGGCCCCCGTCTCCGCGTTTGGCGAACGCCGCGGTGATCCGTTCCAGATCGGCTTCCGCCGCGATCACGTGCAGCAGGTCGCCCTCCTGCAACACGGTCCCCGGGTCAGGCATGATGGCCTGGCCGAGCCTGGCGATGAACGCGACCCTGGCCCCGGTGGCATACTCCAGCGCCTTGACCTTCTCGCCCAGCCAGTGGTCGGAGTAGGCGACTTCGGCCAGCACCACCCGTCCGGTCGGGTCGCGCCACAGCGACTCCGCGCCGTCCGGCAGAAGCGTGCGCAGCATCTGATCGGCCGTCCACCGGACGGTCGCCACCGTGGGAATGCCAAGCCGCTGGTAGACCTCCGCCCGGCGCGGATCGTAGATCCGCGCGGCCACACGCTGTATCCCGAACGATTCCCGCACCACCCGCGCCGCGATGATGTTGGAGTTGTCGCCGCTGCTCACCGCGGCGAACGCGTCGCCCTGCTCGATGCCCGCCTCGATCAGGACGTCCCGGTCGAAGCCGTAGCCAGTGATCTTCCGGCCCTTGAAGCCGGACCGGAGCTTACGGAAGGCGTCCACATTCTGATCGATGATCGACACGGAGTGGCCCTGGTCTTCGAGGATGTGGGCGAGGGTGGATCCGACGCGTCCACACCCCATGATCACGATATGCACGGGTCGTCCTTCCGGCGGTTCCGCTGCCCGCCAACGGTATTCCCTTCTGTCACCCGGCTGAGACCCGGGACACGAGATTGCGCAGATTCCCGTAGGCTGCACAGCCGGGAGTGCTGACACAGTGACAGAAAGCGCCGTTAAGCAGGCCGGTCTCGCCCAGGGTGACCTGCTCGACCTCACCGTGGGCGAGCCGGCGCACGGCGGCTGGTGCGTGGCCAGGAGTTCGGCCGCGGACCAGGACCCGGGCGACGGCGCTGGCAAGGTGGTGTTCGTCCGGCATGCGCTGCCGGGGGAGCGGGTCCGCGCCCGGGTAACCAGCAGCACCGCCAAGTTCGCCCGCGCCGAAGCCGTCGAGATCCTGGACCCGTCGCCGGATCGCGTCGCACCCCCGTGCCGGTACGCGCGCCCCGGCGGCTGTGGCGGCTGTGACCTGCAGCACGCCAGCCCGGCCGCGCAGCGAGCGATCAAGGCGCAGGTCATCAGCCAGCAACTGCGCCGCATCGCCGGCATCGAGCGCGAGGTCACGGTCCAGGAGCTGCCAGGCGAGGCCCCCGCGGTGTCTGACGCGGCTGGGTCGGCTGGCTCCTCTGGCCCCCCTGGCTCCCCTGGCCTGGGCTGGCGGACCCGGGTTAGCTTCGCGGTGCGCCCCGACGGCACCGCCGGGCTGCGCAAGCACCGCTCGCGCCAGGTCATCGGCATCACCGACTGCCTGATCGCCCACCGGCTGGTCCGCGACCTCGGCGTGCCGCGGCAGCGCTGGCCCGGCGCCCGCGGCGTGGACGTGGCCGTCTCGCCTGGCTCGGGCGAGCATTCGGTAACCGTGGCGGGCCCAGGCCGCCAGCGCGGCCGCCCGTACCTCACGCAGTACGCGGCCGGCCGGAGCTGGCGGGTCAGCACCGGGGTGTTCTGGCAGGTGCACCCCGCCGCGGCCGAAACGCTGACCGCCGCCGTGCTGGCTGCCCTGCGCCCGCAGCCCGGTGACGCAGCCCTCGACCTGTACTGCGGCGCCGGCCTGTTCGCCGGGGCGCTCGCCGCCGCGGTCGGCCCGTCCGGGCTGGTCACCGGCGTGGAGTCCGACATCGCCGCGGTGCGCGACGCCCGCAAGAACCTGTCCGGCCTCTCCCAGGTCAGGATCCACCGCGGCGACGCCGCCGACGTCCTGGAGCGCCGCGGCTCCGGCGGCGCCACCCTCGCGGTCCTAGACCCGCCGAGGACAGGAGCCGACCGCCGCGTCATCGAACTGCTCGCCGCCCCCGCCGCCCCCGGTCCTGGCTCCCCCGCCCCCGGCCGCGAGCCTGGTCCGGCCCGGCTCGAGCGGGTGGCCTACGTCTCGTGCGACCCCGCCACCCTGGCCAGGGACATCGCCGTGTTCGCCGAGCTCAACTGGCAGCTCGATGACCTGATCGCGTTCGACGCCTTCCCCATGACCCACCACGTCGAGTGCGTCGCCACCCTCTCCCGCGCCAGCTAGATCACCCGCCTGCGCTGCGCCCGCCCGCGCCGCCTTCCGCGCCTCCCGATGAAGCCAAGGCGGTCGATGTGCGCTTTCACCGCCACCCGTGGGCGTCGATGGCGCATCGACCGCCTTGTCGCCCGGCTGGAATAGCGCTTTCTGGGCGGAGGAATGGGGCAACGGATCTGTTGGCGGCCGAAACCCTTCCCGTCATGGACCTAGCCTGGTTTGCGGGGCCTGGTGATGAGTGCCAGGCTGAATCGGTGGTCCGCATTCCGACTCTGACGCACCGGACGCGCGCATTTATCGCCATTGCCGTCGCGGGCTCCATCCCGCTGACGCTGGGCGTGATCATGTGGATCACCGGCACCGCCATGGGGCTGGCCTCGCATCACGGCTGGGCGGGGGTCGCC
>DASXME010000277.1:0-25903 GCA_036495825.1 Streptosporangiaceae bacterium
CAGCCATCCGGAGTACGCGACGCCGGAGTGCGACAGCGTCCTTGACCTCGTCGCGCACGACAAGGCGGGGGAGCGGATCGTCGAGGGCCTGCTGGTGGACGCCGGCCAGCGGCTGCGCGAGGAAGGCATCGCCGGCGACATCTACCTGTTCAAGAACAACACCGACTCGGCCGGCAACTCCTACGGCTGCCACGAGAACTACCTGGTCGGGCGACACGGCGAGTTCGGCAGGCTGGCCGACATCCTGATCCCGTTCCTGGTCACCCGGCAGATCATCTGCGGCGCCGGCAAGGTGCTGCAGACGCCGCGCGGCGCCGTGTACTGCGTCAGCCAGCGGGCCGAGCACATCTGGGAGGGCGTGTCGTCGGCCACCACCAGGTCCCGGCCGATCATCAACACCAGGGACGAGCCGCACGCCGACGCGGAGCGCTTCCGCCGGCTGCACGTGATCGTGGGCGACTCGAACATGAGCGAGACCACCATGCTGCTGAAGGTCGGCTCGACCGACCTGGTGCTGCGCATGATCGAGGCCGGCGCGGTGATGCGCGACCTGAGCCTGGAGAACCCGATCAGGGCGATCAGGGAGGTCAGCCACGACATGACCGGCCGCCGCAAGGTGCGGCTGGCCAATGGCCGCGAGGTCTGCGCGCTGGACATCCAGCGGGAGTACTACCAGAAGGCCGCGGACTTCACCGAGCGGCGCGGCAGCGACGCCACCTCCGCCCGGGTGCTCAGCCTGTGGCGCCGCACCCTGGACGCGGTCGAGTCGGGCGACCTGGGCCTGGTCGCCCGCGAGATCGACTGGATCACCAAGTACCAGCTGATCGAGCGCTACCGGGCCAAGCATGACCTGCCGCTGTCCGCCCCCCGGGTGGCCCAGCTCGACCTGGCCTATCACGACGTGCACCGCGGCCGGGGGCTGTATTACCTGCTGCAGCGCCGCGGGGCGGTCGAGCGTGCGGTCAGGGACCTGGACATCTTCCAGGCCAAGTCGGTGCCGCCGCAGACCACCCGCGCCCGGCTGCGCGGCGAGTTCATCAAGCGGGCGCAGGAGCGGCGCAGGGACTTCACCGTGGACTGGGTGCACCTGAAGCTGAACGACCAGGCGCAGCGGACCGTGCTGTGCAAAGATCCGTTCCGCTCGACCGACGAGCGGGTGGAGAAGCTCATCGCCGGTATGTGACAGTGACGCCGGTATGTGACGCCGGCTTTACCGGCGGGCCACGCCGGTCTCTCAACACCGGTAGGCTGGCCGCGCTTATGTCGTCTAACCCGGGGTAACCATGCGCCGCATTACTGTTGTCTTTGTCCCGCTGCTGCTTGCCGCCCTGGCGCTGACCGCCTGTGGTTCGTCGAGTCCGTCCAGCCCGTCGAACGCCAACGCCGCCGTGACGGCGACCGGCACGTTCGGCCACGATCCCACGGTGACGATCCCGAAGGCGAAGGCGAGCAGCAAGCTGTTCGTCAACGCCGTCATCAAGGGAACCGGCCCGGTCATGGCCAAGACCGACGCGCTGGTCGGCAACTATGCCGTCTACATCTGGAGCGGTACCGGGCACAAGCTGGCCACCAGCACGTTCAAGACCGCGCCCCAGCTGTTCGCCGGCCAGTTGCTGCCCGGCCTGGAGTCCGCGCTGATCGGCCAGAAGGTCGGCAGCCGGGTGCTCGCGGTCATCCCCCCCAAGGAGGGCTACGGCTCCGCGGGCAACTCCCAGGGCGGGGTGAAGCCGACCGACACGCTGGTCTTCGTCATCGACATGATCAAGACCTTCGCCGGCAACGCATCCGCCTCCGGGCAGAGCCTGTCCAGCGGCGGCGGCAGCCTGCCGACGGTTTCAGCCGCCACCGGCACGCTGCCCAAGATAACGATGCCGCACCAGAATCCGCCCGCCAAGCTGATCACCAAGACGCTCATCCAGGGCACCGGCCCGATGGTCAGCAAGGGCCAGTACATAGTCGTGCAGTACGTCGGGGCCATCTGGCGCAACAGCAAGGTCTTCGACTCCTCCTGGTCCCGCAACCAGCCGTTCGGGTTCCTTCTCGACTCGCAGCCGGCCCAGGTGATCACCGGATGGAACCTGGGTCTGCTCGGCCAGCGGGTGGGCAGCCGGGTCATGCTGGTTATCCCGCCCTCTGACGGATACGGGAAGACCGGCAGCACGCAGGCCGGGATCAAGGGAACCGACACGCTCGTTTTCGTCGTTGACGTTCTCGGGGCGTTCGGCGTCTGAGACCGTCATGACCATACCTTGACTCGCCTTCGGGCCAGGGTTCCTGATGCTGGAAGGCTCGCGCGGGTATGCTCGTCGCTTTCCCTGTGACCGTTACTGAATGAATAAAGGCGTGGAGGTATCTGCCGTGAACGATCGGCCGGCCGGCTCCAACGGTGCTGGTTTCGAGCGCGATGTGGTGGTGATCGGCGGCTGCGGGCACGTGGGGCTGCCGCTCGCGATCGCGCTCGCGGACCGTGGCGCCAGTGTCGGCATCTACGACGTGAGCGCCGATGCGGTCGCAGGCGTCAACTCCGGCCAGATGCCGTTCAACGAGCCGGACGCGCCGCCCGTGCTGGAGCGGGTGCTCGCCGCGGGACGGCTGCTGGCGTCGGCCGATCCGAGCATCGTCGCGACGGCCGAGCACGTGATCGTGGTGATCGGCACGCCGGTCGACGAGCACCTCAATCCCGACCAGGCCGCGATACCGAACGCGCTCGGCGGCTGCGCCCCTTACCTGCGGGACGGGCAGATCCTGATCCTGCGCAGCACCGTCTACCCGGGCGTGACCGCGCTGGTCGAGAAGATGATCGCGGGCCTCGGCGTGCAGATGGACGTCGCGTTCTGCCCGGAGCGGATCGCCGAGGGCAAGGCGATGACCGAGCTGTTCGAGCTGCCGCAGATCGTGTCCAGCCGGACCGCCCGCGGCGAGGAGCGGGCCAGCAAGCTGTTCTCCCGGCTGACCGACAGCCTGGTCCCGCTGTCGCCGGAGGAAGCGGAGCTGGCCAAGCTGTTCACCAACGTGTGGCGGTACATCAAGTTCGCCACGGCGAACCAGCTGTACATGATGGCCAACGACCGGGGCCTGGACTTCGAGCGCATCAGGAAGGGGCTGGCCGCCGACTACCCGCGGGCGGCCGACATGCCCGGGCCCGGCTTCGCCGCAGGCCCGTGCCTGTTCAAGGACACCATGCAGCTGGCCGCGTACAACAACAACAACTTCGCGCTCGGCCACACCGCGATGACCATCAACGAGGGCCTGCCGCTGTACCTGACCGGCCGGCTGGAGCAGCGGTTCAACCTGCGCTCGATGAAGGTCGGCATCCTCGGCATGGCGTTCAAGGGCGGCAGCGACGACATCAGGTCGAGCCTGTCCTACAAGCTCAAGAGGATCCTGGCCTTCAAGTCCGCGGGCGTGCTGTGCACCGACCCGTACGTCACGGTGGACAACAGCCTGCTGCCGCTGGACGAGGTGATCGCCGGGTCCGACATCCTGGTCATCGCCGCCCCGCACCCGGAGTACCGCGACCTGGTGACGGACAAGCCGGTGGCGGACATGTGGAACCTGCTCGGGAAGGGCGTGCTGGTGTGACCGTGGGGGAGCCGCGCGTATCGGTGGTGATGCCCGCCTACAACGAGGGCGAGCAGATCATCGAGGTGCTTGACCGGCTGTTCGAGTCGGTCAAGCTGTCCTGCGAGGTGCTCGTCGTGGTGGATTCCGAGGACGACAGCACCATCCCCCTGGTCACCGAGTACGCGCAAAAGGAGCCGAGGCTCCGGTTCCTGGTCAACACCTACGGCCCCGGGCCGGCCAACGCGATCAGGTATGGCATCGACGCCGCCGCCGCGCCGGTGGCCGTCGTCACGATGGCCGACGGCTGCGACGATGCCCGGCAGATCGACGACCTGGCCCGGCTGGTCGAGCGCGGCGTCGCGGTGGCCGCGGCCTCCCGCTACATGGCCGGCGGCCAGCAGGTCGGCGGGCCCTACCTCAAGGGCCTGCTGTCCAGAATGGCCGGCCGCTCGCTGCGGGTGCTCGCGCACACCGGCACCAGGGACGCCACCAATTCCTTCAAGGCATATTCCACCGAATTTGTCAGGGACGTCGGCATTGACTCGCGTGACGGTTTCGAGATCGGGATCGAGCTCACCGCGAAGGCGAAGCGAATGCACCGCCCGGTGGCCGAGATTCCGACAATTTGGCTGGACCGGCAGGCCGGGATGTCCAACTTCAAGGTAGCCAAGTGGATACCCAAGTACCTGCACTGGTACCGTTTCGCCTTCGGGCCACGACTGAGCGCGGATCAGATCCGCGGTCGCGCCCCGGCCAAAGGCAAGCTTTCACGCAGCGAACTTTCACGTACGGAACTTTCACAACCTGAAAACGAAGGGTGAATCACGGTTATGGAGAGGGTCCTTGTCAGCGGGTCGGCCGGCTTTATCGGCGGTTATGTCGTCGAAGAGCTGCTGCGCCGCGGTTACGCGGTAACCGGCGTGGATAACTTCTCCAAGTACGGGAAGGTCAGGAAGTCCTACGACGACCACCCCTCGTACACGCTGGTGGAGGGCGACGCCAGGGACGTCGAGCTGATGTCCGGCCTGCTCGCCGACTGCGAGCACTTCATCGCCGGCGCGGCGATGATCGGCGGCATCTCCTACTTTCACACCTACGCCTACGACCTGCTGGCCGCCAACGAGCGGATCATCGCCGCGTCCTGTGACGCCGCGATCAAGGCGAGCCGCGAGGGCAAGCTGCGCAAGGTCACGTACCTGTCCTCGTCGATGGTGTTCGAGAGCGCCGACTCGTGGCCGTCCTACGAGGGCCAGGAGCGCGAGATCCCGCCGCCGCTGTCCTCCTACGGCTTCCAGAAGCTGGCCGTGGAGTACTTCGCGCACGCCGCCTACGACCAGTACGGCCTGCCGTACACGATCCTGCGGCCGTTCAACTGCGTCGGCATCGGCGAGAGCCGCGCCCTCGGCGACGAGGAGATCCTGTCCGGCAACGTCAAGCTCGCGATGAGCCACGTGGTGCCCGACCTCGTGCAGAAGGTGCTCAAGGGCCAGGACCCGCTGCACATCCTCGGCTCCGGCGAGCAGATCCGGCACTACACCTACGGCGGCGACCTGGCCGAGGGCGTGGTGACCGCGATGGAGCACGCGGACGCGACCAACGACGACTTCAACCTGTCCACCGCCGAGAGCACCACCGTCCTGCAGCTCGCCGAGCTGATCTGGCGGAAGGTCAAGGGCGACGGCGAGCCGCTGCGGCTCACCCACGACGACCCGTTCGAGTACGACGTACAGCGGCGGGTTCCGGCCACCGAGAAGGCCAAGCGCGTGCTCGGCTTCGAGGCGACCACCTCGCTGGACACGATGATGGACGAGGTCATCCCCTGGATCTCCGACGCGATCAAGGCCGGCACGATCTGACACAGCTCTGACACAGCTCTGACACAGATCCGGCAGGATTGCCCCCTGTTTCACCCTGGCCTAAATGGTATGGACGAGGCATGGCCGGGATGGCATGCTGTGCGGGAAATATCCCATAAACCCCGGTACGTCCGGCGGCGGCAGCCGTCGCCGTCACGTTCACGGAGGCGAGGAGATCCTGTGGAGTCATCCAGGTTAGCTCTCAACTCAGAACAGTACTTTCTGGGCCGGAAACACACCCTACGGCGCTTTCTGGGCCGGAAACACACCCTACGGCGCTTTCTGGGCCGGAAACACACCCTACGGCGGCATTCATGAAGCGGGTCAAGTACGCAGCGGGCGCGGTCATGCTCACGCCGGTCGCCCTGGCTGTGCCCGCTGTGGCGCAGGCCGCCACGACTACCGCGGCACTAGGCACAACGCAGGGCAAGACCGTCTCGATGCACGGCGTAGGTATCCGGGTACACCCGGACACCTGCACCGGTACGAACCATGTAGGTATCGGCGCGCACCCGAACTCGCACGCCAAGGGCCAGTTCTGGGAGACCAGGTTCAATCCGGGCAGCGTCTGCATCGGAACCATCGACGTCAGCCTCTTCTTCACCAAGACCTTCAGCAAGTCAGCGTCCGTCACGGTGAACTCCGTCCAGGGCACCCAGTTCGTCGGCATAGAGGAAGTCCACGGAACGGCGGGTCACTGGGCCGCTGGAGGGGCGTTCCCGGTCAAGACGATATACAGAGGGGCAGGCGTGGTTGACATGAGCGTCTGCATCGCATCGCAGTTCGACGGCGGGAAGAAGAACTGCGTGGGCGCGTAGGTCAGGTTCCTGACCCCGTATTCACGCTGCGGCTCGCTGCTCCGGCAGCGGGCCGCAGCACCGTTCTGGACGTAGCCGCCGCCTCGACGTCAGCCCACTGTGACAGCATCGGGACGCGCCGGTGCTCGGCCCATTGCGCAAGCTGGTCGGCGAAGTGCGGGCTGGCCGGATCCGCGGAGGCGCCGCCCGGAATGACGAAGCTGGCGGCGGCGGGCTCGGCCATGTCTGCCACCTGCCGGTAGACCGACAGCGCGGCCACGCCGAACGGCGTCCCTGCCTGCCAGCCGGACGCGCTGGCCTGGACGGTGTCGGAGTCACCGCCCATCGCGACCGGCGGCGGCCCCGGCTTGCCGGGCAGCGGGCATGCCGCGACGGCCTGATGGGTATCGCCCCAGCTCTCCCTGCCGGGGCCTTCGCCCTGCCAGGCGGCGGCGAGCGCGGCCGGCACGACGCTGAGCACCCTTTCCCCTCGCGCCGGGTCCTTCTCGCCTCCGGTCGGCGCGCCGAGCAGCTCCCAGGTGTCGTTGGCCAGCCAGCGCACGATGAGCGAATTGGTGGCGATCAGCTCGCCTGAGGCCAGCCAGCGCCAGGTGGCGTCGCCGACCAGCGGCCGGTAGAGGGCCTCGGCCAGGGCCCGCTTGAAGCGGCCGTAGAGCAAGGCGGCGGGGGAGTCGGCGCGCAGCTCGCCGTCCCAGCCCGCCAGCATCAGCCTGGCCCGCTCCGCGCCGCCTGCCGGCAGCGGGGCCAGCCCGCCGAGCAGCCGGCCCCAGCCGCGGGCCGCCCAGGAGACCACATCCGCCTGCATGGCGGCGAGCCCGGCGGCCGTGTGCCGCTCGGTGCCCGCCAGGCACTCGCGCAGCCGCTCGGCCCGGAACGGATGGCTGAACGTGTGGCTGATATACGGCTCGTCGCCGTCGGTGATGACGTTGTTGGCGGTCATCACGAAGCCGGCCTCGGGATCGACGATTCTCGGCATTTCTCCGAACGGTACGGTGCCGGACCATTCACACTGGCCGTCCCAGCCTGCCACCGGCAGCCTGCGGTGCGCCGCCGACGAGCGGACCGGCAGCTCGCCGCGGGCCTGGTAGGCGATCCGGCCGCCGGTGTCGGCGGCGACGAGATTGTTCACCGGGTCCACCCAGTCGCGCTGGGTGTCGATCAGCTCGACCGCGTCCCGCGCCGCGAGCATCGGCAGCAGCGGCTCGAAGCCCCGGCCCGCCCGGCAGGTCGCGGTGTACTTCAGCGCGATCGCCATCCCGGCCCGCGGGTCCCCGTGCACGACCGGGCCGTGCCGGGTGGCCCATATCTCGGCTTCGGCCGGCTCCCCGCCGCGGACGCCGATCATCTCGGTCCGCCTGCTGGCCTGCGCCCAGCCGTCCTCGGTGCGGTACCAGCCGGGCCGGCTCTCGTCGAACCACTCCAGGTAGAGATCCTGGGTGTCGGCGCTGGCGTGGGTGATCGCCCAGGCCACCTGCCCGTTGTGGCCGAAGTGCGGGAACCCGGGCACGCCGGGGAAGGCGGCACCGATCACGTCGAACTCCGGGCACGACAGGTGGCACTGCCAGTAGACGTTGGGCGATTCCAGCGCGCGGTGCGAGTCGTTGCACAGCACCGCGCCGCCGTGCGCGGTCCGGCGGCCGCTGACGGCCCAGGCGTTCGAGCCGGGCTCGGCCTCGGCCAGGAAGCCCAGGTGCGCCGCGGCGCGGGTCACGTCGCCGACCGCCTCGTCGATCACCCGCGACAGCCTGCCGCCCGGCGGCACGGTCAGCGCCGAGCCGGCCGGGGGGGCGGTGTCCAGCAGGCTGAACGCCTCGGCGCCCACCCTGGCCAGCACCATGGCCTCGGCCAGCTTGTGCTGCCACTGCCCCATCAGGATGTGCCGGACCTTGAACGCGGCCACCGAATGCCACGCCTGCCAGGGCTCCTGCGCGGGCTCGCCCGCGGCGATGACCGCATTGACGCCGCGGGCGTACGCCTCGAACATCGCGCGGACCGGAGCGGACATGACCGCCACGTCGGCATGCGCGGCCGCGGTGATGTTCAGCCGGCGGGCCAGCACGTCGCCGGGCACGGCGGCCGGGCCTGCCACCTCGGCCCACCGCCCGGCCGCCCGGCGGCGGTCGTAGTCCATCTGCGGCAGCCGGTCCTGCGCGCAGGCGAAGCCCATCGCGAACCAGGCGCCGGCCGCCGAGCCGGCCCGGATGTGCGGTATGCCGTAGCCGTCACGGACCAGCAGGACCTCGCCGTCGAGGCCGGAAACCTCCGCCAATTCGGTCATTGCCTGAGGATAACGGCCGCTCCTGCCCCCGGGCGGACTGGTCAAGGTCGCCGCGAGGGACGATAGCGCGGCCCGGCTGGCCGGGCGTCAAGCCGGCCCGGGCTGGTCCACAAACGCGCAGAACTCGTTACCCTCCGGGTCGGCCATCACGTTCCACTCGACCTCGGCGTCCGACTTCCTGAGCAGCGTGGCACCGGCGTCGATCAGCGGCTGCAGGCCAGGCACGCTGATGTCCCAGTGAATGCGGTTCTTCACCGTCTTGGGCTCGGGCACGGAAACGAAGTCCATCGTCATGATCGGCATGCCGGGAATGTCCGAGATGGTGGAGAAGCGCCCCTGGTGCGTCACGGGCGCGCCGTACACCTCCGACCACCATCGCCCCTGCGCCTCCGGGTCGGCGCTGTCGATGATCAGGCAGGCGAGCCGGTAGCCGGGCGGGCTGTCCCGCAGGTGAACGCAGTACTCGCCGCCCTCGGGATCGGCCATGATCGTCCACCCGCGCCCGTCATCGGCCGTCACCGGCCGCACGACGCCGGATCCGAGGTCTTCGAGGTCGGCGAGGCTCCGGCCGAAGGTCTCGAAGTGCACCCGGTTCTTGACGGTCTTCGGCTCCGGCACCTTGCTGACCCAGATCGCGTGCTGCGGGGTCGGGCCGGTGAGCACTCCGTCCCCGTCGTCGAGCATCTCCCAGGAGAGGCCGAGTACGTCCCCCCAGAACGGCCCGAGCCGGGCCGGATCGACAGCGTCCAGGCACAGATCCTTGAAGCGCGCGAGAGCCATAACGGGACCCTACCCCGGGCCCGCGGCGCGGCCCCCGCGGCGTAGCCCTCGTGCTTTCTCCAGGTTGTACGCTTCGACCTTGCTGGTTGAATACAGCCGCACCTGCCGGAGTGTCCTTTTTCGCTGGCTTGTACGATCGTCAGGCCGGTAGGTTCTAGGCGCAGATGTTGATGTGCAGGCGGCTTCATGAGGAGGATGGTGTGCCGGAGATCGGCGAGGGACCGGCGATTCTGGTGGAAGGCCTGGTCAAGTCGTTCGGCGACGTGCACGCGCTGCGCGGAATCGACCTGTCCGTGCCGCGCGGGACCGTGCTCGGCGTGCTCGGCCCGAACGGCGCCGGCAAGACGACCGCCGTGCGCATCCTGACCACGCTGCTGCTGCCGGACAAGGGGCGCGCGCTGGTGGAGGGCCACGACGTGGTGCGCGAGGCGGCCGCGGTCCGCCGCTCGATCGGGCTGGCCGGGCAGTCGGCGGCCATCCAGGAGGAGCTCACCGGCCGGGAGAACCTGGAGATCATCGGGCGGCTTTATCACCTGAGCCGGCCCCGGTCGCGCAGTCGTGCCGCCGAGCTTCTGGAGCAGTTCGAGCTGGTCGATGCGGCCGACCGGGCCGCCAAGCACTTCTCCGGCGGCATGCAGCGCCGCCTGGATCTCGCCGCCAGCCTGGTCGGCCAGCCCCAGGTGCTGTTCCTCGACGAGCCGACCACCGGCCTGGATCCGCGGTCGCGGCTGGGCATGTGGGACACGATCAGGTCGCTGGTGGCCGGCGGCACCACACTGCTGCTCACCACGCAGTACCTGGACGAGGCGGACGAGCTGGCCGACGAGATCGTGGTCATCGACCACGGCCTGGTCATCGCCGCGGGGACCGCGGAAGAGCTCAAGGGCAGGGTCGGCGGGGATGTGGTCGAGTTCACCGTGCCCGACCGGGACCGGATATCCGATGCGGTCACGGCGATCGCCCAGATCGGCGAAGGCGAGCCTCATGTCGATAAAGAGACAGGAGTGGTTGGTGTGGGTGTCGGCGGCCGCGGATCGGACGCGCTGATCGAGGTGGTGCGCGGCCTGGACAGCGTCGGCGTCGCGACGCACGGCCTGGCGCTGCGCCGGCCCTCGCTGGACGACGTGTTCCTCGCCCTGACCGGGCATGCGGCCGAGGAGGAACAGCCCGACAGCGGCAAGCGCGGCCGCCGCAGGTCCGGCAAGGCCGACGCGAAGGCGGCGTCATGACCGCCGCCACGATACCCGCCGCCACGCCCGCGTCCGGCGGTTCGCCCAGCCTGTTTGTGCAGGCCCGCTGGGCGGTGTCCGACACGCTCATCATCACCAAGCGGAACCTGCTGGTCTGGATGCGCGTGCCTGCCTACATCGTGTTCACCGTGATCCAGCCGGTGATGTTCGTGCTGATGTTCCGTTACGTCTTCGGCGGGGCCATCAGGGTCCCGGGGAATTACGTCAACTTCCTGATGCCCGGGATCATCGGCCAGACCGCGGCGTTCGCGACGTTCGGCACGGCCATCGCGCTGGCCCAGGAACTCAAGAAGGGCGTGATCGACCGGCTGCGGTCGATGCCGATGGCCCGCTCAGCCGTGCTGGCCGGCCGGCTGGTCGCCGACGGCGGCCGGATGCTGGTGACGATCCTGATCGTGATCGGCGTGGGCTACGCGGTCGGCTTCCGGTTCAGCAACGGGGTCGGCGCGGCCGTGTCCATGGTCGTGCTCTCCACGGTCTTCGGGCTGGCCATCTGCTGCATTGCCGCCTACACCGGACTGGCGATCGGCGATGAAGAGTCTGTGCAAGCGTTCGGAATGATCTGGCTTTTTCCCGTCACGTTCCTCAGTTCAGCGTTCGTGCCGATCTCGACCATGCCGGGCTGGCTGCAGGCGTTCGCCAGTAACCAGCCGGTCACGTACGTGATCAACGCGATGCGCACGCTGGCGGTCGGGCCGAAGTACGGCGGACCGCTCGAGCCCAGCCTGTGGAAGGGCCTGGTGTGGCTGGCCGGCATCTTCATCGTGTTCGCGCCGCTCGCCGTCCGGGCCTACCGCCGGGCCGGCTCCTAGGCCACCTAGAGCTCGCTAGGCCGGCAGCAGGGCGGCGGCGTGCCGGCCCGCCGCCGCCGCGGCCAGGAAGTAGCTCAGATCCTGGTCGAGGCCGCGGCCCATCGTGGACAGCGGCACCGGGCAGCCCCGCAAGATCTCGTGCAGGCCGTCGACCGGTACCCGGACCAGCCGGTGGCGCTCCGCGAGCGGGGCCGCCTGCCCGGTCACCAGCGCGCCGAGTTCGCCGGGCAGGTCGGGCACCACCACGTCCGCCGCGGCCAGCGCGACCCTGCCGTAGGCGGTCAGGCTGTGATGCGAGACGCCGCGGTGCCGCGGCCTGGCGTCGGCCTCGCTCACCCGCAGCGAGGCGACCGGCCGGCCGTTCAGCACCGCCACGGCGTTGACTGCCTCGCCGCAGGCGACGCCGGAGAACCCCCACCGGGTGCCGGTGCCCAGGTTGCCCGGCCCCTGCGCCACCACGGCGAGGTCCGCGCCGAGCACATGCCGCGCGGCCAGCAGGCCGGTGTGCAGCGTGACCGCCTCGAGGTCGCCGCCGAGGGCCTGGCCGACGGTGACCGTGCCGGCCAGCCAGCCGGCCTCGCGCAGCCCCGCGGCCGCCCGGGAGAACCAGGCGGGCAGCGCGCCGCCGTCCAGCATCACGTATGCGGCTCGCGGCGGCGCCGGGTGACCCGCCCTGGCCGCCGCGAGGATGGCGGGCAGCGCCGAGTGCAGGTCGGCGACGACCACCGGCATCGCGCCGAGGTCGTCGGCGTCGCGCAGCACCCCATGGTGCGGCGAGTCCTGCTCGTCGACGCCGAGCACGGTCGCCTGCATCGGCGTGTAGCGGGCCTTGACGAGATGCCCGCCGGGAGGCGGGTCGGGCGGCAGCCGGTCGGGGACCGCCACCACGAAGGCGTAGCCGCCGGTGCCCAGGCCGAGGGCGAGCGCGGTGGTGTTCAGCAGCACCCGGTCGCCCGCCTGCGGCCGGCCGGTCAGCGCCGGGTAGGCCAGCGCGCGGCAAGTCTCGGTCCCGACCGTCACGTCGAGCTCGACCGCGCCCGGCCACTCCCGGCGGATCGCGGCCACCACGCCATCGCGCCACCTGATCATTGAGGCAGGGTAGCGTGGCGCCTGCGTCAATCCCAGCAGACCGTCGGCCGGCCGTGGACAATACTCTTCAGGGGCACTCTTCAGGGGGTTCCCCACTCCTCAGGGGCGTTTCCCCCGGCGCAGAGAGGGATCACGATGTCGCGGCGCAAGACCGAGAGGCTGCTGAGTCTCGTCGTCTGCCTGCTGTCGACCAGGCGCTCCCTGACCGCAGCCCAGATTCGTGAAGCTGTTCCAGGTTACCCGGAATCGTTCGACGCGTTCAAGCGAATGTTCGAACGCGACAAGGAGGAGCTCAGGGAGCTCGGCATCCCGCTGGAAACCGACCTGGCCGGCCCCGGCGACGAAGAGGCCGGGTACCGGATCCAGCGGGAGGCCTACGAGCTGCCCGAGATCACCCTGGAGCCGGACGAGGCGGCCGTGCTGGGCCTGGCGGCGCGGGTCTGGCACCGGGCCGAGCTGTCCGGGGCGGTGGCCGGGGCGCTGCTGAAGCTGCGGGCGGCGGGCATTGACGCCGAGGACACTACGCAGCCCGGCATCGAGCCCCGAGTGCAGACCGGCGAAGCCGCGTTCGGGCCGCTGTGGGAAGCGGTCAGGGACGCCAGGCCGGTCACCTTCTCCTACCGGGCCCCGGGCCGGAGCGGCTCGCGGCGCACCCTCGAGCCCTGGGGCGTGGTGAACCGGCACGGCCGCTGGTACGTCGCGGGGTTCGATACCGGGCGGGACGACGTGCGGGTGTTCCGGCTGAGCAGGATCGAGGGGGCGGTGACGTTCAGCGGGCCGCCGGGCAGCGTCACCGTGCCGGACGGCACGGACGTGCGCGAGGTGGTGCGGGGCTGGGACTCCAGCCCGCCGCGGCACCGCACCGCCACGCTGAAGGTGCGGGCTGGCGCCGGCTACGGGCTGCGCCGCGGCGCTATCGCCGAGAGCCCCGACTGCGCCGGCTGGGACGCCGTCCAGGTCTCGTTCAGCGATGTCGGGTGGTTCGCGGACTACCTCGCCTCGTTCGGCGCGGACGTGATCGTGACCGACCCGCCCGACCTGCGCGAGGCCGTCATCCGGCAGCTCAAGGGGGTGCTCGCGTGACCGCGGCGCCGACCGGCAGCCAGCGGCTGGCGCGGCTGCTGGCGCTCGTCCCCTACGTGGTCAGCAGGAACGTGGTGAGCCTGGCCGAGACGGCGGCCGCGTTCGGGGTGACCGAGCGCGAACTGGTGGACGACCTGAACATGCTGTGGTGCGTGGAGCTGCGCTCGCCGGACCCGTACTGCCCGATCGACCTGTCCTACGAGGGCGGCGAGATCATGGTCACCGAGGCCGAGTCGATCGCCCGGCCGCTGCGGCTCGCCGTGGATGAGGCCAGCGCGCTGCTCATCGCGCTGCGGATGCTCGCCGAGGTCAGCCCGGCCGGCTCGTCGGCGCTGAGCCGCACGATCGCCAAGCTCGAGGCGGCGGCGGGGGAGGCCGCCGCGATCAGCGCGCAGGTCCAGGTACAGGTGGACAAGGGGCACGCCGACGGCATGCTCGGCCGGATGCAGGAGGCGCTCGGCTCGGGCCGGCGGATCCACCTGCGCTACTACGTGCCGGGCCGGGACGAGGCCACCGAGCGGGACGTGGATCCGATGCGGCTGCTCGTGGTGGAGGGCCGCACTTATGTCGAGGGCTGGTGCCGCAGTGCCGAGGGGGTCAGGCTGTTCCGGCTGGACCGGGTCCTCGGCATGGAGATCCTCCAGGCGGCGGCGCAGGTGCCGCCTGAGGCCGAGCCCGTCGACGTCGACCAGGGCCTGTTCCGGCCCTCGGACGAGGACGTCAGCGTGGTGCTCGAGCTTCGCCCGGGCGGGCACTGGGTGGCCGAGTACTACCCCTGCGAGCGGGTCGAGCGTCACGGCGACGACCTGCAGGTCACGCTGCGGACTCCGGACCTGCGGTGGGTGCGCAGGCTGATGCTGCGGCTGGGCGAGGACGGCCGGGCCATCGCCCCGGCCGGGCTCGCCGCGCAGGTCCGCGAGGAGGCGGCCGCGGCGCTGGCGCTCTACGCCACGTAACGCTCTTCGCCGCATAACCGGCATCGGGTGTCCTACTCGTTCGCAAGTGCGGCCTGTACACTCGGCGTGAGAAGACCCAACCACTCGGGGACATTTTCCTCCCGCTGAAGAGGGCCCACATGATTGGCGACTTGTTTGACAGCCCGTGGAAGGTGCTCATCCTGGCTGTGGTGATCCTGGTGCTGTTCGGGTCGCGCAAGCTGCCCGACGCCGCGCGGTCGCTCGGCAAGTCGATGCGCATCCTGAAGACGGAGATTCACGAGCTCCACGACGAGGAGCCCGCCGCGAGCACCGTGA
This sequence comes from Streptosporangiaceae bacterium, assembly GCA_036495825.1. Classification (GTDB taxonomy): domain Bacteria; phylum Actinomycetota; class Actinomycetes; order Streptosporangiales; family Streptosporangiaceae; genus PALSA-505. The sequence continues at coordinate 14,784 of DASXME010000277.1, forward strand.
CCACCGCGCAGACCACCCCCGTGCCGCAGGCTCCGCCGCAGATCACCCAGCAGCAGCAGGTTGAGGAGCTGCAGCAGCAGCTAGACGAGCTGCGCAAGCAGTCGTCGACGGCTGAAGCGCAGCAGACGCAGGCCAGCTGAGCTTGATCCCCTAACCGGCCATGACCAAGCTGCCCGACACCGTCACCGGCGCGCGCGTGCTTGGCAGCCGCATGCTGGCCATCGGGCGGGCGTCCAACCCCGAGGGCCGGATGCCGCTGATGGACCACATCCGCGAGCTACGCTCGCGGGTCATCCGGGCGCTGCTGGCCCTGATCATCGGCACCGGCATCGGGCTGATCCCGTGGGTGTTCGACCGGATCTGGAACTTCACGGTTCACCCGTACAAGCAGGCCGTGCACGACATCTGCGCGAAGAAGCCGCTGCCGCAAGGCTGCCGGGGAATCGACTACTCGCTGGTCGTCAACGGCATCTTCGACCCGTTCAACATCCGGATCGAGATCGCATTCTACTTCGCGCTGATCCTGACCTCGCCGATCTGGCTCTACCAGCTGTGGGCGTTCATCGCTCCCGGCCTGTACTCCCGGGAGAAGCGCTGGACGTACACGTTCGTGGGCGCGGCGGTGCCGCTGTTCGTGCTCGGCTCCGGGCTGGCGTACCTGGTGATGAGCCGCGGGCTGCGGTTCTTCCTCGGCATCGTGCCGACCGGGGTCACGATCCTGCCGCAGATCAGCACCTATCTCGGCTACGTGACGGCGATGGTGCTCGGCTTCGGACTCACCTTCGAGCTGCCGCTCGCCCTCGTCGTGCTGAACATGGCCCGCGTGCTGACGCATGCGCGGTTCCGCAAGTGGCGACGGGTCATGCTCTTCGCCGTGTTCGTGTTCGCCGGCATCGCCACGCCGAGCCCCGACCCGACCACGATGCTGCTGCTGGCCGCGCCCTGCGTGATCCTGGTCGAGGTCGCCGAGCTGATCATCTGGGGGCACGACCGCAGCCTGGCCCGGTCCTCGCCCTACGCCAACCTGAGGGACGACGAGGCCGCGCCGCTCGACGACTTCGATCACCTGGACGACCTGGACGACGATCCGCGCTCCTGACCGCCTAATCTTGACCCATGGCGACACCGGCGCAGCGGTACGCGGCGTTTCGCGCTCGTCCGGACTGGCTGACCGCCTTCCAGTCGCTGTATGACTTCGAGTTCGACGAGTTCCAGGTGCGGGCGTGCGGGGCGCTGCACGGCGGCGACGGCGTGCTGGTGGCCGCCCCCACCGGCTCGGGCAAGACCGTGGTCGGCGAGTTCGCCGTGCACCTGGCGCTGGCGGCCGGCCGCAAGTGCTTCTACACCACCCCGATCAAGGCGCTGTCCAACCAGAAGTACGCGGACCTGGTCAGCCGCTACGGGCCCGCCAGCGTCGGCCTGCTGACCGGCGACAACAGCGTGAACGGCGAGGCGCCCGTGGTCGTGATGACCACCGAGGTGCTGCGGAACATGCTGTACGCGGGCTCGGCCACGCTGGCCGGCCTCGGCTACGTGGTGCTCGACGAGGTGCACTACCTGGCGGACCGGTCCCGCGGCGCGGTCTGGGAGGAGGTGATCATCCACCTGCCCGAGTCGGTCCAGGTGGTGGCCCTGTCGGCCACCGTGAGCAACGCCGAGGAGTTTGGCCGGTGGCTGGATCAGGTCCGCGGCGGCACGGCCGTGATCGTGGACGAGCAGCGCCCGGTCCCGCTCTGGCAGCACATGCTGGCCGCCGGCCGGCTGTACGACCTGTTCGTCGACCTGGGCGGCAGCGAAGCCAGGGTCAACCCCGAGCTCATCCGGATCGCCGAGCGGGACGAATGGGCCGCCAGGAAGGCGCCGAACCGGCCCGGCCGCGGCGGCCACAGGCCGCGCCGGTCCATGGTGCCGCGGCGGCCTGAGGTGATCGGCCTGCTGGACGCGGCCGGCCTGCTGCCCGCGATCACGTTCATCTTCAGCCGCGCGGGGTGTGACGCCGCCGCGGGGCAGTGCCTGGCCGCGGGCCTGCAGCTGACCACCCCGCAGGAGGCGGCCGAGATCCGCGACGTCGCGGAGCGGCGCACCAAGGACATTCCCGATGAGGATCTGCGCGTGCTCGGCTACGGCGAATGGCTCAGCGCGCTGCAGCGGGGGATCGCCGCCCACCACGCCGGCATGCTGCCGACCTTCAAGGAAGTGGTGGAGGAGCTCTTCTCGGCCGGCCTCATCCGGGCGGTGTTCGCGACCGAGACCCTCGCGCTGGGCATCAACATGCCGGCCAGGACGGTCGTCATCGAGCGGCTGGACAAGTGGAACGGCGAGACGCACGCGAACCTCACGCCCGGCGAGTACACCCAGCTCACCGGCCGGGCTGGCCGGCGCGGCATCGACGTCGAAGGGCACGCCGTGGTGCTCTGGCAGCGCGGCGTCGACCCGGTGACCGTGGGCGGCCTGGCCGGGACCAGGACCTACCCGCTGACCTCCAGCTTCCGGCCGTCCTACAACATGGCCGTCAACCTGACCGGCCAGTTCGGCCGGGCGCGGGCCGCCGCGCTGCTGGAGTCGTCCTTCGCCCAGTTCCAGGCGGACGCGGCGGTCGTCGGCATCGCCCGCCAGGCGCGGCTGGGCCGCGAGGAGCTCGGCCGGCTGGCCGGCCGGTCGCGCTGTGACCTCGGCGACGCCGCGGAGTACGCCCGGCTGCGCGCCGAGCTGACCGAGCGCGAGCGCGGGCTGTCGCGGGAGCGGGCCGCGGCGCGGCGGGCGGATGCGGCACGCTCGCTGGTGCAGTTGCGCCGCGGCGACATCATCCGGGTGCCGGCCGGCCGCCGGGCCGGGATCGCCGTGGTGCTCGACCACCGGCCCGAGGCGACGCTGCTCGTGCTTACCGCCGGCCGGCAGGTCAGGCGGCTGACCGTGGCCGACTTCACCGGCCCGGTGCTGCCCATCGACCGGATCCGGGTGCCCAACTGGTTCAGCGAGCGGTCGCCGAAGCACCGCAGGGACCTGAGCACGGTCGTGCGGGACCGGGTCGCCGGGCGGGATCTCGGCAAGCCGGCCAGGGAGCACCCCGAGGACGCCGACGTGGACGCGCTGCGGGCCAAGCTGCGCGCGCACCCCTGCCATCGCTGTCCCGACCGCGAGCAGCACGTCCGGCAGGCGGAGCGGTACCGGCGCCAGGAACGGGAGATCGAGGGCCTGGAACGCCGGATGGCCGGCCGGACGCACGTCATCGCGCGCACCTTCGAGCGGGTGTGCGCCGTGCTGGAGCGGCTCGGCTACCTGCACGCCGACACGGTGACCGCCGAGGGCCGCCGGCTGGCCGCGCTGTACACCGAGCTGGACCTGCTCGCCGCCGAATGCCTGCGCCGGGGCCTGTGGGACGGCCTGTCCGCGCCGGATCTGGCGGCCTGCGTGTCCGCGCTGTCGTTCGAGTCGCGGCAGTCCGACGACCTGAGCTCGCCGCGGCTGCCGCCGGGCCGGGTGCGCGAGGTATTCGGATCGATGATCCGGGCCTGGGGCGAGCTCGATCAGCTGGAGAAGGACAACGGGCTCGCGTTCCTGCGCGAGCCGGATCTCGGCTTCTGCTGGACGGCCAGCCGGTGGGCCCGCGGGGACGCCCTGGAGTCGGTGCTGGCCGATGCGCCGCACCTGGCGCCGGGAGACTTCGTACGCTCGGCCAAGCAGGTCATCGACCTGCTCGATCAGGTCGCGGCGGCGGCCGGCGGCGACGTCGCCGTCACGGCCCGCGCCGCCGTCACGGCGATGCGCCGCGGCGTGGTCGCCCACACGTCGGTCAGCTGAGGCCCTCGGCGGCGCTAGGCTCGATCCCGATGACCAGCGACGAGGCTGACCAGGACGGCCCTGCGGCGGCTGCCGAGCCTGCCGCCGCCGCCAAGCCTGCCGCCGCCGGGCCTGGCGCGGGGCGGAAGGACAAACGCCGCTCGTTCTGGCGCGAGCTGCCGGTGCTGGTGGCTGTGGCGCTGGTGATCGCCCTGCTGCTCAAGACGTTCGTGGTCCAGGCGTTCTTCATCCCGTCGTCCTCGATGGAAGACACGCTGCTGGTCGGCGACAAGGTGCTCGTGAACAAGCTCGTGTATCACTTCAGGAGCATCGAGCCCGGCGACATCGTGGTGTTCAGCGGCGCGGGCTCGTGGAATCCGCCGCAGCCGCCGTCGAAGGGGACCTCCAATCCGGTGGAGCGGCTGTACAACGTGACGCTGGGCTGGCTGTTCCATTCGGTCGCCGGGCTGTTCGGCACGAACCCCGGGCAGACCGATTTCATCAAGCGGGTGATCGGCGTTCCCGGCGATCAGGTGGCGTGCTGCAACGCCCAGGGGCTGGTGACGGTTAACGACGTGCCGCTGCATGAGCAGTCCTACCTGTTCCCCGGCGAGAAGCCCGGTGACGCGCCGTCCGGGTATTCCGGGCAGTTCAGCATCACCGTGCCGTCCGGCCGCCTGTGGGTGATGGGCGACAACCGCGCGGTGTCAGACGACTCGCGGCTGCGCATTACCGATCCCCACGGCGGGACGATCCCCGAGAACGAGGTGATCGGGCGGGCGTTCCTGATCGTGTGGCCGCCGTCGCGGTGGCGGGTGCTGCCGATACCCTCGACGTTCGCCCAGCGCGGCATCGCGGCCGCGCCTGCGCCACTCCTTCCGCTGGCCGGCGGGCTCGTCGGCGCCGTCCCGCTGACCTGGCTCCGCCGCCGCCTTTGGCTCCGGCGGCGGCTACGACCCGGCCGCGACGATCGAGCTTGACCCGACCGCACGGCAGGCCGACGTTCCGGTCGCGCAGGCGACGGCCCGCAGGACCGGGACATCGTTCGGCAGGGTATCGACCGCCCAGGTCGAGCCGTCGTTCGTCGATAGGGCCGTCGTGGTCGGGCCGGTCGGCTCGGGCGGCGAGCCGACCTCCGGGCTGATCGTGGTTCCGACGGCCTCGCAGGTCGTGGCCGTGGCGCACGAGACGCTGCGCAGTGGGCCTGTGCCCGACGGCGCCGTCTGCAGCGACCAGGTACCGAGGCCCGTGCCGCTGCCCGACAGGATGACTGCCTGCCCCTGCGCCGTGCCGCTGGCCAGCACGAGCTGGTCACCGACGGCTTCGCAGCTCGTCGTCGCGGCGCAGGAGACGGCATTGAGGTCGGAGTAGCTGCCGCCGTTGGGCAGGGTGGGAAGGGTCCGGGCCGTCCAGGTCATCCCGGTGGTGGTCGTGACCACGGTCGGCACGCCGGCCGGCGTGCCGCCGACGGCCGCGCAGGTGGTGCTGCCCGGCGCGCACGCGACCCCGGTCACGTAGCCGACCGTCGCCGGGACGGTCGTGGGTGCCCAGGTGCTGCCGAAGTTGGTGGTGGTGTCGATCACTCCGGTGAAGCCGGACGTGCCCAGGCTGGTGATGTCCACGCCCCCGGCCCAGCAGCGCGCGGTGCTGGCGCAGGTGACCCCGTCGAGGTGGCTGACCCCCGACAGCACCGTCACCGGGCTCCACGTCGTCCCTCCGTTCGAGGTGGACGTGCTGATCGCCGTCTTGACGCCGGACGACTGCACTTCGTAGCCGACGGCGACGCATTGCGTTGTGCTCGGGCAGGCCACCGCGTCGAGGTGGTACACGACTCCCGGCTTCGCCGGAGGCGTCTGGCTCTTCCACGTGGCGCCGTCGGCCGAGGCCAGGATGACCGGGCCCGACGCCGAGTTGCCTACGGCGATGCAGTTCGTCTGGTTCGCGCAGGACACCCCGGTCAGCCCCACCCGGGGGCCGAGCGACAGTTGGCTGTGCACCGTCCAGGTGCTCCCGCTCAGCGTGAGGGCGTCGATGTCACCGCTGCCGCTGGCCCCGAGCGCCTGGTAGCCGGCCGTCCAGCAGGTACCGGCGGCCGGGCAGGCAACCCCGTCCAGGTAGCCAGGGCCGACGGCTTCGGTGCTCCAGGATGAGCCGCTAGTCGTCCACGCCAGCTTCGCGGTCGCCGCCGCGCCGGTACCCGAGTAGCCGGCCGCCAGGCAGGTAGCCGGAGCCGGGCAGGCGATGCCGTCCAGGTAGTCCACGCCGGTGATGTGCGCCTCAGCGCTCCACGACGTGGCGGTAACCGGCCCGTTGATCACGACGGCGCCCGGCGGGCCGCCGGACGGAGCGCTGTACCCGACGGCGGCGCAGGAGCCGGACGACGGGCAGGTGACGCCGGCCAGGCCGCTGACGTCGGCGGGGATCTGCGTGGTGGTCCACGACGTGCCGCCGTTGGCGGTGGCGATCAGCGTGCCCGAGAAGACGCCGGTGGTCTGATCCGTCGAACGCACGCCCGTCGCCACGCAGTCGCTGCTGCCCTGGCAGGCCACGCCGGTCAGGTCCGCCACGCCGGACGGCAGCGCGACGGACTGCACCGAGCTCAGGTCGCCGGGGACGAGCAGGACGCGGCCGCTGAACGGTGCGGCCTCAGTGTCGCCGACCACGATGCACGTCACCGCCGTGCCCGAGCCTGGACAGGCGATCGAGTTGAGGCGGCTGGCGGCACTGGTGACCCGGGCGCCGGACCAGTTGGTGCCGCCGTTGATCGTCGAGTAGATGACCCCAGCCGCTCCGGTGCCCGCCTCGGCCGTCCCGGCCGCCCAGCAGTGCAGGCCGTCACTCTGGCAGTACACCGACTGGAGATAGCCGATCGGGTTGGCGACCGTCTGGATGGTCCAGCTCGTCCCGCCGTTGGTGGTGTGGTAGACCACCGGCGCCGTGGAATTGCTCCCGACCGCCCAGCAGTCCGAGGTCCCCGCGCAGGTGACGCTGCGCAGGTCGGAGAGCGTCACCTGGGTGGTCCAGCTGCGGCCCTGGGCGAGGGCGGGCCGCAGCCCGGCATAGCTGGCCGCGGCCACGCCCAGGGCGACGAGTGCGGTGATGGCGATGGCCCGGGTACGTCTGGTCATGACGGCGCCTAGCCTTCGCTCTCGACGAAGCTGGTCACGATCTGCACCAGCTGGGTGATCCCCGGCTGCTCACCGGGTTCAAGGACACCATGCGCGGCGTGGTGCACCATGTAGATGGTGTTGGGCACCCCCGCGAGCGTCAGCCGCTGAGCCAGCTCAGGCGCCTGCGTAGGCGTGTTCAGCGGGTCTTCGTCGCCTTGGATGATCAGGAAGGGCGGGTCGCCCGTGGCGATGTAGCTCACCGGGCTGGCCCGCTCGAGCACCGGGTTGTCCACGCCAGGCGCGTGCCCGAAGACCTGCTGGATGACCTGGCTGGCGTGCAGCCCCCAGGTCGAGTCGGTGAAGTCCGAAACCCCCCATTCGTCCACGACGGCCTGTACCGCGCTCGACTGGCCGCACCAGTCCGTGGTGTCGCCGCTCTGGCACTCGAATCCCGCTGACGGCGGGGCGGTGCCGGCCAGGCTGACCAGGTGCCCGCCGGCGCTGGAGCCCATGGCGATGATGTGGCTGCCGTCCACGTCGTAGGTGCCGGCGTTGGCCCGCAGGAACCGCAGGGCGCACTTCACGTCGATGATCTGGTCAGGGAACTGCTGGCCGGGCGGGTTCGTGGAGTGGTCGGCCAGCCGGTAGTCGACGGAGGCCACCACCCAGCCCTTGGTGGCCAGCAGGGCGGTAGCGACTTCGAGGGAGTACCCGTCGGCGCCGAGCTTGGCGCCCGCGTTGAGGTTGTTGCCCGTTTCCCAGCCGCCGCCGTGGACGAAGACGAAAACGGGGAAGTGGTCGCCCGCCACGGCACCGGCTGGGGTGTAGATGTCCATCACGTCGCTGGCGCCGGTCGGGTCGATGCCCGGGCAGTACTTGACGTTCCCGAATAAGGTCGAGCCGCCCGGGCCGGTGGCGGTGACGGCGGCGGCGTGCTCGGTCACCGACGCCGGGGCGGCCCGCGCGGAGCCGACGGTCAGCAGCGCCGCGACCAGCACCATCGCCCACACCTGCCAGCCGCGCGCCCGCTGCGAGCGAGTTCCGGGCCGCCGTACTCCGGGCCGCTGTGCTCCGGATCGTGGCATCACGGCTCCTTCCGGGCCAGGCACATTGCTGGCCAAGGGCGCACTCGCAGAGCGGGTATTTCACGCCGATCACGCCGATTGTCATATACGCGCGACATCTTGTACATACAGGAGATTTTGTTCGCGGGAGGCAGTCGCGCTTGCCGGTACGTTCGAGGCGGGCCGTCAGCGCAGAGTGATCACGTTTGCGGTGATCAGAGCGGCGGCGTCGGAGGCGAGGTAGGCGATCACTTCGGCCACCTCGCCGGGTGTCGCGATGTGGATGAGCCCGGAGCTTGCGGCGACGTGCTCGCGGACGGCATCGGTGATCCAGCCGGTGTCGGTGACGGGCGGGTGGACCATGTTGGCCGTTATCCCGAACGGAGCGAGCTCGAGAGCTGCTGACATCGTGTAGTTCTCCTGGGCGGCCTTCGCGGCCCCGTAGGAGACTTCCTCGGGGAAGCCGAGGTCGCTGCCGGAGGTCAGCCCGATGATCCGGCCCCAGGTTGCCTGACGGGCGATATGGCGGCGGGCGAACTCGCTGATCATCAGGGCCGCGGCCATCGCGTCGACGGTGAATTGCCGGGTCCAGGTCCCGGCGGTGACCGGCTGGAGGGACCGGCCGAGCCGGTCAGCCGTGGTGGCCGTGGTGGCCGTGGTGGCCGGAGTGGCCGCGAAGGTGTCGGCCAGCCATCCGGTCGCGTTGTTGACCAGCACATCGACCGGGCCGAACTGCTCTTCAGTGGTGTCGAACAGCAGCGCAGGCGAGGCCGGGTCGGACAGGTCGGCCTCCACGGCGACTGCCCTCCCGCCGCCGTCACGGATGCGGGCGATGACGGCCGCGGCGTCCTGGGCCCGGTGGTCGCGGTACGCCTGCGGGATACCGGGATCGTCTGGGTCATCGACCCGCAGGAACGTGCACAGGACCGCGCACCCGCGCCCGGCCAGGGCTAGGGCGGTCGCCGCGCCGATGCCGTGATTAGCGCCCGTCACGATCGCGGTATGCCCAGTTGCCACCATGGCTCCCTATCTGGCCGGCGCCCGCGCGGCACCCGCCGCGCTGAGGCTAGCGCAGCGAACCACGCGCATCCGGCTCGTTCTGCGGCGGGGCCTGGCGGCGGCCAAGGCGAGACACGTCTCATCGAAGGGTCGGCGCTGGGCCTGCCCGGGTGCCTGATGAGCGGGGGCAGGCAGCCGAGCCTGGGGGTGCGTCGGCCGGGCGGAGTGCGGGGGAGGAGGTCCCGCACTCCGCTGCTCGGCGGTCGTCAGGCGGCCTGGCTCGGAGGTGAATGGCTGTGCAGGGTGTGTCCGGTCGGGCTGGTGGCGGTGGTGGTGCCGTCGAGGTTAAGGGTGAGTTTCCAGCCCCAGCGGTGCAGGACGGTCAGGTGGTGGAAGCGGCAGGCCAGGGTCAGGTTGGGCAGGGCGGTGGGTCCGCCGTTCTCCCGGTGGATGAGATGGTGCACCTGGCAAACCGACGGCGGCTGGGTGCAGCCGGGGAAACTGCAGTGCCGGTCCCGGGCGATCACCGCCCGGCGCAGGTGCCCGGGAATGACCTCGCTCGCGGCCCCAACGTCCAGAGGCAGGCTGATCGTGGTGTAGGGCTGGCCGAGGAGGTTCGCGCGTAGGGCGGCAGCCAGGCCACCGGGTCCGGAGAGGATATCGGCGGCCAGGGCGAGCAGGGCGCGGCGCAGCCGTCGGCCGGCCCGGTCGCCCAACGGGACTACAGCACCCGGTGGGGTGGCGGCACCGGGCCGGAGTGCGGCGGCGGCATCCCTGATCGCTGCGGTCAGCGCGGCCAGCCCATCAGGCCCGGCCAGCCCGGTAAGGTCCGGCCGGCCGTCGCGGCCGGGGGTTCCGGTGGGGCCGAATGCGGCCGCCGGCGGCTGGGTGCCTGTTGCCTGGCCTGGGCCGGGGTGGCGGCTGTGGCTGGCGAGGGTGAGGAACAGCTGGACCAGGGTGTCGAGGGCGGCGTGGTCCACGGTGCCGGTGACCATCGGGTAGATCGTCGCGTCGCAGGCCAGCGCCTGCGCCTCGGCCGCGGTCAGGTCGCCGGCACCGGCGGGGCCCTGGCTGGCCCAGGCGGCCTCGGCGCGCGATGGGCCGGCCAGGCCGCGGAGCTGGTCCAGGCTGACCTGCACCTGCAGGTGCACCGGCTGGCCGGCCCGCTGCGGCAGCATCCCGGCCGCGATCAGCCGCAGGCAGGCCTCTTCGAGCCCGTCGTGCCGCCGCTGCGCCGCGGTCCGCGTATCCTCCGGCCCGGTCACCCCGGACAGCGCATCCAGCACGGTGCGCAGCGCGGCAGTCGCGGCGGCGGTCAGGTCGCCTTCGAGCCGGCCGGCCTGGCCGAACGTCTGGCCCAGTTGCAGCCCCCGGTCCTCGAACCGGTCCTCATCGTCGGTGTCGGGCAGCCCGGCCCGGGAGCGCTGGTACATCTCCCACGCCAGCGCCCCCAGATCAGCCAGCGCCGCGCCGCCGGCCGCCGCGGCCAGCAAAATCGCGTCCGCGTCCTCCCGCTGATCCTCAGGCAGCCGGTCAGTCCACGCGCAGATCTCCCGGGCCCACGACACCGAGACTGTCCCGGCGGCCAGCGCCTCCCAGACCGCGCGGTGGCCGCGGGCCCGCTTGAGCCAGCCGACCGCCCCGCCCGCCGCCCCGCGCGTGACCCGGGTTTGCCAGATCAGCCAGGCCCGCGCCGAATACTGCCCGTCCTGCTCAAACCCCCGCCCGGCGGCGAACGCGGCCAGCACGTTCACCCACGCCGCCGCGTGCTTGGACTCGGCCCGCTCCAGGCCCTTCAGCAGTTCCCCCTGGGCCGCGGCGCCCAGGGACGCGGTGTCGGTGCCGTTGAGGTAATCCAGGCACGTCTCCATCATCGCCAGCGCCTCAGCCGCGTTCGCGGGCTGACGCTCTCCGGAGTCACGCACCTTGATCACCTCCCTCAGGATGGTCGTCGGTCCGGTCAGGCACAGCAACATGCCGTAGATCAATTTAAGAAGCTAGTTCGACCCTAGTACGCCCCTCTGACAAAATCAGAGGAACGGACGAATTCACGTTAGATTCAGTTGCCCGGCCTGTCCGAGAAGCTCGGGAGCCGGACACGGATGCCGCCACGCGGCACTCGCTGCGCGAGCGGTGCTGGCCACGCGAGCGGTGCTCGCTACGCGAC
>DASXME010000278.1:0-2686 GCA_036495825.1 Streptosporangiaceae bacterium
CGGTGCGCCGCTCGCCGTCGATCCAGACCCCGCTCGGCCACGCGCTGCAGGACCGCATCAGCGACAGGTGCAGCGTGCCGTCCGGCGTGACCAGGCCGCCGGGCGTGCCGCGGTTCAGCAGCGCGACCGACCGGCCGGCCAGCGGCTCGCCCAGCCGGGCGGCGGGCACCTCGATCACCGAGTCGGCCAGGTCGCGGGCCAGCGCCCCGACCGCCGCGGCCAGCCCGCCCGGCGGCCAGGCCACGATCAGCACCGGCAGGTCGCGGGCGGCGCGCACGTCCGCGCCCGCGGCGAACGCCTCGGCGCGGCTGCGCGCGGCCGGCACCCACAGGCGGCCGCCCGGTGCCGCTAGGTCGTCCGGCAGAGCGAGGCCGGCTACGGCCAGCACCTCGGCGGTGAACGGGTTTTGCTCCGGGCCGCCCAGCGCGATCCTGAAGTCCGGCAGGTTGGAGTCCAGGTCCAGCGCGCCGTAGCGCGGGCCGTCCGGCCGGGAGCAAGTGGCGGTGACGCCCTGGGCGGCCAGCGCCGCGACGAGTTCCCTGATAGCAGCCTGCGAGCCGGCGTCACCGTTCGGAATAGAAGGGGTTATGACCTCGGCCACGCCAATCGCCTGCATGACTCCGTCGGGAGTCGCGACGCGGGCGGTCGAGCCGACGGCGAACCAGTCACGGGCCGGATTGTCCAGCGTGAACCAGTTCTCGGCGACGTCGGTGTCGGCCACGCCGAGCGGCCGGCCGATCGCCGCGGTGGCCGTCTGGTAGACCGGCAGGCCGCCGGGGACGTCGGCGCCGAACCTGACCCGCAGCAGCCGGTCGTGCCCGATCGAGCCGTCCACGTGCGTGCGGAACTCGATCAGGTCGGCGCCGTCCCAGAGCAGGGTCTCCTGGGTGAACCGCAGGTCGCCGTCGGTGACCTCGGCGACCAGGCGGCGGCCCGCGGCGCAGCGTTCGGCGCGGACGCGGGCCGGGCCCGATACCGGGCGGCCCGGGCCCTTGGGGGACAGCAGCCACTGCCCCTCGTTCCAGCGCGGGTGGTAGTCGTACTCCTCCTGCAGGACCAGCTCGTTGCCGGCCGCGCTGGGGCGCAGCAGGTCGGCCGCCGCGCGCTTGTCGTAGATCCGGCTCAGCGCGCCGCCGCGGGCCGGGTCGGCGGTCACCGCGAAGCTGCCGTTCTCGATGGCCGCCCCGTCGATGGCCTGCCAGCCCGGCTCGGCCGGCGTCGCGGGCGCGACGGCGATCAGGTAGCCGCGGTGGCCGAGCGCGGGCACGCCTGCGGCGCGGAAGGTGAGCGTGACTTCGGCCAGGCTGCCGTCGGGGTGCCGGGTGACGCCTTCGGCGAGGCAGGGCTGCTCACGGCCGCCGGGGTCGAGCAGCGTGACCCACGGCGCGGCGCCTTCGGGCAGCGAGAGCGTGACCTGCGCCGTGCCGGACCTGGCGCGGGACAGCGTGTTGAACACGGCCACCGCGCCGAGCAGCGGCTGGGCTGACCCGGCTTGCGCGGCGGCGGCGCTGGTGTCGATCAAGCCGGCCAGGTGCGCCGCCGCGTCCCGGCGGGCCTCGTCGCCGCGCTGCCACGCCTCGCGCCAGCCGCCGAGCAGGTCCAGGTACACCTGGTCGGACTCGGTGCCGGTGATCGCGTCGTGGTGCGCGCCGTAGACGAGCTGCCGCCAGGCCTTGTCCAGCGACTCGGCCGGGTAGCGGAAGCCGGCGCCTCCCCTGGCCGCCGGGGCCAGCCAGGCCAGCGTGCCCAGCCGCTCGGCGTCCAGCACCGCGACCTCGCCGGCCCGCTGCGCCTGCTTGGTGTCGATGTAGGACACGTCCTTGCCCGGGTAGACCGGGTTCATGTCCCTGGTCTGCGGGGTCAGCCAGGTGCGGCCGCCCGCCGCGTCGGCGCGGACCGCGGCGAAGAACTCCCGCGGCAGCGCGGTCACGAACCGCGGCCAGACGTAGCGGGCGTTCCAGTCGCGGTGGATGCCGGTCGCCCAGCGCGACGGGATCACGTGGTCGGCACCGACCGGCAGCATGACGTTCCTGGTCGCCGCCACCGGCGCGAGCTGCCGGAACTGCTCGTAGGCGGCCCGCTCCGCCGCGGCCAGGTCGGGCGCGCGGTGGGTGGACCAGCCGGCCCCGTAGTGGTTGGCCATGTAGCTGGTCAGCAGGCCGGTCCCGTCCGGTGAGATCCATTCGAACTCGCTGTCGAACTGCATCCGCTCGTTGCTGCCGACGGTGCCGTGCGGGCCCCACTGGTGGAACGGGCCGCGCGCCCAGGACGACGAGCTGAGCCCGGCGGCCGCCATCAGCCCCGGGTAGCCGGGGTCGTGCCCGAACACGTCCAGCATCCAGGCGGTGGCCGGGTCGGCGCCCAGCACGTCCCGCTGGTAGCCGATCCCGTACACCGCGTTCCTGATCGTGGACTCGGCGCTGGTCAGGTTGGTGTTCGGCTCGTTGTAGCTGCCGCCGACGATCTCGATCCTGCCGTCGGCGATGAACCGGCGCAGGTCCTCGCGGTCCTCGGGGTGCGCGTCGAAGTGCGGCTTGAGGTAGTCGATCTCGGCCAGCACGAACTTGTAGTCGGGATCCCGCCGCGCGGCGTCCAGGTGCAGGGTGACCAGCTCGAACGCGGTCCGCGCCTCGGGCAGCTGGCCGTGCTCGTCGGGCAGCAGCAGCCGGGACTGGGTGAACTGGCC
>DASXME010000279.1:0-1894 GCA_036495825.1 Streptosporangiaceae bacterium
CGCCAGAACAGCAGGTCGAGATACACGACGGGCAGGCCGGTGCGCCGGGCCAGGCCTATCGCGAGGGTGGATTTGCCGGCCCCTGACGAGCCGAGGATCACGATGCGCTCGATGGCGCCAGGCTACCCAGCCGGTCCGTCGGCGTCGGCGCGTTGACAGCGGGCCCGTCGGTGGCCAGCATCGGACGGATGACCGCGGCTCCCGATGTCTTCCATCCCGAAGTATTCGCCCGCGGGCTGCCGCACGCCGCGTTCCGCGAGCTGCGGGACAGCGCCCCGGTGTGCTGGCAGCCCGAGCCCGAAGTCCTCGGCTGGCCGGCCGGCCCCGGATACTGGGCTGTCACCAGGTACGCCGACGTCCGGCACGTGCTGCGCACGCCCGAGCTGTTCTCCTCCTCGCTCGGGGCCACCCAGATCCGCGACCCCGACCCCGGTGACCTGGACTTCATCCGGCGGATGATCCTCAACATGGATCCGCCGGAGCACGGCCGGCTGCGCCGGGTCGCCGCCGCGGCGTTCACTCGGCGCCGGCTGGAGCAGATGGCCGGCCAGATCCGGCTGCGCGCTCGCGACCTGCTCGGCGCGGTCGCCCCGCGCGGCCGCTGTGACCTGCCGCCCGACGTCACCGACGAGTTCCCGCTGGCCAACCTGGCCGACCTGCTCGGCGTGCCGCCCGAGGGCCGGCCGCTGCTGCTGCGCTGGACCAACCGGGTCATCGGCTACCAGGATCCGGAGCACGCCGAGGTGATCAGGGACGCCGGCGGCCGGCCGGTCAACCCGCGCTCGCCCGCGGCGCTGGCCGACATGTTCGAGTACGCCCGGCAGCTCGCCGCGGACAAGCGCGCGCACCCGGCGGACGACCTGATGACCGCGCTGGCCGGCGCGTCGGTGGACGGGCGGTCGCTGGCCGACGCCGAGCTGGCCATGTTCTTCTTCCTGCTGGTCATCGCCGGCAACGACACGGTGCGCAGCGCGCTGCCTGGCGGCGTGCTCGCGCTGCTGCGGCATCCTGAGCAGGCGCGGCGGCTGCGGGAGAACCCGGCGCTGCTGCCCGGCGCGGTCGAGGAGATGCTGCGCTGGCACCCGCCGGTGCTCAGCTTCCGGCGCACCGCGACCCAGGACACCGAGCTGGCCGGCCAGCGGATCGGCCGCGGCGACAAGGTGGTGGTCTACCACGCCTCGGCGAACTACGACGAGCGCGCCTTCCCCGAGCCTTACCGGTTCGACATCGGCCGCGAGCCGAACGACCATCTGGCCTTCGGCCAGGGGCCGCACCTGTGCCTGGGCGCACACTTCGCGCGGCTGCAGCTGCGGATCTTCTTCGCCGAGCTGCTCGCCGTGCTGCCCGAGGTCGAGCTGGACGGCGAGCCCGTGCACCTAACGTCTAACTTCATCAACGGGATCACGCACCTGCCGCTGCGCTGGCGCCGCTAGAGCCGGGCGGTGCCGATCAGGCCTTCGCGGGTGACCAGGGCGGCCAGCTCGTCCTCGGTCGCGTCGTCGTTGCCTTCCGGCCGCAGCGGCAGCACCATGCAGCGGATCTCGGAGTTGGAGTCCCAGACTTGGATCTCGATGCCGTCCGGCAGCTCGAGGCCGAACTCGGCCAGCACGGCCCGCGGCTCGCGGACCACCCTGGACCGGTAGGCGAAGCTCTTGTACCAGGTCGGCGACGGGCCGAGCAGCGCCGTCGGGTAGCAGGAGCAGAGCGTGCAGACGATCACGTTGTGCACGCCAGGCGTGTTCTCGATTACGTTCAGCCGGTAGTGGCCGACGTCGAAGCCGAGCTCGGCGGTCGCCGCGTTCCCGTCGGCCAGCAGCCGCTCCCGGTACGCAGCATCCCGCCAGGCCCGGGCGACCATCCGCGCGCCGTTGGCCGGCGACGCGGCGGCGAACAC
>DASXME010000280.1:0-1644 GCA_036495825.1 Streptosporangiaceae bacterium
GCGCAGCTCCAGCAGCGGGTCGGCCCGGCGCGGCTCGTAGCGAAGGATGCCCAGCGCGGCCAGCGCGGCGAGGGCCAGCAGGCCGAGGATGGTTGGCGAGGTCCAGCCCAGCGACTTGGACTCGATGATGGCGTAGACGAGGCTGCCCAGCATGATGATCACCAGGATCTGGCCTGCCGGGTCGGGCCGGCGGGCGCGGGCGGCGCGGGATTCGGGCACGAACAGCGCGGTAAGCGCGATCGCGGCGGCGGCGATCGGCACGTTGACCCAGAAGATGGCGTGCCAGCCGAGACCGTCGACCAGGGCGCCGCCGAGGACCGGGCCCAGCGCCAGCGCCAGGCCGGTCATCGAGCCGAACACGCCGATAGCCCTGGCCCGCTCGCCCGCGTCAGGGAACGTGTTGACGATGATCGCCAGCGCCACCGGGTTGAGCATCGTGCCACCGATGGCTTGCAGCACCCTGGCGGCGATCAGCCAGCCGATGCCCGGCGCCAGACCGCACATCAGTGAGCCGAGCCCGAAGATGGTGAGGCCGACCTGGAAAGTGCGCCGACGGCCGACCCGGTCGGCTGTGGACCCGGCCAGGACCAGGAAGCTGGCTAGCACCAGCGTGTACGCGTCGACCGTCCACTGCAGCCCGGACTCCGAGACGTGCAGGCCGTGGTGGATCACCGGCAGCGCGACGTTGACAATGGAGATGTCCATCACCACGATGATCACGCTGACACAGCAGATCGAGAGCACCAGGAGCCGGCGGCGTCGGCTCAGCTCACCGTCCGTGGGCGGGGGGAGCGTCGGGGAAGTCATACCACGACGCTAGAATTTAGAGCGTGCTCGAAGTCAAATCGCTATCGGCCACCGAACCCGCTGGCTCGGGGTCCCCAGCGGGCGTGAGCATCGCCGAGGCCGCCCGCCGCACCGGGGTCAGCGTGCACACTCTCCGCTACTACGAACGCGCCGGCCTGGTCATCACCAAGGTCGACCGTACGGCTACCGGCCGACGGCGATACCGCCAGCTCGACCTCGACTGGATCACCGTCTGCACCAAGCTGCGAGCCACCAGCATGCCGATCAAGACCATCCGGCGCTACGCCCAGCTCGTGTCCGCCGGGCCAGGCAACGAGCAGGACCGGCTTGAACTCCTGGAGGCCCACCGCGCCGAGGTGACAGCCAGGCTCGCTGAAGTCCAGCAGAACCTCGAGATCATCGACCACAAGATCAATGTCTACCGTGGCCGGCTCGCCGCCGGCGAACCCGACCAGCTATGGGCACCCGGCCGCACGGAGAATGCCCGCTGAGCAGTCCCTGGCCGGGCCGGTCAGGCCAGCGCGGGGCACCGCGTGCGCAATTCCTGCCAACGGGCACACCGGATCCCGCATCTCCATCCCGTTCTTCCACATGCCCAACCATGACGCGCCCATCGAGCCGCTGTTCCCGTTCAGCGACACGCGCGCCGAGGAGCGGTTCAAGATGGTCACGACGCCGGGCGAGTGGTACATGGAGCGGCTCGCGGACACGCTCTCCTGACATCGCCGCCGATCGCCCGGCTGGCCGCCATGGCCGACCACTGCGCCGCCCGGCAAATTTCTTTTTGATCAAAGAAAAATAACCGGGCGGCGCGGAGGCGGACCTCCTGGCTGAGCG